>DAIRDJ010000022.1:15372-40651 GCA_036796215.1 Geminicoccaceae bacterium
GTCTCGATGGAGCTGGGTGGCCACGCCCCGTTCATCGTCTTCGACGACGCCGACCTCGACCAGGCGGTCAAGGGGGCGATCCTCTGCAAGTTCCGGAACTGCGGCCAGACCTGTGTCTGCACCAACCGGATCTACGTCCAGGCCGGCATCTACGACGCCTTCCTCGAGAAATTCCAGGCCGCGGTGGCTGCCTTGAAGGTCGGCGTCGGCACGGATCAGGGGATCGAGGTCGGCCCACTGATCGAATCGGCCGCGGTCGAGAAGGCCAAGGAACATATCGCGGATGCCGTGGCCAAGGGGGCGAAGCTGACCCTCGGCGGCAAGCCGCACGCTTTGGGCGGCCTCTTCTTCGAGCCCACCGTGCTCGCCAACTGCAACATGGACATGAAGATCGCGCGTGAGGAGACCTTCGGGCCGGTGGCCCCGCTCTTCAAGTTCGAGACCGAGGACGAGGTGATCAAGCTCGCCAACGACAGCGACGTGGGCCTCGCGGGCTATTTCTACGCCCGCGACCTCGGCCGCGTCTTCCGCGTCGCCGAGGCGCTCGAGGTTGGTCTCCTCGGCGTCAATGACGGGGTCATCGCCAACGAGGTCGCCCCCTTCGGCGGCGTCAAGGAGAGTGGGCTCGGCCGCGAGGGCTCGAAATACGGTGTCGATGAGTATCTCGAGATCAAGTATGTGAGCCTCGGCGGCATCAGCTGAGGTAGGGAAGTGAATGCGGGGAGGCATCGCCTCCCCGCGCCCCACCGGGACCTCGAGCCATCGCTTGCAGATGACCTATGGTTGTCCAATGCACGCATATGGTAAGAGCGCTCGCAGTCTTTTCTGTAGAGGGCGTCTACTACCATCCCGAAATCCAACGTCGAGTGGCTGAGCGGCACGCCGATACCACCGGCGAGGACGTCGAAGAATGCATCAGCGAAGCAAAGTCTGCAGCGCTGAAGACGATCTCTCCTCACATTCAACGGCTGTCTGAACGCGCGGCAGAAAAGCGTGTTCGTGAGGCATTCTTCGATCATATTGCAGGAAAGGAGCAAATCTCAGTTCCTCAGCCGGTGAACGTTTCGATCGACGTGCCGAAAATCGTCGGCCAAGAAAAGAAGGCTTATCCCGTTGACTCAGGTCGCGCTAGATGTAGTGTGGCGACTGCCGGGTGGACCCGGACGCGTGGACTTGAGGGGTTGAACAGCGCATGGCGCGGGGGCGCTCGCTTGCCGAGTTTCAGGGTGCGTTTCCCGATGAGGCGCGTTGCGCGGCATTCTTGTTCGCGCGTCGCTGGCCCGGGGGTTTCGCCTGCCCGGCTTGTGGCAAGGCTCGCGCTGTCGCGCTGAAGAGCCGCCCGCGCCTGCTGGAATGTCTCGACTGCGGGCGGCAGACCTCGATGACGGCGGGCACGGCAATGCACCGCTCCAAGCTGCCGCTGACGACGTGGTTTTGGGCCGCCCATTTGCTGGCGACCCATTCCAACGGCATGTCGGCTCGACAGCTCGCCGACCAGCTCGGTGTCACCTACAAGACAGCTTGGCTGCTGACACAGAAGCTGCGCCGAACCATGGTCGATCCGAATCGCGATCTTCTCGAAGGCGTCGTCGAGGTCGATCAGACGGAGATCCCGTTTCGGGTCGGCGACACGTTTTTCGAGCCCGGCCCCGAGCCCGGCAATACTGGGAAAATCCTGATCGCTGGTGCCGTCGAGGTGATCGAGCGCGATACCGACAAGGCCAAGCCGAGACGGCGAGGTGCCAAGTATCTCGATACACGCTCCGGTCGCCTGCGCCTCGCCGCGATCGACGACAACTCGGCCGCGTCGATCGAGGCCTTCGTGCGGGCCGCCGTGAAATCTAGGGGGTGAAACCGGGCTCGACATTGATCACCGACGGCCACGCCTCGTACCCCGGCTTGGCCGGCGCCAACTTCCAAGACAAAGGGGGCGGCACGATCCACGCGTCATCGGCGCCATGGCGGCCCATGTCGTCCTGCCGTGGAGCCACCGCGCCTTCTCGCTGATGAAGCGCTGGGCGCTCGGGACCTATCACGGCCTGCGCCGCAAACACGTCGACACCTACCTCGACGAGGTCGTCTTCCGATACAACCGTCGCTTCTACCGACATGTCTCGTTCGAAACCATGCTCGGCCTGGCGGCCCGCCACGGACCGACGAGCTATTGGGACATCGTCAAAAAGGACAACCCCCGCAAGGGCCGCCGCCCGCTCGCGCTAGAGCCCATCGCGCACAGCCACAAGATGTAGATGAACCTGACTCAACGGGATAAGCCTTAAGAAAAGAGACGGCTTCAGGAGGCCCATGACGCCGGCGACCTCCAGACCATGATTTCGCACTATCCCATCCGCGAGACACCGGCGTTGGATGAAATTGCAAAAAAACGGAAATTTACCAGCCGCAAGCAATATGAAGGGGCCGTGCGCAAGCTCTTGATGGACGACGCCGATGCATTGGCGTTCGCCAGATCACTCTTTGGCACCTTGGCAAGCGACATCGCGGCGAGCGACAGTTGTTCCAGATCGCCGGTGACGAACAGGGCTGGCGCGCTTTTCGCCTGACTCCGTGTCTTGAGTGATCAGGCCGTGCACACGGACGGTGACATGCTTCCTGGCTCCCGACGACGTTGTCACTTGGACGACTAGCCATGCCGGCTGGGCTCGAAATGCGGTGTAGATGATTTTACCGACATCGGATTTTGTGAGCCTCGTAGGGTATCGGCTGAGGCATCTGGCGACCGGAGGACGACTTCGGCCATGGACGAGTACCTCGAGAAGCTGTTCGCCGAGGCCTATGCCCGCGAGCTGGAGCACGAAGAGAACGTCGTCCGCTCGCTGCCGATCATCGCCGCCATCGCCAGCATCACGCTCTTGGTGCTGCGCGAGTTCGGCGATGGCGTGCCGCCGTTCGACGGGTCGTTCCTCGCCGTTGTCGTGCACGGCCTGATCATCGCGATCGGTGCGGCCTTTCTCTACGTGCTCGTCTTTCTTTTCGTGGCCTTGCGGCCGCGCCGCTACGCGCATCCGGACGATTCGGATGAGATCCGCCGCGTCGCCGAGGAGATGCTGGATTTCTACCACAACGAAGGCTTCGCCGGCGAGCCTGCCGAGGCCATGGCGGTGCGCGATGTCCGGCAGGAGATGATCGAGCAGTTCGCTCGCGCCGCGACCATCAATCGCGAGCACAACCTGCAGCGGCAGCGAGCGCGCAGCAAGGCGTTCAACGGGCTGGTCGCCGCCTTGGCTCTGGCATTCGTCCTCGTCGGCACGATATACGTTGCCGAGACCTTGGCAGCCGCCAACCAGATGGCGGTCGGTGCCGCCACACGGGAGTAGCTGCGATGGCGCGTGAGGCCACGAGGCGCGAGACCGCGACGAATGGCGAGGCTTGCCCGCCCAGCTCCGCTCGGGTCAAGCCGTCGCTCGGCCCGCCGAAGGTGGTCGTGCACGGTGCCTGGGGACGGGCGCTGCCTGCACCGCGGCCGGGCGAGAAGGAGGAATCGATCTTCACCTCCTGGCTCATGGGCCTCCTGGGCAAGCCGCATCCGCGTGCCATCGAGGAGGACGAAGCGCGCAGGGCCGCCCGCCGCTAGGCTGGCGGCCCTGCGGATTCGCATGGACTAAAGCGTTCAGCTTCGCGCCATCGGCCGCTGGCCCAGGTGATCCTCGACGGCTTTGACACCCGGCACCCCCTCGGCCACCAGCGCCAGCGCCCGTCGTTCCGCCGCGCTGTCGACCAGGCCCCAGAGATGGACCACGCCGTCCTGGACGATCGGGTTGATGAAGATCCCGAAGCTCTGGTCACGAAGCGCCTCGTCCAAGGCCCTCGCGATCTCCCGGTCGTCGGCGGAGACCTTGCCCGGTCCCGTCGCCGTCGCCAGCCCCTGCAGGAGATTGCTGCGGGTGACGATGCCGACCAGCCGGCCGTCGTCGACCACCGGCACCCGCTTGATCCGGTGCTTCTCGAGCAATCGGGCGACGTCGGCGAGCCTCGCATCCGGCGGCACCGTGAGCGGCTGTCGGGTCATCACATCGGCTGCCGTCCGGCCGTGCGTCTTGACGTAGTCGGCGGCCCCTTGTGTCGTGTCACTGAAGAACCTGAGCCACCAGGAGCGGGGGCCCGAGTCGCCGACGGCTCCGGCATGCCGGATCAGGTCGCCTTCGCTGACGATGCCGACCAGGGCACCACTGGCATCGACCACAGGCACGCCGCTGATGTGGCGCTCGAACAGGAGCTGTGCGATTTCCTCGACCGATGTGTCGGGCGCTACCTTGATCACGTCTCGCGTCATCACATCGGCAATTGTCAGCATGCAGGTTTCTCCGGTCAGGGTCTCGTCTCGCGCGCACCGGCCATAGGCGCGCCGTTTGACGTGGTCTACCCCCTAGATTGACAGACCAGGGCGATTGCTCCAAGCTTTCTCGATAAATGTCAGTGGGGCGGCCAAATCTGGGGACCGGCAACCTCCCCGGCTGGCAACGTGGTGCGCCGCCCGTCCGGGCGGAACGGCATCGTCATCCTGATCTTCCCGGGCGTCGCCCTCTGGCTGCCTCGATTGATCTATGGCTGACCGCCCGATCGCCAGCTTCCGTTTCGACCCCGTGGAAGACCTGGCCCGTCATGGCCATGCTGCTCGCCATGATGGCGATCGGCGCGGGCCGGGTCTGGGTCGACGGCCTGGAACAGGAATCGGGCGTGGCCCTCCTGCTGATAGCATTGCCGGCCACGGTCTTCGTCATGGTCGGCCAGGAGCTCCGCCTCGAGGCCCCCGTCCTCGTCATCACCGAAACAGGCCTCCTCGACCGCCGCCGCGGCCCGGACCCGCTCCCCTGGGCCGCCATCCAGGAGGCCTCGATCAAGCGCCGCAGCTTCAACAAAGGCGTGCGCATCGTGCTCACCAACGGCGACCGCCGCGACATCGAGCTCAATCTCGTCGATGCCGACCCCGCCGTCATCATGCGCCACATCCAACAACAAGCCGGGCGCCAACCAATCGACCACGCCGCCTGAGCCGCAGTGGGGTAGGTAAGTTGGAAGAGAAGAAATGTGGGGAGGCAAACCTCCCCACGCCCCACCATTCCTTTTGGTTGAAGCTCGCTCGAAGGGTAGGACCAAACGACGCCAGTTAAGAGCCGGTTGGTCCGGCCAAGCGGGCAGCAAAGACGGCGTCGATGTCGCCATGTCCTTTGAGGATGGCCACGCCCCCCAGCCGATCGACGCGGTAGTAGAAAGAACACGTAGCTCTTGTACGCGAAGGGAAACGGCGTCTGGATTCGTTTTGCACAGGCCAGTAGGGCAGTAGAGTGTTTACATGACGCCAATGCCTATTTTGGTTCGACTACCCAGTCCCTATCAAGTATTTCTTCAATTAGAACCTTTTCACCTACTAAATTACCGCGTCGATGAATAGAAATCATGCAATTTACCAACAATTCCCATGCTTCCCTCCACTCATTCAGGCCAATTTTCTTGAGATTTCCGTGCGCGGCGTTCGATCTCTGTTTATAGCTTTTGCGAGCAGTCTGATAGCTCGTTCTCATTGGCATTTCATCACTGCACAGTTGCGCAATCAGAAGCGAGATTCGGAAAGTAATCTCTGTGCTGACGCCTGAAAAAAGAGATTCTATACCCTGCCAAACATGCAGCAGGGAAGAGCTGATATCAGGAATCATTGGAGACGTCTGAAGCGCGGCGCGGGCTGCAACCAGTTCTGCATGCCTTTGTTCAAGGCAATGCCATTCTTGGGCACACTCTACTGCGCGTTGAAACATCTCCGAGGAGATGCAGCTACGATTTGCAATAGCGATTATTTTAAGTGTCGGCTCATGAAGCCAAGCCTCTACTTTACCTGACGCCGAGGTGAGACCTTCGCGAAGGCCGGGCGGCAGTTTGGAACGTAAACTGTCAGAGTCCCGGCTGTTGATCCCGGCGTATGAGTTTAAGGACCAATTGGTGAAAAACGGCATAATAAAGGGGCCAACGCCTTCCAAATAGAGCATTGCTTGAAATAAGCGAGCTTTTTCCTGCGCTTGCTCCGGACTTTCTGCAGAAATCTCTATTTCGCAGTCGACGGCCTCAAGGAAAGCAGTCATGAGAAAGTAAGAGAAATTTACTTTATGATTGACGGCCAATGTCGCGACATCGAATGGCGTCGTATTCCAGAGGCGCTTTAGAATCCTGTGACCATCTCTTTCCACGAATGGGGGTTCAAAATCGGGTATTAGCCCAATACATGGAAAGAAATACCGCTGCAACGTGTCAGGGTGAGCGTTCTGTCGTTGGCCCAGATGGAATCTCCCCTTACAAGCAATACGGACCATGTGGTGAACTTCGCGCCACTTCGCCTCCTTAAAGGCTGGGCCGATGCAGCTTAGGCGGCCCTCTCCCTCTTTAACGATTCGGCTTGCCTTCGCAATATCCCGCTACCACCGTTGAACGCCAATGGCGGCGGGGCGCGGGGCGCGGGCGGCGAATCATCGCTCTGGTCGTGAGATTTCGCGCTCGATGATGTCGCGGATGAGGCGGGTATAGGGGATGCCGCGATGGCTGGCCCGTGCCTTGGGTTGCAAGGGGAGGTGTCCCTGGAAGCGTGAATCTGGCGGGGCGTCTGCGATCATGAATGCGAATGCCTCCGCTGCTGTCGCAATCTACCAAGAAGAAATCATGTGCGAGTTGGGGCGAACGCCCGGCGTCATGGTGGCGAGCTTGCGAGCCTGCCGTGCACGCCGTTGCAAGGACTGCATCATGAACACGCTGCAGACGACCTCGATGATCCTCTTCCTCGCGGTCTCGGCCAACATCTATGCCGCCGTGTTCTCGCGCCTCGGCAGCGGCCTTCTGGTCACCTCCTGGTTCCTCGGCATGCCGTTCGATCCGTTCTGGATCGTCGTCATGATGATGATCCTGATCTTCCTCCTGGCCTGGCCCTTGGAATGGCCGGCCATCGTGCTCATCTTCGTGCCGATCCTGGTGCCCGCGGTCCGCGAGCTCGAGGTCGATCTCGTCTGGTTCGGCCTTCTCGTTGCCGTCAACCCGCAGTCCGCCTTCCTCTCGCCACCGGTCGCCATGGCCGCCTACTACCGCAAGGGGGCTGCCCCGCAACTCAGCCTGGGCGACAGCCATATCGGCATGCTGCAATTCAACGTGATCCAGAACCTCGCCGTCGTCGTCATCCTGATCTTCCCGGGCGTCGCCCTCTGGCTGCCTCGATTGATCTATGGCTGACCGCCCGATCGCGAGCTTCCACTTCGACCCCTGGAAGAGCTGGCCCTTCATGATCATGCTGCTCGCCATGATCGCGATCGGCCTCGGCCGGGTGTGGACCCATGGCCTGGCCGAGGAGTGGGGCATCGCCTTCCTCCTCGTCGTCATGCCGGCCGTGGCCCTGGTCATGGTGGCCCAGGAGCTCCGCCTCGCGGCTCCGGTCCTAACCCTCAGCGACGCCGGCATCCTGGACCGCCGCCGCGGCCCCGATGTCCTGCCCTGGAGCGCCATCCAGGAAGCCACGATCAAGCGGCGGGTGCTCAACAAGGGTATTCGCATCGTGCTCGCCAACGGCGACCGACACGACATCGAGCTCAACCTGATCAAGGGCGAGCCCACCGAGATCATGCGGCTGATCCAGGAGCACGCCAGCCACGACGCGTCCGACGCCGCCTGAGCCCCGGCGCCGAGCGAAGCGCCGTGATCGGGAAGGCAGCGCCTGCCTGTGCCCCACCATCCTTCTCGGGTGGGCGCCCCTGACGACCCTCAGCCGTCGGGGAAGAGGAACTCGCGGCCGACCTTGACGCGGTGCTCGCCGTCATAGGCGATGACGTCGGCGGTGGCGTAGGTCTCGGACCAGAGCTCGGGCAGGTAGGAGCCGGTGCCGATGACGTCGATCGGCGCCTTGACGCTCGCCATCAGCTTGCATTTCGACGGGTTGAAGCCCGAGCTCGCGATCAGCTTGACGGCGTTGAAGCCGGCGTCGTCGAGTTTTTCGCGCAGGTGGTAGACGGCGGCGGCGGTGACCCCAGTGCCGGTGAGCCAGCGCAGCTCGTCGTGGGTGCGGTAGGTGCGGATGGCTTCGGGCACGTGGCGGTCGAGGACGGCGTAGGATTTGGCGGTATCGAGGCCTTCGACGAAGCGGCCGCCGTGGGTGTCGAGGCGCACGCCGAGCTTGCCGGTGGCGGCGAGCTCGGGGAAGGCCTCGCAGACGGCGAGCGAATCACTGACCTCGCGGCCGAAATAGTCGACGAGCACGTACAGCGGGTCGTCCGGGAAGGTCGCGTGGTACATGCGCGCCGCCTCGACGGTCGATTTCGCGTAGCCGATCAGGGCGTGCGGCATGGTGCCGAAGCCCTGCGTCTGGCCGAAGAAATGGGCGGTGGCGTCGGTGGCGTTGCCGATGAAGCCTTTGGCCGCACTCTCGCGCCGCGCCCGGGCCGAGCCGACGCTCGCCGCATAGGCCATCATCTCGGCCATCTCCGCCCCGGCACAATGCCGGGCGTCCATGGCGAGGAAAGCGACATAGGGCAGGTCGGTGCACATGGTGTAGGCGTTGAAGGCGGCGACGCAAGCGGGGCCGAGCTTTTGCAGGAACATCGTCTCGAGATCGACCAGGTGGCGGAACGAGCCCTCGAGATAGAGCATGGGCTCGCCGGCCCCGACCCAGCCGCCTTCGCTGAAGCGTTGGTCGATCGTGATCTCGGCTCCGCGCTCGGCCGCCACCGCCTCGAGCCAGCCGACGGCGAGCCTCGGGGTGCAGAGCACCGGCCGGCGCATGAAGACGGCATAGGTGACCCGGCAGTCGCCGAACCGTTCGACGATCACCCGGGTCTTGTCGAAATACTTGTCGGTGAAGCGGGCGACGTCGCTGTTGGTGGGGGTCATCGTCAAGACGCTTTACTGAGCGCCTGCCGTTCCTCCTTGAGCGCCTCGGCCATCAGGAACGCCAGCTCCAGGCTCTGCTGCGCATTGAGCCTGGGGTCGCAATAGGTGTGATAGCGATCCCGCAGCGCCGCATCGGTGATGGCCTGTGCCCCGCCGGTGCATTCCGTCACGTCCTGGCCGGTCATCTCGAGGTGGATGCCGCCGGCATGCGTGCCTTCCGCGCGGTGCACGGCGAAGAAGCTCCGCACCTCGGCGAGGATGCGGTCGAAGGGGCGGGTCTTGTAGCCGGTCGACGACTTGATCGTGTTGCCGTGCATCGGATCGCACGACCAGACCACGCTCCGGCCCTCGCGCTCGAGCGCCCGCACCAGCGGCGGCAGATGCCGCTCGACCTGGTCGTAGCCCATCCGCGCGATCACGGTGAGCCGGCCGGGCTTGTTCTCCGGGTTGAGCACGTCGCAGAGGCGCAGGAGATCCTCGACCGGCATGGTCGGGCCGGCCTTGACGCCGAGCGGGTTGGCGATGCCGCGGCAATACTCGACATGCGCCCCGTCGAGCTGCCGCGTGCGGTCACCGATCCAAAGCAGGTGGGCCGAGGTGTCGTACCAGCGCCCCGAGGTCGAATCGATCCGGGTGAGTGCTTCCTCGAAGCCGAGGAGCAGGGCCTCGTGGCTGGTGTAGAGGCTGGTGCGGGTGATCTCCGGCGTGGTGAGGTCGGTCACCCCGCAGGCGCGCATGAAGCCGAGCGCCTCGCTGATCCGGTCGGCGAAGTCGCGGTAGCGGTCGGCTTGCGGCGAGCGATCGAGAAAGCCCAGCGTCCATTCGTGGACGCGGGTCAGGGCGGCGTAGCCGCCCTGGGTGAAGGCGCGCAACAGGTTCATGGTGGCGGCAGCCTGGCTGTAGGCCTGGAGCTGGCGGGCGGGGTCGGGGATCCGCTCGTCGGCGGTGAAGGCGAGGCCGTTGACGATGTCGCCGCGATAGGCGGGGAGTTCGACGTCGCCCACCCTTTCCATGGGGGCGGAGCGCGGCTTGGCGAACTGGCCGGCGAGGCGGCCCACCTTGACCACGCTCATGCCGCCGCCATAGGTCAGCACCACGGCCATCTGCAGGAGCACGCGCAGCGTGTCGCGGATCTTGTCGGCGTTGAAATCGGCGAAGGCCTCGGCGCAATCGCCACCCTGCAGGAGGAAGGCCTCGCCCCGGGCGACCTTGGCGAGCTCCTCCTGGAGCTTTCTGGCCTCGCCGGCAAAGACCAGCGGCGGATAGCTCGCGAGCATCTTCTCGACCGCCCGGAGCCGTTCGGCGTCAGGGTAGTCGGGCATCTGATGGGGCGTCTTCTGCCGCCAGGATTGCGGTGTCCAGCTCTGGCTCATGGCCTCGTGTCCCTCGTCGAGCATCACCCGGGCTCAGCCGGTTCGCGGCTGATAGAGGGTGACGAATTCCTCCGCGGCCGACGGGTGCACGCCGACCGTTGCGTCGAATTGCGCCTTGGTCGCCCCCGCCGTCAAGGCAATGGCGAGGCCCTGGATGATCTCGGCCGCATCATCACCGACCATGGCACAGCCGATTACGCGGTCGCTGTCCTTGTCGACGACCACCTTCATGTAGGTGCGGCCCTCGTCGTCGGTAAGCGCGTGCAGCATCGGGCGAAAGCGCGTCTCGTAGACCGCGACCGCGTAGCCCCGGCTGCGGGCGGCGTGCTCGGAGAGGCCGACAGCAGCGGCCTCCGGCAGGCCGAAGATCGCGGTCGGGATGCTGGCGTAGGCGACCTCGTGCGGGTTGTCGTTGAACAGGGTCTCGGCGATCACCCGGCCCTCGGCGATGGCGACCGGGGTCAGGTCGTGCTGGCCGGCGTCGAGCCCGGCACCGGCGTGGTCGCTGCAGTCGCCGACGGCGTAGATGCCCTCGACATTGGTGGCGTAGCGCCGGTCGACATGCACCTTGCCGCTCGGGTCCATTTCGACGCCGAGGTCAGCGAGGCCGAGCCAGCTGGTGTTCGGCAAGGGCGGTCGGCCGGTGGCGTAGACGACCCGGTCAGCCTCGATCGGGCCGCTCGAGGTCTGCAAGCGCAGGCCGGCGTCGGTCTTTTCGATGGCGCTCACCGTGGTGTTCCTGACGAGCTCGAGTCCGTGCCGTTCGAGCTCGGCGGTCATGTGGCGGCGCAGATCCTCGTCGAAGCCGCGCAGCGGCATGTCGGCGCGCAGGATGATCCGGGTGTCGACACCGAGCGCGTTCATGATGCTCGCGAGCTCGACGCCGATATAGCCGGCCCCGACGACCGCGAGGCGCTTCGGCATCGGGTAGATCTCTTCGAGGATCTCGTCGGAGCTCACGGTATGCTCGATGCCGAGGACGGCGGGCTTGGCCGGCCGGGCGCCGACGGCGATCAGCACCCGATCCGCGCTTATCGTATCGCCCGCGACCTCGAGCCGATACCGCGCCCCGACCCGGCCGGTGATCAGCGCCCGGCCGGCATGCACGGTCACGCCGACCTGCGCCAGCATCCCGGCATAGAGGCCGTTGAGGCGCTGGATTTCCTTGTTGCGGGCTTCGAGCAGGGCCTGAAAGTCGAGCCGGGGTGCATGTTCGAGCTGCCAGCCATAGCCCTTCGCCTGGCGCAATCGTTCGGCGAAGTGCGCACCGTAGTGCATCAGCTTTTTCGGCACGCAGCCGCGGATCACGCAGGTGCCGCCGAGCCGGCTGGCTTCCGCGAGCCCCACCTTGGCGCCATAGCCGGCCGAGCGCCGGGCACAGGCGACACCGCCCGAGCCACCGCCGATGACGAAGAGGTCGTAATGGGTCATGCTGTGCCGTCGTTGTTGGGTGGCAGACGCCGGCACGTAGCGCGTTCGCGCGTTGCTGTCACCTCGGTCGGACGTCACGGGTCCGTGTCGGGCCAGCTCTGCCGCCCGTGGAGCACGCGCAGGACCTCGATGGCCTTGCCGCGGAGGCGGTAGACGATGAGATAGGGCGTGCCGGGGACGACAATCTCGCGCGTGTCGGGCTGCCGCCCGGGTGGGCCGGACCGAGGAAAACGGCGGAGCCGATCTGCCGTGCCCTTGATGGCAGTGAAGACGCGGGCCGCGGCGGTCGGATTACTGGAACGGATATGGGCATTGATGTCGTCTACATCGGCCAGCGAGCGGCCCGTCCAGTCCAGCTTCACTCTGGTGTGCGCATGAAGGTGGGTGGTGGTGGCGGATCTTCGCCACGCGCCAGCGCTTCGAGATAGGTCACCATATCCTCGTGGGCGATGAACGGGCCGCCGGCGTCCGCCTCGGCGATGGCCTCGGCGATCGCCGAGGCGTGCGAGGCCTCGACCTCGAGGAATTGGTCGAGGGCCTCTTGGGCAAGCTTGGCCGTGCTGCGGTTGGTCGTCCGTGCCAGCTGGTCCAGTCGCTCGGCGGTGGTGGTCGACACCTCGATGCTGAGGGTGGTGGTCTCGCCCATGCTCGGCCTTTCCTGGGGCAGCGGGTGGCCCGCTGACTGCATTATGGCGCGCCACCGATGGCCGAGCAACGTCGCGGTGACCACCGCCAAAGTGGCAATGAAACGCTGCATCTTGCCGAACCGCCCCGAATAACCTATCGTCATGTCTAGTGATGAAATGCTGAGGGATCCGCATTCATTGCTTTTTGTTCACGAATGACAGCGATCTGCCGCAAGAACGACAAGTAACGGACGGAACGTCGAGCAGAATAGCAGGATCGATTGCGCTTTCTTCATGCCGCTCGGCGAACGGGCGGAGAAAGGTTGGGCAACATGCGAGGGCTCGTCTTGCGCCGTATCGGCGCCTGGTCGACCTGTGTCGGCAGCGTGCTCGCCCTCTCGATCCTGCTCGCCCCCCTCGCCGAGGCGTTCGATGCGCGGCAGATCTATCGCGAGGCGGCACCCGCTGTCGTCTACATCCAGGGTGCCGAGCGCAGCCCCTCGGGCGTCGCCAGCGGTACCGGGGCGATCATCCGCAACGACGGCCATATCCTGACCAACGCGCATGTCATCACCTCGACGAGCAACCGGCTGCCGACCATCGTCGTCGCCTTGAAGCCGGAGACGGTGACCGGCGACCGCGGCCGCGATTTCGCCCGCCATATCCGGGCCGAGATCGTTGCCCGCTCCGACCGGCTCGATCTGGCGCTCTTGAAGATCGACGTGCCGCAGCTGCTGCCGGCCCTGCGCCTCAGCACGCTCGAGCGGACCGAGATCGGCGAGGACGTGATCGCCATCGGCCATCCGGGCGGTGGTGTGCCCTGGACCATGACCGCCGGGCGTCTGAGCGGCGCCTCGACCAGCTTTCAGGGGCGGCAGGGTTGGGACGTGTTCCAGACCGACGCCGCGATCAATCCCGGCAATTCCGGCGGACCGCTGCTCGATGGACGGGGCGAGGTCATCGGCATCAACACCTTCATCCGCCGCGAGGGCAAGGACGGGCTGACCCTGACCGGCCTCAATTTCGCGATTCAGTCGACGACGGCGGTGCGTTGGATCGAGGCGGAGCTGGGTGCGAATTTCTTCGCCAAGGCACCGCCGCCGCTCGGCACGCCACGACCGCTCGCGGCAACGCCGCCCGAGGCGGATGCCGATGCCGAGCGCTCCGACTTCACCGCCTTTCTCGATGACCTTCGCCGGGGCGACGAGGTGGCGAAGGCACCGCTGCCGCCGCTGCGCCAACCGGTGCCGTCCGCAGCACCCGATTCCGCGGGCCGCACCGATCCCGGCGGGCTCGACGGGTTTCTCGGCGAGCTTCGCCCCTAGCGCCAGAAAGGAGCCCTCATGCAGCGCCATCGTTCTGGACTGATTGCAGCCTTGCTTCTCGCAGCCCAGGCCCTGGCCCCGACCTCAGGAGCCGCGGCCGAGCCCTTCGGCATCACCACGGGCGAGCCGCGCGGCACCTATTACGCCTTCGGCCAGGAGATCAGCGGGCTCGCCGACACGGCCGGTCTCGAGCTTCGCGTCCTCGCCTCGGAAGGCTCGCTCGAGAACCTCTATCGCGTCTACACGGCGCCTGAGGCCCAACTCGGCATCGTCCAGCACGACGTGCTCTTCTGGGTCCGCTCGCACCAGAGCAGCGAGACGGCCCAGCGCATGGCCGAGCGGATCAAGCTCGTCTTCCCGCTCTATGACGAGGAGGTGCACCTCCTGGTGCGCGCCGATGCCCGGATCGAGAGCTTCGCGGATCTCGCGGGCAAGACCGTGGCCACGGGCCCGGCCGGCAGCGGCACCTCGGTCACCGCCGGCGTGCTCTTCACGCTCGCCGGCATCGAGCCCGCCGAGCGGGTCGAGCTCCCTGCCGCCGAGGCCCTGGCCCAGCTCAAGCGGGGCGCACTCGATGCCATGCTCTATGTCGCAGGAGCACCGGTGAAGCTTTTCGTCGACGATATCCGGCCGGGCGATGAGCTGCAGCTCATCGCCATCGACGATCCGGCGATCGCCGCGATCTATGGCGAGCCCGTCAGGCTCGACGCCTCGCACTATCCCTGGGCCAAGGACGGGGTGCGGACGGTCGGCGTGAAGGCGGTGCTGGTCACCTACGACTACCAGAGCAACCGCGAGAAATGCGCCTATGTCGGCGAGATCGCCAATCTCGTGCGCACCGAGATCGGCAGCCTGCGCGAGACCGGGCACGACAAATGGCAGGATGTCGACCTCGCAGCCGAGGTGATCGGCTGGGACCAGGCGCCTTGCACGGCAACCACCAGCAGCCCGCGCCCCGGCGAGGCCGATCCGGACTTCCGGCGCTTTCTGGAGGAGATGACGCAGAGCCGCGGCTAGCCGCAAGCACCCTCGCCGCTCAGTCCGCCACCACCAGCGTCTCGATGGCGCGGAGTGCCGGCCGGTCGCCTGCCGGCGCCGGCCGTGCCTGCTCCAGCTTCGCCCGCCGTTTCAGCCGTCCAGCGTCGGTTCGCCGCCGAAATGCGCCCAGAACTCGTCGCGCGCGTGGCTGCGCGGGAATGGGCCTTGCGGGACCGGCACCTCGAGGAACCGGCAGAGCGGCTCCCAGCCGTCGGTCGGGGTGAAGACCAAGAGGCGATCCGCCGGGATGGTGTCGCGGACCTTCTCGTTGTTCCGCCGATAGGCGGCGATGGCCGTCTCCCGCTCGATGCGCGGGCCGAAGGTCTCGGTGACGAACCAGCCGCCCATCAGCTCGAAGATCGCCGCGATAGGCGGCGGCATGGCGATGGACGAGCGGATGGTGAAGAACTTGCCGATCGTCCCGCTGAAGCTGTTCCACCACTCTCCCGCGGGGCGCTCGTTGTGCAGCACCTTGGCCTCGGGAAAGGCGAGCGCGGTCTGTTCCCAGACGGCGGCACCGGGCCAGTCGACCTGGGCGTTGTAGCCGTCGAACACCGCGTGCCAATCGACCGGCCCGCCCTCGGCGACGGCTTGCCAATGCGCCGGTTGTGCCGGGTTGCCCATCACCTCGATCATATGGTGGCAGGGGTCGAACCCCAGCATTTCGAGCGCGGTCTTGGTCGACATCGTGCCCGTGCGGCCAAAGCCGGAGCCCATCACCTGCAGTGCCATCGTGACGTTTCCTTCCCGAGTCGCGCGTCGTCAGCGCGACACCGCGCACCGTCCAGAAGGCTCGGCAACCGCTCGATTGGACCCGAGTACCTGCGGATTTCGCGGCCGGCGCCAGATCATGCGCATCGGTTCGCGCAGTTGACAAGCTGCAAGCCGATCGGGTCCGTTCAGCGGTCGACCACCAGCGTCTCGATCGCGCGGATGGCCGGGAGATGCTGGACAATCGTGGCCCAGTTCTCCCCCTCGTCGGCGCTGGCGAAGATCGCCCCGCCGGTGGTGCCGAAATAGACCCCGGCGGGGTCGAGCCGGTCGGTCGCCATGGCCTGGCGCAGCACGCACATGAAGGCGTTGTTTTGGGGCAGGCCCTTGCGCAGATCCTGCCAGCTCCGGCCGCCGTCCCGGGTCCGCCAGACCGCAGCCTTGCCGTCCGGGACGTAGCGTCGGTCGGCGCCGACCAGCGGCAGGAGGTAGGCGGTTTCGGGATCGCGCGGGTGGGTGGCGGTGGCGAAGCCGAAATCCGACGGCAGGCCGGTCTCGATGCTCTGCCAGGCCCGGCCACCGTCGTCGCTTCGGTACATGCCGCAGTGGTTCTGCTGGTAGAGCCGGTCGGGCGTGCCTTGCGCCATTGCGAGGCTGTGCACGCACTGGCCGAACTCCGGATAGGTCGCACCGGTGCCCATGAAGTCGCAGCGCGTCCCCTGGTTGCGCGGCTGCCAGCTGCGCCCGCCATCGCCGGTGTGGAAGACGCCGGCCGTGGAGATCGCGACCCAGAGCTGCGCCGGATCGTCCGGATGCGCGACGATGTGATGGAGGATCAGCCCGCCACCGCCCGGCACCCACTCGGCCCGGCTCGGATGATCCGTGAGGCCCTCGACATGCGTCCAGCTCTCGCCGTCGTCGTCGCTGACGAAGAGGCCGGCCGGCTCGACCCCGGCATAGAGGCGGTCGTGCGCACGGGCGAGCGACCAGACGGCCTTCAGCTTGTCCTGACCTTCCGGATAGGCGAGGCCCTGGTCGAAGCGCTGCCAGCTTTGGCCGCGATCGGTGGAGCGCCAGACGGCGGGCCCGACCCAGCCGTCGCCGCCACCGGCCCAGAGCGTGCCGGTGGCGGGATCGGCGATCACGTGGTTGACCGATTGGGCGTCGCAGCAGGGGCCGCGTAGCGCAAAGCTGCGGCGCCCAGGATCGCCGTCGAGGATGAACGCCCCCTTGCCGGTGGCGATGAGCAGCAAAAGCGTGTCGGCCATCGTCCTCCTCCCCCGAGGTCCGTTGCCCTTTCTTGGAGACCGTCAGCCCCTGGCCGCGGCCAGGAAATCGGCGAGCCGATCGAAGCAGCTGCTCCAGCCCTCGTTGTGCGAATCGCGGCTCTCGACCGAGACGAACGGGGCCTGATGGAAGGTCATCACCGTGCGCTCGCCCACTTCGACCAGATCGACCGTGATCTGGGTCTGAAAGCCGGTCGACTCCCAGGCGAAGGTAAGCACCAGCCGGTTCGGCGGCTGGATCTCGCGGTAGATTCCGCCCATCCAGATGGCCTCGCCCTCGGGCGAGCGGAGACAGGCGCGCCAGCGGCCGCCGACGCGAAAGTCGACCTCGACCTCGCGGGCCGGGTGCGACCGCGGCCCGAGCCAGCGGACGAGGTGCTCGGCCTGGGTCCAGGCCTTGAAGACGAGGTTTGCTGGCCCGCTGAAGCTGCGGGTGATGGTGAGCTCGGGTGCGCGCTCCGGGTCGCCGCCGTGTCGCTGCGCGCGCGGGGCGCTCGCGGTGCTCGTCATATCGTCGTTCCTTCCCCTCGTCATTCGCCGACGTCCATGCTGCCGGCCGTTACTGCACCTCGTCGGTCGCGGTCGCCTGCAGCTTCTGCAGGTAGTCGTCGAGACGATCAAAACCCTGGTGCCAGAACTGCCGGTAGCCGGCGAGCCAGTCGTCGACCGTTCTGAGCGCCTCGGGCGCCAGCGCGCACGGTCGCCACTGTGCCGAACGGCCGCGGGTGATGAGCCCGGCGCGCTCCAGCACCTTGAGGTGCCGCGAGATCGCCGGCAGCGACACGGCGAAAGGCTCGGCAAGCTCGGTGACGGTGGCCTCGCCTTCGGTCAGTCGGGCGAGAATGGCCCGGCGCGTCGGGTCGGCAAGTGCTGCGAAGGTCTCGCTCAAGGGATCGGTCATCGGCGGTCGGTCAGGCGTTGGCCGGGGTTATCCAGCCGATCCCCGCACCACCCGGCTCCGTCAGCATGGCGATCCGGCCGACGCCCGCGATGTCGAAGGCCGGGCGCATCAATGTGCCGCCTGCCGCGGTCGCCTTGCTGATGCGCGCATCGACATCGTCGACGGCGATGTAGGCCATCCAGGATTCCGGCACGCCCTCGAAATGGGGCTCGCTCAGCTGGAACATCCCGCCGACCGTGGCCTCGCCGCATCTGATCACCCAGTAGGTGCCGTCGGGCATCGCCATGGGCTCGAAGCTCCAGCCGAGCGTATTGGCATAAAAGCGCTTTGCCTGGTCGACATCCCAGGTCATGAGCTCGTTCCAGTAGAAAGTGCCGTGCGACCAGGGCATGGTGCCTCCCTCTTTACTAAACGCAGCGCTTAACTAACGAGTTCGTTAAATACGAGGCCGAAGCGGTTGTCAAGGCCCCGCTGCGATGTCGGCAACGAGCCGGTTGGCGGCCCGGCCTAGCCGGCGCGCGGGCCCGGTGCTCAGCCGAAGATGACGCTCGGCAGCCAGGTCGCCATTTGCGGGAAGGTGGCGAGGAGTGCGAGGCCGACGAGCTGGATCAGGACGTAGGGGATGATGCCGCGATAGATGTGCATGGTGGTGACCTCGGGCGGGGCCACGCCGCGCAGATAGAAGAGGGCGAAGCCGAAGGGCGGGGTCAGGAAGCTCGTCTGCAGGTTCATCGCGATCATCACGCCCAGCCAGATCGGATCGAGGCCCATCATCAAGAGGATCGGCCCGACGATCGGCACGACGACGAACACGATCTCGATGAAGTCGAGAAAGAAGCCCAAGAAGAACATCAAGGCCATGACCACGAACATGGCACCAAACGCACCGCCCGGCATGGCGGAGAGCACGTCGGTGACGATCTCCTCGCCGCCGAGGCCGCGAAAGACCAGCGAGAACACGGAGGCACCGAGGAGAATGACGAAGACCATGCAGCTGATCTTGGTCGTCTGGCGCATCACCTCCTTGAGGATGTCGAGATCGAGCTGCCGCCGCATGACGGCGAGCAGCATGGCACCGACGGCACCCACCGACGCCGATTCCGTGGGCGTGGCGATCCCGCCCAGGATCGAGCCCAGAACCGCGATGATCAGGATCGCCGGCGGCAGCAGGGCGGTTGCCACCTCCTTCCAGATATTGGTGCCGATTTCGATCTCCATCGGCGGTGCGGTCTCGGGGCGGATGGTGGCGAGGATGATCTGCCAGGTGATGTAGAGCCCGACCAGCATCAGGCCGGGCAGCATGGCGCCGGCGAAGAGATCGACCACCGAGACCGATTGCGGGGCGAAATTGCCGAGGGCGAGCTGGGCCTGGGTATTCGCCCCCTGGATGATGTCGCCGAGGATCACGAGAGCGATCGAGGGCGGAATGATCTGCCCGAGCGTGCCGGCGGCACAGATCGTGCCGGTCGCGAGCTTGGGGTCGTAGCCGGCCTTGAGCATGGTCGGCAGCGACAGGAGGCCCATGGTGACGACGGTGGCGCCGACGATGCCGGTGGAGGCGGCGAGCAGCGCACCGACGATGGTGACCGAGACGGCGAGCCCGCCCCGGACCCGGGCGAACAGCAGCCCCATGGTCTGCAGGAGCTGATCGGCGATCCGCGCCCGCTCGAGCATCACCCCCATGAAGACGAAGAGCGGCACCGCGACCAGGACCTCGTTGACCATCGTGCCGAAATAGCGCGACGGCAGCCCGCCCAGGAGGCGGAAGTCGAAGATGCCGAGCCACCAGCCGATGAGGGCAAAGACCAGCGACGTGCCGGCGAGCGTGAAGGCCACCGGAAAGCCCAAAAGGAGCACCAGGCAGGTGACGGCGAACATGACGAGGCTGAGGATCTCGCCGATCAGGGCGTCGCTCATCCCCGGGCCTCGGCCGTGGCGTCGATCGAGAAGCCCGGAAAACGCCGCAGCACGAGGAGGCTGCGGCCGGCAAGGGCGAGACCTTGCAGCGCCATCAGCAGGCAGAAGATCGGGATGATGGTCTTGAAGAGGAAGAGCCCCCTGAGCCCCCCGGCCTCGCGGCTCATCTCGAGCCGGATCCAGGACGCCTGGACATAGGGGATCGCATAGAGCAGCACGACGACGATCGTCGGCAGGAGCAGAAAGACGGTGCCGAAGAGATTGATCCAGGCCTTGAACCGGTCACTCGCCGGCCGATAGTAGATGTCGACGCGGACATGTCCGTCGTGCAGCAGGGTGTAGGCGGCGGCCAGCATGAAGACCGCCCCGTGCATCCAGACATAGCTCTCCTGGATCCAGATCTGCCCCCAAGCGAAGCCGTAGCGGGCGACGACGACGAAAAAGGTCGTGAACACCATGGCCAGCGTCAGCCACGACACGGCGCGGCCGATCGCGTCGTTCAGCCGGTCGATACCGCGCACCAGGCGGGCCAGACGCTGCATGTCGCCTCCTCCAGTAGCCGGCACGCGTCGAACCCGGTTCGGCCAGCGTTCTCGGCAGCGCTTCTACACAGCGCCGCGACCCAGGGCAACGAGGTCCCGGCCCGGGTCACGGCAGCCCGGCAGGGGCGACGCGCCGGGCTCTCGCCCGGCGCGAGGGCGGACGATGGCGGGAATCGGTGGCCGCAGGATCGTGCCCCGAGAACCGGTGCACGCGGCTCCGGGTGGCGTCTCTTGCCGTCGAGCGCGGCCGGGCGGGCGGCCACCATTGGTCGTCACCGCCTGGGCCTACTGGCGCTGCAGACCAAGCGGGCAAGCGCGATGGCCGACCGTCCCGGAGCTGATCGCCAGGAATCCTGCCACAACTCGTCGCCGCGGGTTGACTGGGCCGCCGCGCTGTGGTGGGCGGGCATCGAGGGGGTCACTGACGGCACCAACAGCCCCCCTCACCTGTTCAGGATCGCGTGCGCCAAGGCGGGCGGCGTCCAAGCCGGCAAACCGGCTCGATCACCCGGGAGGCCGACGGGCGGCGATCCAGCCGCCGCCGCGTTCGGACAATCGGGCGGCAAGACCGCGCCACCGCGCGAGGGGATGGCGCCACGACACCGAGATCGACGAGCCGGCCTGCCGACGGTTCGCCAGATGGGGCCGTGCAGCGCCCTTCGCTGACGAAGTGTCCGCCACCCATTCGGCGAGCCACGCGTGCGGCGGCCGGTCGCCGTGCGCACCCGGGCGGGGCGGGTCCGCTCAGGCGGCCTGCACGCCGGCGCGTGTCTGGGACTTGCGCTGGCGGGCGTCGCCCTGGTCTGTCGGGCTGCGGAAGGGAGCCAGGACCTGCATGGCGGCCCGGCTGCCGAACAGGAGCTCGATGATCCGCACCCGATCCATCACCAAGGGATCGAGCAGCGGTCGGTCGCCGCAGTCTGTCCCAACCGGCCGCAACAGCGCCCGGTAGCGCTCGAAGGCACGGACGAAGACGAAATCGATCCGGGTCGCGAGGCCGATCCGCTTGGCGATCAACCGCATGTTCGCCGCCGCTGCCGCGTTCTGCTCGAGCCGGCGCCAGTCGACCTCGGCCTCGGGCTCGGCAAGGTTCTCGAAGGCGGCGAGCAGCTGCTCCTGCAGCGCATGACCGAGCCGGGCCTCGATCAGCTCGAAGGTCTCGGTCTTCAGCTTGCGCAAGGCGCGGTGATCGAACTTGACCTTGGTGGCGACGTCGACCAGCGATTCCAGGTTCGAGACGATGCTCTGCAAGGGCGGCAGCAGCTCGCGCGGCTCGGTCGTCTCCGGTGTTTCGGCGATGCCGCGAAAGAGCCGCACCATGTCACTCTGGCAGGCCTCGGCGACCATGGCGGCCGCCTGCTGCCGTTCCCGCACCCCCCACTCGAAATCCCCGGAGAGGACGGGCTCGATGATCGACAAGGGCAGCTCGGAGCGGTTGACCAGAAGCTCGGCCACCAGCTGAAAGCAGTCCTTGCCAGCCGCAGCGGCAAGACCGAGGAGATGGGCGATGTGTTCCTGGGCTGCCTTGTCGAGCTCGAGCATCGGCTTCGGCGGCAGCGCCCAGACCGTGGTGACCACGGCCTCGGCCACGGGCATGAGGTGCTGGGCGATCCTGAGCGGCAGCTGCAGCTCGCGGATCTCCGGGTCCCGGCTCTGCCGACCGGCGTCGAGCACCGCCCCCACCGCCACGGCGCAGGCCGGCCAGAGCTCGCGGCCGATCTCCAGGATCAAGGACGCATCGTCCATTGAGCGACCCCGCAACCGGTCGCGCAGGCTCGCCTCGAGGCCCGGCTCGAGCTGCTCGAAGGTCAAGGCGATCAGCCGCTGCAGGCGGTTCCGCGGCACCCGCATCATCCCCGGGGTCCAGCTGCGGCCGTCGACCAAGAGCTCCTCGAAGGGCAGCACGAACACCCGTCCAGCCGTCATCGGTCGGGGCGGGCGGATCCGGGCGAGGCGGAGGCGATGCTGGTCGAGCAGCATGTCGAGCGCCCCGCGCTTGCCCAGCTGATCGACGACGCCGACGATCTTCAACAAGGTCTGGTCATCGGCCTTGCGCAGCTGGCCGACCAGGGCATCGAAGGCCTCACTCGCACTCATCGGCGCTCACCCGCAAGACAGCGCAGCCGGGTGCCGGCAGGCAGCCGGCGCCGGCGGGGCACCAAGTGCTCGGCTCACCACCACCTCAGGCGGCCCCGGCGCGCAAGGCCTCGGCCCGGGCCCGCATGCCCGACATCATGACACCTGTCTTCCAGTCCTCGTGCAGCTTGACGGACTTGCTCCTGAGCACCGAGGCATCGAGGTTCAAGACCTCGACCCTGCCGCCCTCGGCCAGGAGCATGTCGAGCGGCAGGAGACGGTGAATCTGGGCGACGGCGGTGCGCTGCATGGAGCGGTCCTCGCCGACGGCGGTCTCCCAGATCGTGAAGATCTCGGGCCAGCCATCGAGCAGCCAGTCGGGCAGGGAGAAGCGCTCGCGCACGTCGTTACGTCCGCTGCGCCAGTCGCGGACCAGGTCGACGACGTTCTCGAGGCGGGTCTGGCAATCGACGATCAAGGGTGCAACCTCGCGATGCGTCCAGTCGGCGCACTCAGTGATCTGCTCGGCCCGCTCCTTGTTGTCGGCGTTCTCGAGCGCCGACCAGCGGTTGATCGCCTGGGCAAACGGCCGCAGCTGCTCCAACACGATCGGATGGCGATGGCCGAGATCGCTGCCGGCAAAGCCGATGGCGGCAGCATAAAAGGCGATGTCACCGACCGTGTCGATCACCTCGTCGGCGGTCAGCCCGATCCTTGGCGTCAGCGAGACCAGCCGGCGCTTGATCTCGTTCTGCACCGCCTTGTCGGTGCCCGTCGGCTGCTGCAGCTCCTGCTCGTCGATGCCGACCGTGCGCAAGAGCCGCATCAGCATCTGGTAGTTGGTCAAATTGACGATGCCCTGGTCGCGCTCGGCGGCCTTCTGGGCGGCAGCGGCGGCGTCGCGGCCGGCCGACCCGGCGACCGCGACCTTGCGGGCACAGCGGCGCACGATGGCCGGCGTCACCACGTCCGTGCTGAGCAAATGCTCGAGCAGCACCTCGTCGTGCACGGTGAGCTGGCAGAACTCGCGCGTCGCCCGCAGATCCATCACATAGTAGCCGCGCGTCCCGGACGGGTTCGGGACAAGAAGGTCGACGGTCCCGCCCTTGGCCAAGCGCGCCTTGGCCCCGCAGATCAAGGGTGTGGTGAACGGAATGCCGACGGTCCGTTCGGCAAAGGGCAGCGGTCGGCTCTTCTCAAGATCCCTGCTCATCCAATCGCGCATCCATCGCTAGAAGAACGGCCACAGCTTAGGCGTCATTCGTTACGATCCGGTTAATGGCAGTGGAATTCCTGGCACTCTCGCCGATGGGCTCGGGTGTCTCGAGGACGGCAGGCCAGGTCGCCGCTCAGCGCTGCCGGCTGCCGGGCGGCAAGCCGGCTCCGGGCGATCGCGGCAAGGCGGCCGCTGCCAGGTCACATCACGAAGCGTGGCATGATCCAGCGCGGCAACGCCAGGACGAGGTCGGGCAGGAGGATGATGACGAGCAGGATGCCGAGCATCGGCAGGAGGATGATCGCGACATCCTTGAGCGCATGGATGAGCTTGATCTCGCCGATTGCCGCACTGATCAAGAGACAGAGGCCGTAGGGCGGGGTGACGAGGCCGAAGGCGAGGCTGATGATGCCGATGATGGCGAAATGGATCGGGTGCATGCCGACATGCTGGACCACGGGCCAGAGCACGGTGCCGAGGATGATGATCGCCGGGATGGCGTCGATGAACATGCCGATCAGGAGGAAGGCGCCAGCGACCAGGAGGCCGGTGCCGATGATGCCGAGGCCCATCCCGTCGATATGCGCCACCAGGGCTGCCGGGATCTTGAAATAGGCCAGGGTCCAGCCGAAGGCCGAGGCGGTGCCGATGCAGAAGAGCGAAAGGGCGGCAAAGCGCGCGCTCTCGTAGAGGATCTTCGGCAGCTTGGTCGGCGTCACGGTCTGGTAGATGAACATGCCGAGGCCGAGCGAGTAGATGACGGCCACGACCGAGGCCTCGGTCGGGGTGAAGAAGCCCGAGACGATGCCGCCGACGATGATCACCGGGGTCATCAGCGCCAGGAAGGAGCTGATGAAGGCCGCCGCCACCTCCTTGAGCGTGCTGCGGGTGTAGATCGGATAGCCGTATTTCTTGGCGTAGACATAGACGGTGATCATCTGTGCTGTGGCGATCAGGATGCCGGGGACGACCCCGGCGAGGAAGAGGCCGCCGATCGAGACCGACATCAGCCCGCCCCAGACGACCATCAGGATCGAGGGCGGGATGATCACCCCCATGACGGACGAGCAGGCGGTGATCGCCACCGCGAAGCTGACGTGATAGCCCTGCTTCTTCATCTGCGGGATCAAGAGCGAGCCGATGCCGGCGGCGTCCGCCGTCGAGCTGCCAGAGATGCCGGCGAACAGCATCGAGACGACGACGTTGATGTGGCCGAGGCCGCCCGGTAGGTGGCCGACGAGCACCCGGGCAAAATTGATCAGCCGGTCGGTGATCCCGGCCCCGTTCATCAGGTTGGCGGCGAGCAGAAAGAAGGGCACGGCCAAGAGCACGAAGGCATTGTAGCTCTTGAACATCTCGCGCAAGAGCAGGATCGGCGTCAGCCGCTCGTCGAGGTAGAAGATCGGCACCACGGCAAGGCCGAGCGCGAAGGCGACCGGCACGCGGAGGATGACCAGGACACCGAAGATGCCGAAGAGGATGGCCGCGACCTCGCCCGGGCTCATGGTTGGGCCACCGTCACGTCGGGATTGCTGGCATCGTCGGGCTTCGGCGGTGGCCCCTCGATCCAGCCGAAGTCGACGGCGATGCGCTCGCCCACGAACAGGAGCCAGGTGGCGCCGGCCCAGGGCCAGGCGATATAGATCGAGAGCATCGGCAGGCTGGCGATCTCGCTCCGCTGGCGCGAGCCCAAAACGGCGAAATCCCAGCCCCAGACGAGAAAGATCAAGCCGGCAAAGCCGATCGAGAGGTTGACGATCAGTTTGGCCAGGAGCCGCCCGACCCGGGTCTTGGCCTCGGGCAGGAGGTCGACGTCGAAATGGGTGCCGTCGCGGACGGCGATCGCCGCCCCCACCATGATGATCCAGATGAAGGCGAAGCGCGCGATCTCCTCGGTCCAGATATAACGCGGGACGAAGCCGACATAGCGCGAGAGGATCTGCATCGCGACCGGCACGATCAGCAC
>DAIRDJ010000023.1:0-40284 GCA_036796215.1 Geminicoccaceae bacterium
TCAGATCAGCAGGTTCCAAACGTGACTTAATCCAAAATGTCAACAGAACCTAGCGGGTCGTCGTCGTTGACGGCGGGGGGTGGCAGGGTGTCGGGGGCGACAACGGTGTCGGTGTCACCTTCGACCACGCCCGAGCGGGGCACGGGGACGGGGTCGCGCAAGCCCTCGAATGTCGGATTGGCCGTGTAGATCGCCTGTATCGCGTCGAATGTGCATAGGTCGACGGGTCGGCCGCGGAACCAGTGCCGCAGCTGATTTCTGGTCAAGCCACGGTCCAGCCAGAAGGCGATGCGCAGCTTGATCACGTCGCGGGGGGCGTCGGGGTTGGACGGGTCGAGGGCCGATCCGGTGATTTGATACCAGAACGACCGGCCACGGAACTCGGGCGGGAAGTGGTTGTCGATCACCCACTGTGCGGCCTCGGCGGGGTCGTTGATCCAATCGCCACCGAACGGATAGCGAATGCCGTCCACGTCACCGGCGAGCCACCGTGTCGGGGCTTCCTGCCACGCCGGCACCCAGCACACGTTGGGCGGCATTTCCGCCTGCAACGCGGCCTCTTCGGGGATCGGCCGCCCCGTGCGAAGGTTCACCCAGCCCGGGCGGCGATTTTTCCGACGCATGACGGGCTTGCCGTCGAGCGGGAACCATTGGCTCGGCTCGGCCCTGATCTAACAGCGGTCAGTGTGCCGCTCGGCCTCGGTTAGTGCCGCGGCGAACTCGTCGAAGTCGTCGACCGGCACGAAAATCGGCTCGAAGGTCGCGACGTTCGGAAATGGAACTTTGCGGACCTTGCCGCCCCGGGCGAGGTAATACCGCTTGCCGAGCACCTTGTTCGGGGCGTGCAGGAAGGTCAGGACGGCGGCCGGTGCCGCCGTTGCCCGTTGGGCGAGGGAGGTGGACAACGGCTTACTCGGCCCGCCGCGCCTCCTTCGCCATAGCCTCGATCTCGGCGATCAGCCGCGCGGTCTGCGCCGGCATGATCTCGGCCATGAGCCGATCGACGCCGCGATCCGTCAATCCGGCCGGCAGGCTGCCGGTCAAAGGGATGCGCACGCGGCCAACGCCACACGATCGGACGGCGGTCCAGCGACTGCCCTTAACTTCCGCCGGCCACTCGCCCGGCTCGGTCGGCCGGATGCGCCATCGCGATCGGGGGTGCTGCTCGAACCATCGTCGATCAGCGGCGGAGATGCGCGCGAGGCTATCGGCTAGCGTGTCGGCATCATTCTTGCTAAGGTCGGGCGTGTCATCGAGACGGCCCTCACTAGCGCCCGCTCCTGCCAGAGCGGGCGTTTCCATGTTCGCCATATCCTTTCAAGCCGCCCGCTGCCGCTGGCGGTTGTCGAAGTCATCTTGCGCGGCCTCATCGAAGAAGCGCCGGCCGTTGATGTAGGTCGGCTGCGGAAAGCCCAGATCAGGATCGCGAAGCCATCTCCACAGGGTCATGTCGGAGATTCCGCCATACCGCTCACGCGTTTGCTTGGCGGAGAGAAGTCGTCTGCTCTTCATGGTCGCCTCGTTCTGTCGGTTGAGAACTAAGGCTAACTTGCGTGAACGTTTGCGTTACTTATACGGCACGAAAAAAACTTTGCAGCGGCCTATTTTCGTGTGGGTTTTCGCCGCCTCCAATGGTGGTCCGGCCCGCGATTGATCTCATTGGCGAGCGCCGAGGCGTCCACCTCGTATTTCGCCGCCAGCGCATCAATCAGTCGCTGGCCGTTGCCATACAGCTTGCCTCGACGCCTCAGCCATTCGGCGATTTCGCGATATTGCATCGCAACCAGCTCAAGCCATGTATACTGGCCTAACCGCCTGCGCGGCCTGCCTTTTTTCTTTGGCGGTTTTTTTATTTTGCCTTCGAGCAAATCGGCGATGAATGCTTTATCTTCTCTTGACAGCGGGTTGTCCTCGCGCAGCCATCGGGCCAGTGCCGCCATGTCGCCGCGCGCCGCGTCAACTTGCGCGCCGATCAGTAGCAAGTCCGCCATGTCAGCCTGCCGCCAGATTGACGACATTGGACGGCGCCGGCTCGATCAGGCCCTCGATATGCCGTGCCCATGCCTCCAGAGCGGCCCGTTTTTCGTCGGCGTACTGGTGCCGCTGGTAGACGCGAACGATGCCGCTCCGCGTGCCGGACGTATGACCCAGCACAGCCTCGGTGACCTCGAGCCTTACGCCCAGCCTCTGCACCCCGGTCGCCGCCGTGCGGCGCAGATCGTGAAGCCGCCAGCCCTCGACGCCGCACAGTCCATCAAGCCTGCTCTTCGCCTTGCTGATGCCGGATGCCGGCGCCCTGCCCGTGGTCGTGAACACGTAGCCGCCTGCTATGCGAGGCAGGGTCGCCAGCGTCGCCAGTGCGGCGGCGGATAGAGGAATATCGTGCGCCTCGCCGTTCTTGGTCCGGGCGCCGGCAAGGCGGATGATGCCCGCCTCCGCGTCGATCTCATCCCAGCGAAGGGCCATGATCTCCTCGCGCCGGGCTGCGGTCAGCGTCAGGAGGCGGAAGGCAGGGCCGAAGGGATAGCCGAGCCGGTCGAATGCCTGCCAGACGCGGGTCAACTCCGCGTTGCTCAGCACGCGGTCACGCGGGTTCTCGACGCCGGGCTTGGGCAAGTCCGCCATGGGATTGGTCTCGATCTCGCCGCGCCCAACCGCCCAGCGAAAGAGGCGATGCAGATAGGCGTGCACCCGCCGCGCCTGCGTTGAGGCGCCGCGATCGGCGATCTCATCGATCAGGCGCATGCAGTCGCGCCGCGTGATGCTCGATGCCGGCCGCGCTGCCCACTTGCTCACTGCCTCGCGCTCGATGAGCCGCCGCAGGCGATCCACATCCTTGTTGCCCGCCTGATCGCGCTTGAGCCACGTATCGGCGAGCACGGCGAAGGTATTAGCCCGCGCCTCCTTCGCCGCCTCGGCCTCGCGCGCCTTGGCCTCGCGCGGGTCGTCGCCGTTCGCGGCCTTGGCCTGCCACTCACCCGCGATCCGCCGGGCGGCGGCAAGGGTCATGCCGGGCGCCTCGTCGGTAGCTGCTCGACCGATCGTCAGCCGAGCCAGCTTGCCGTTGATGCGCGTGGTCAGGAAGTAGCTGCGGCTGGCCTTGCCGACCCTAAGCCCAAAGGCCGGCATCGCCTGATCGAAGTAGTCCACCTGCCCGGTGCTCGGCGCCTTGATCCGGCTGACGGCGGCGGCGGTCAGCTTCAGTTTCGGCATCGGAACCCTCGCTAGGTTACAAATAGGTAACGCCCTCGGTGCGTTTTGCCTTGTTACCTAGCGTTAGTATCACTGCCTAACATGGATGGCAAGCGCTTGATACATAAAGGGTAAAAATCAGCCAGACGCGCTGATATGTTAGGCCGCGATAGGCGTTGTTCGGAAACTTTTAATCAGCGGGTCCAAGGTTCGAGTCCTTGTGCGCCCACCAGACAAATCAAGGGCTTGGCCGGGCGCGGCTGAGCCCTTTGTCGTTTGGGCGTCGGCCAGTCGACCAGCGGGGTCGGGCCTTCGTCCGTCGCTCGCCGGTGGCCGGGGCTGGCGGTTGCGGTTGACCGCTTTGGGTGGTGTTTCTATCGCTTGGTGGCTGGCTTCTTGTCCGAGGGACGTCCGATGCGCCTTGCCACCGTCACGCTTTGCTCGTGCCTGCTCCTGGCATTTCCGGTGCTGGCCCAGGAGGAGCCCGCTGCCGACTATGACGCCATCCAGGCGACCATCGAGCGGATGCAGCGGCGGATCGAGCAGATGGGCGAGGCGGCGGCCGAACGGGACGAGATGCTGCAGTTCCTCGAGGAGCAGATCGAGCGGGCCGCCGGCCGCATCAGTGGTGGCGA
The DNA here is from genome assembly GCA_036796215.1 of Geminicoccaceae bacterium. Taxonomy (GTDB): domain Bacteria; phylum Pseudomonadota; class Alphaproteobacteria; order Geminicoccales; family Geminicoccaceae; genus SLRI01. The sequence continues at coordinate 3,828 of DAIRDJ010000023.1, forward strand.
GGAGACCCAGGAGGCGCTGCGCCAGCGGGCCTTGAGCCTCGATCTCGAGCTCGAGAGCCTGGCCCGCGAGCGCGAGGCCCTGACCGAGACGGTGGACGAGCGGGCGGCGTTGATCGGCAATCTCGAGGAGCAGATCACGCGGCTGACCGAGATGCTGGCCGGCGAGCGGCTGATGATCCAGACGCTCGAGGGCGATCTCGGCGAGCGCGAGGCGGCCCTGGGCGAGGCCCAGGCTGAGCGAGCAGCACTGGAGACGACGATCGGCGAGCGGGAGGCGGCGTTGGCCGAGGCCGCGGCCCGGCGGCGGACGACCGCCATCGACCTGGCCCAGGAGCGGGCCGCCCGGCGGGCGCTCGAGAACAGGCTGGCCGCGCTCGAGGCCGAGCAGACGCGCGCCCTCGAGGCGCGCGAGGCCGCGGTCAGCGAGCTCGCGACGACACTCGACGAGCGCGAGACGGCGCTCGGTGTCGCCAACGAACGGATCGCGCTCTTGAGCGCGCAACTGGGCCAGCTCAACAGCCAGCTCGGCCTGGTCGAGACCCTCCTGGATACCTCGGAATCGCAGATCCAGGAGCAGCAGACGACCATCGCGGCGCTGGGCCAGCGGCTACAGCAGGCGCTGATCGACCAGGTCGAGGAGCTCTCGCAATACCGCTCGGAGTTCTTCGGCCGGCTCAGGCAGATTCTCGGCGACCGGCCGGAGATCCGGATCGTCGGCGATCGCTTCGTCTTTCAGAGCGAGCTCTTGTTCGCCTCGGGCTCGGCCAGGCTCGATCCGGCAGGCCTCGACCAGCTGCGGGCGATCGCCGACAGTCTGCGCGAGGTGGCGGACAAGATCCCGCCCGAGATCGAGTGGATCTTGAGTGTCGACGGGCATACCGATCGGGTGCCGGTAGGGGCGGCCAGCCCCTTTGCCTCGAACTGGGAGCTCTCGACCCAGCGCGCCATCTCGGTGGTCGAGTACCTGATCAGCCAGGGCATCGATCCCAGGCGGCTTGCCGCCACCGGCTTCGGCGAGTACCACCCGCTCGACCCGCGCGACGACGAGATCGCCTATCGCCGCAACCGCCGGATCGAGTTCAAGCTCACCTCGGGATAGGACTGCCATGGGCCAGGATCGCCACCGGATCATCCTCGATTGCGACCCGGGCCAGGACGATGCATTGGCGATCCTCCTGGCGCTGGGTTCGCCCGAGGAGATCGAGCTTGTGGCCGTGACCGCGGTTGCCGGCAATGTGCCGCTCCGGCTCACCGAGGTGAATGCCCGGAAGATCCTCGAGCTGGCGCAGCGGACCGACGTTCCGGTCTATCGGGGTTGCCATCGCCCGCTGGTCGAGCCTTTGGAGACGGCCGAATACGTGCACGGCGAGACCGGGCTCAACGGGGTCGAGCTGCCGGAGCCGGCGCTGCCCCTGGCCAAGGGCCATGCGGTCGACGCGATCATCGAGCTGGTCATGGCGGCACCCGCCGGCAGCGTCACGCTCTGTCCCACGGGCCCGCTCACCAATGTCGCCATGGCGCTGCGCAAGGAGCCGGACCTCGCAGCGCGGGTGAAGGAGATCGTGCTGATGGGCGGGGCCATCGGCCTCGGCAATGTGACGCCGGCTGCCGAGTTCAACATTTATGTCGACCCGCATGCCGCGCGGATCGTCTTCGAAAGTGGCGTGCCGATCACCATGCTCGGCCTCGACGTGACGCATCAGGCGCTGGTCGACCGCGCGCGGCTCGAGGCGATCCGGGCGGTGGGCACGCCCGTGGGGCTGGCGGCGGCCGGGCTCGTCGATTTCTTCAACCGCTTCGACAGCGATCGCTACGCGGTGGACGGCGCCCCGCTGCACGATCCTTGTGTCATTGCCCACCTGATCGAGCCCTCGATCTTCCAGGGCAAGCCCTGTCATGTCGCGATCGAGACCGAGGGGGCGTCGAAGGGGCGGACCAATGTCGACTGGTTCCCGCGGCAAGCGCGGGCGGCCAATGCGACGGTGATCAACGCGATGGATGCCAACCGGTTCTTCGCCCTTTTGACCGAGCGGCTGGCGCGGCTCTAGTGGTGTGCCGTTAAGGGTACCAGGTACGCTTAACGTCCGTTAACCACTCCGACCGCCGGGACCTTGCGTCGACCCAAAGTAACGGTGGGGCGCGGGGAGGATCATCCTCCCCGGATGTCTTTCCATGGCGAACGTGATGTAGCCTGGGCTGCAAAAGATTCTCCGAGCCGTTTGCCCTTAGATCGTCCCTGCCTCGCGCAGCGCTTCGAGCTCGAGCCAGCGCTCCTCGAACTCGGCGAGTGCCGCCTGCCGTTCCGCCAGGGTGGCGACGAGCTTTTCCGCCTGGCTCGGATCCTGGACATGGAGCTTGGGATCGGCGAGCCGATCCTGGAGCCTGGCGATCTCGGCGGTCACCGCCTCGATCGTGGCGGGCAGGCGGTCGAGCTCGCGGGCGAGCCTGGCTGTGGCCTTGCCCTGGGCCCGGCTTTCGGCCCCCTTGCCGGGCTTGGGCGCCGTCTCGGCCGGGCGGTCGGTGGTCATGGCGAGCCCGACCTTGGCGCCCTGGCGGACGGCATCGCTGTAGCCGCCCGCGGTCTCGACGATCCGCCCATGGCCCTCCATGACGATGGTGCTGGTGACGACGCGATCGAGGAAGTCGCGGTCGTGGCTGACCAGCAGCAGGGTCCCGGCATAGTCGGCGAGCAGGTCTTCGAGGAGATCGAGGGTCTCGAGGTCGAGATCGTTGGTCGGCTCGTCGAGGACCAGAAGGTTGCTGGGCTTGGCGAGATTGCGGGCGAGCAAGAGGCGGTTGCGCTCGCCGCCGGAGAGCGCCTCGATCGGCTGGCGGGCCTGTGCCTCGTCGAACAGGAAGTCGCGCAAGTAGCCGACGACGTGGCGCTTTCGGCCCGCCACATCGACCTGGTCGCCGCCCTCCGGGCATAGCGTGGCCCACGGGGTGGCCTTGGGGTCGAGGCTGCCGCGGTCCTGCTCGAAGCGGGCGATCTCGAGTCTGGTGCCGAGCCGCACGGTGCCGGAATCGGGGGCGAGCCTGCCGGTCAAGAGGTCGAGCAGTGTCGTCTTGCCGACCCCGTTGGCCCCGATGATGCCGACCCGGTCGCCCTTGATCACCCGGGTCGAGAAGCTGTCGACCAGGAGCTTGCCGCCCCGGGTCTTGGCGATGGTGTCGGCCTCGATGACCAGCGTGCCGCCGCCCGAGGCGAGGTGCGCTTCCAGCTTGGCCCGGCCTTCGGGCCTGAGGAAGGCGGCACGCGCGGCCCGGAGATCGCCGAGCTTGCGCAGCCGGCCCTGGTTGCGCTTGCGCCTTGCGGTCACGCCCCGGTGCAGCCAGTGGGTCTCGGCCTCGAGGTGCTTCTCGAGCCTGGAGAGTGTTCTCTCCTCCTCGGCGAGGAGCGCGTCGCGCCATTCCTCGAAGCTCGCCGTCGAGGCGTTGTTGACGAAGAGGCGGCCGCGATCGAGCCACCAGGTCTTGGTGGTGACGGCGGCGAGAAAGGCCCGGTCGTGGCTGATCACGACCCGGGCGGCCCGGGCGGCCTGGAGGGTCGCCTCGAGCCAGGCGATGGCCGGGAGATCCAGATGGTTGGTGGGCTCGTCGAGGAGCAGGATGTCGGGCTCGGCGACCAGGGCGCGGGCGATCGCGACCCGGCGGCGCTCGCCGCCGGAAAGGCCGTGAGCCATCCGCTCGGGGAGCATGCTCAGGGCTTCGAGGAGGACTGCGGCGCGGTGCTCGCTTTCGTGCGGGTCGGCATCGGCGTCGAGCCCGCTTGTGACATTGCGGGCCAGCGTCAAGGTCGGATCGAGCGCCGGCTCCTGCTCGAGGTAGCGCACCAGGCACTGCTGCTGGCCCGAGCGGCTGCCGGAATCGAGCTCGATCAGCTCCGCCAGGACCTTCAAGAGGCTGGACTTGCCGCTGCCGTTGCGGCCGACCAGGCCGATCGTGTCGCCGGCCTGGATATCGAGATCGAGGTCGTCGAACAGGCGCTTGCCGCCGAGCGCGAGGCCGGCGTTGCGGAGCGAGAGGAGGGGGGCTGGCGCCATGGGCGAGTTCTCGTTCGGCAGGCTCGGGAGGCAGGCTCTGGGCCCGCCCCTTGGTTGAGTGGCTGATGGTCGACTGGCTTAAGTTCGGCAAAGCCTTTAGAGGGAGCCTGCGGCATCGTCCGGCACGGCCGGCGCGTGTCGCGTGATCTAGCGGAAGGGGCAGGGATGGTCGAGGCGCTGGTCGAGGCCTTCGCACGGAACGGGATCGGCGAGATCGAGGTCTGCCGCGATCCGGAGGTCGCCCTCGGCCATGTGACGCGCCTCTACGATGCTTCGGTCGAGCGGCTGAAGGTGGCGTTTCGGGCCTATGCCGAGGAGGGCGTGGTGCCCGGCGGGCTCGCCGCCTGCTACCCGTTCGTCGGCGTCAAGATCGATCCCGAGACGCTCAACGTCGATGCCAGGCTGGCCTATGGTGCCCTGCACGATCCGGGACTCTACGGCACGACGCTGACCCGCCCCGCGCTCTTCGCCGACTACTACCGCACCCAGTTCGGTATCCTGCTGCGCAATCACCTGGTACCCCTGGTGATCGGGCAGAGCCGCCGGCCGATCCCCTTGCCCTTCGTGGTCGACGTCGCCGGCAGCGGCATCGACGGCGAGCGCGCGCACAAGCTGGCGCATCGCTTCCCGATGCCGGATCTGGCCGCCACCGACGATGCCATCGCCAACGGCACCTTCCGCTCGCGGCCGGGCGAGCCCGGCGCCCTGGCTCTCTTCACCGCCGAGCGGGTCGACTACAGCCTGCATCGCTTGAGCCATTATACCGGCACCAGCCCGCGCTTTTTCCAGCGCTTCGTGCTGCTGACCAACTACCAGCGCTATGTCGACCACTTCGTCGCGCATGCCGAGCGCGAGCTGGAGGCCGGCGAGGCCTACGACCGCTTCGTCGAGCCCGGCAACGTGATCACCAAGAACCCGAGGTTCCCGAACGGCGAGGCGGCTGGGCTGGGCCCCGCCCACCTGCCGCAGATGCCGGCCTACCACCTCACCCGCCCGGACGGCCGCGGCGTGACCTTGGTCAATATCGGCGTCGGCCCGTCGAACGCACGGACCATCACCGACCACCTGGCCGTGCTCCGCCCGCATTGCTGGCTGATGCTCGGCCACTGCGCGGGCTTGCGGCGGACCCAGCGGCTCGGCGACTATGTCCTGGCGCACGGCTATGTCCGCGAGGACCACGTGCTCGACCAGGAGGTGCCGCCCTTCGTGCCGGTCCCACCCATCGCCGAGGTCCAGGTGGCGCTGCAGCAGGCGGTGGCCAACGTCACCGGCCTCGCTGATCTCGACCTCAAGTCGCGGATGCGCACCGGCACCGTGGCCTCGACCGCCAATCGCAACTGGGAGCTGCGCTACGAGGAGTTCTTCCAGCGGCTCAACCAGAGCCGTGCGATAGCACTCGACATGGAGAGTGCGACCATCGCCACCAACGGGCTGCGCTTTCGCGTGCCCTACGGCACGCTGCTCTGCGTCTCCGACAAGCCGCTGCACGGCGAGCTCAAGCTCAAGGGCATGGCCAACCGCTTCTACGAGGAACGGGTCAACCAGCATCTGGAGATCGGGTTGGAGACGATCCGGCTGCTCCGGGAGCAGGGCGCCGAGCGGCTGCATTCCCGGAAGCTCAGGAGCTTCGACGAGCCGGCATTTCGGTGAGGTTCAGGCCAAGCCGCGCGAGCCAGGCTTGATGGCGGGGATGGCGGCGAGCTCGGGCGGGATGTCGTCTGGCGCATAGGTCGGAAAGTCGACGGTGACGAGGGCCACCAGCGGCATGCCGATGTCGGCCGTGCCGTTGCTGCGGTCGACGAGGCAGGCGCCGAGGACGGGCTCGACACCCAGCGCCCAGAGGCAGTCGGCGCATTCGCGCAAGCTGAGGCCGGTGGTGACGACGTCCTCGGTGATCAGCACTCTGGCACCAGGGGCGAGTTCGAAGCCGCGGCGCAGCGTGAAGCGGCCGTCGACGCGCTCGGTGAAGAGCGAGGGCAGGCGGAGCTGGCGGGCGAGTTCGTAGCCGACGAGGATGCCGCCCATGGCGGGCGCCACCACGGCATCGAGTGCCAGGCCCGGATGCTCGGTGCCGATGCGCGTCGCGAGGGCACGGCAGAGCCGCTCGCCTCTGGCGGGGTCCACCATGACCCGGGCGCATTGCATGTAGTGGCCGCTCCGCCGGCCGCTGGTCAGGATGAAATGGCCCTCCAAGAGGGCGCCGGCGGCGCGGAACTCGGCGAGCGCCGCGTCGGTCGACAACGATTCCGGGGTCACGAGCGGGTTCTCTCGACCGTGCTGACGATCGGGTTGGCGCGCAAGGCCGCGAGGATGCGTTGCAGCTGGTCGACGCCCTTGACCTCGACGTCGAGCACCATCTCGTAGAGGTCGGTCGAGCGGCGGCCGACCTTGACGTCGACGATATTGCCGTCGTTCTTGCCGATGATCGTGCTGATCGTGCCGAGCGAGCCTGGCCGGTTGTTGACGGTCACCGCGATCCGGGTGGCAATCGGCTCGACCACCTGGTCGTTCCAGCCGACATCGACGAAGCGGTGTTCGCTCTCGCTCATCCTGAGCACGGTGGCACAGTCGCGGCAGTGGATGCTGAGCGGCCGGCCGGTGCGCACCACGCCGATGATCGGGTCGCCGTGGATCGGCCGGCAACAGCCGGCGAACTGGTAGGCGATGCCGGCGGGCAGCCCGGCGATCAGCCCGGACGGGCGCTCGTCCGGTTCGGCATGGGGTCGCTTGAAGAGCAGGATGTTGTCGGCGTCGGCCGTCTCTTCGAGCGGTGCTCCGGTGCCGGGGGCCCGCTTGCCCGGCAGCCTCAGCGCAGGGGCGGGGATCGCCTGGAACACCAGCCGGGCGGCGAGCTGGCCTTCACCGACCTGGACCAGCATGTCCTCGAGGCTCGCCTGGCCGAGCTCGTTCGCCGCCTGCTCGAGCTGGCGCTCGGTCGGGGTGATCCCCTCGTTCTTGGCGGCGCGGACCAGCATCTCGCGGCCGCGCTGGATGTAGTCGTCGCGCTGGCGGGACTTGATGGCCCGTCTGATCCGCGCCTTGGCCTTGCCGGTGACGACGAAGCGCTCCCAGGCGGCCGAGGGCCAGGCATTGCGGCTGGTGATGATCTCGACCTGGTCGCCATTGTCGAGGAGGTGGCGCAGCTGGACCATCCGGCCGTCGACCTTGGCGCCGACGCAATGGTCGCCGACCTCGGAATGGACGGCATAGGCGAAGTCGACGGGTGTCGCCCCCCTCGGCAGGGCGATGAGATCGCCCCGCGGCGTGAAGCAGAAGACCTGGTCCTGGAACATCGCGAGCTTGGTGTTGGCGAGGAACTCCTCGGGCTCGGCGGTGTGCTCGAGGATGTCAAGAAGCTCCCTGATCCAGCGGTACTGCTTGCCCTCGGTGACCCGGCTCTCCTGCTTGTAGGCCCAGTGTGCCGCCACACCCAGCTCGGCCACCTCGTGCATCTGCCGGGTTCTGATCTGCACCTCGATCTTGCGCTGCTCGGGGCCGATGATGGTGGTGTGCAGCGAGCGGTAGCCGTTCTGCTTGGGCGTGGAGATGAAGTCCTTGAAGCGGCCGGGCAGCATCGCGTAAGCCGCATGGATGACGCCCAGGGCCGCATAGCATTCGCCGACATTGTCGACCTGCACGCGAAAGGCCATGATGTCGGAGAGCTGCTCGAACGAGACGTTCTTGCGCTCCATCTTCTTCCAGATCGAGAGCGGCGATTTCTCGCGGCCCTGGATGTCCGCCTCGATGCCGGCGGCGGCGAGCTTGCCCTTGAGCTCGGCGATGATCCGCTCGCTCAGTGCCGTGTCGTCGTGGCGCAGCTGGCGCAGCCGATGCAGGACACTCTCGCGGGCCTCGGGCGCGAGCTCGGCGAAGGCCAGATCCTCGAGCTCCGCCTTGAGCCGCTCCATGCCGATCCGCTCGGCCAAGGGGGCGTAGATCTCCATGGTCTCGAGCGCGATGCGCTGGCGCTTCTCGGGCGGCACGAACTGCAGTGTGCGCATGTTGTGCAGCCGGTCGGCGAGCTTGACCAGGAGGACCCGGATGTCCTCGGACATGGCGACCAGCAGCTTGCCGAAATTCTCGGCCTGCGCGGTCTTCGCCGATTGCAGCTGGATCTTGTTGAGCTTGGTCACGCCGTCGACGAGGCGGGCGACGGTGTCACCGAAGCGCTCGCGGATGTCCTCGAGCTTCGCCCCGGTGTCCTCGATGGTGTCGTGCAGGAGACCCGTGGCGATCGAGGCGGCATCGAGCTTGAGCCCGGCGAGGATGCCGGCCACCTCGACCGGATGGTGGAAGAAGGGGTCGCCCGAGGCGCGCTTTTGCGTGCCGTGCGCCTTCATCGCGAAGACGTAGGCGCCGTTCAGGAGGTCCTCGTCGACATGCGGGTCGTAGGAGCGGACCAGCTCGACCAGCTCGTATTGCCGCATGATCTTGCGGCTCTTGGCGGCCTTGCGGCTCGGCTCGGTGGTCTTGGCGGCATTGTCGGTGGTCTTGGCGGCGTCGGCCGTGGCCAGCGCGGCGGCAGCATGCTCGAGAAGCTCGGTGGCTGCCGCGGCCGGCTCGGTCATCGGCCTCGCCGAACGGTTCGACAAGCGGCCTGCTGCCGGCAGTGGCCCGGCCAGCGACGGGCCCGGTGCTTCGGCACCGGCCGCGCGGACAGGACTTGCGGGCAGCTGGTCATCAGTCCTCGTCGAGAATGTCCCCGGCACCGTAGTCGATGCCTTCCGGCATCATGTCGTCGTCGGCCATCGGCTGCCGGCTCGGGATGAGGCTCTCGAGTTCCTGCGCCAGATCGTCGGACATCTCGATATCGGTGTCGGAATGCCGCCTGAGGCCGTGGATCAGCTCGTAGCGGAGATGGTCGAGATCGATCGATTCCTCGGCGATCTCGCGCAGGGCGATGACCGGGTTCTTGTCATTGTCGCGATCCAGCGTCGGGGAGGCGCCGGCCGAGACGTCCCGGGCCCGCTGGGCTGCGAGCATGACGAGTTCGAAGCGGCTGGGAACGCGCTCGACGCAATCTTCGACGGTGATACGTGCCATGGTGCGTAGGAATCCGTTGGTTCGACCGTTGCCTTTGGAATGTAGCGCGTCGGCACGCCGACACAAGCGCCTGTTGCGTTGCAACAGCGCAGGCGCTGCAGGCGACCATCAGCAGCCACCAGGCCGCCGCTGCCATGGTTTAGGCTAGCCAACCGATGACAAAAGTGCAAACATTTGTTCGGTCGACATACATATGCATCGGGTGCGCTTGGAACCGCGTGTCGGGCCGGTTAAACTCGGGTAATGTCGGCGACGTGAGATGACAGGCAAACATCACGGCGCTAGGAAAGCCGATCGACATTCAAGAAAAGCAGCAACGACTGCAGCCATCAGCCCTGGAGTTAGCATTATGGCCAGGCCCTCGGCCTTCAAGCACTTCCACCCCGATGAACGATTTGCGGTGTTCATTGATGGTGCCAATCTCTACCAGACGGCGAAAGCGCTCGGCTACGACGTCGACTATCGGCGCCTGCTCGAGGTGTTCGCGAGCAGCGGCCGCCTGCTGCGCGCCTATTACTACACGGCGTTGCTCGACGAACAGGAGTATTCGCCGATCCGGCCGCTGGTCGACTGGCTCGACTACAACGGCTACACCATGGTGACCAAGCCCCTGAAGGAGTTCAGCCAGGGGGCCGGGCGGCGCAAGTTCAAGGGCAACATGGACGTCGAGATGACGGTCGACGCCATGGAGCTCGCGGCCTCGGTCGAGCACATGGTCCTGATGACGGGCGACGGCGATTTCCGCCGCCTGATCGAGGGCCTGCAGCGCAAGGGGGTCAAGGTCAGCGTGGTCAGCACGATCAAGACCCAGCCGCCGATGATCGCCGACGAGCTGCGCCGCCAGGCCGACTTCTTCATCGAGCTCTCCGACCTGACCGAGTACATCGCCCGCGCCCACAGCCCGCGGCCCGTCTCCAGCAGCGATGACGAGGACGAGGACTACGAGGACGACGAAGAGTACGAGGACGAGGAGGAGGGCGAAGAGGGCGAGGACGCCGAGTACATCAAGGACTGAGTAGTGCTACCCTGCGGGTCAGGTGCTGCGCACCAGGTCGCGGGCGATGCGGGCGCTCGTGGGCTTTTGGGCCAGGCGTGCCCGCAGCAACCGCTCGGCGGTTCGGTGCGCACCGGCCCGCAGTGCTGCCTCGATCAGGGTCATCGCCAGGACATCGCGTTGCGCCTGGCTGCCGGTCAGCTCGCCGGCCTCGGGCATGGCCCGCTCGAGCCCGGCAAGCGCCTCGGCGAAGCGCCCGTCGGCGAACGCCAGCAGCGCCCAGCCGACGGGGATGCCGATGGCGCGCAGCATCGCCGCGTGACGGCCGTGTCCGGCTGCCGCCGCTTGCAGCCCGGCCAGATGCTCGACTGCCCGCTCGCGCCTTCCCGCACCGACGAAGGCGAGCATGGCGTGGACATCGTTGAAGACGTGGACGGGCTCGCGGGCCGGCCGATCGAAGGCATCGGCAAGTGCTGCGAAGCGGTCGCCGGTAGCGTGGCCGGCGAGGGCCAGCCGCCAGAGCAGCGAGGCGGCGTCGCAGAGGTTGAGGGTGATGCTTCGCCGATCGGGAGCAAGGCCCTCATCATAAAGGGCGAGGGCTGTTGCCGGCTCGTCGCGGTCGATGTGATAGAGCGCCCAGTGCCACCAGTTGTGGACGGCGAAGAAGCAGTCCTCGGCCCAATCGGCGCGCCGTTCCGCGTACCAAGCGATGCCCTCGTCGTCGCGCCCCTGCATCTCGAGAACGTGGGCCACCGCATGGATCGCCCAGGCGTCGCGCGGGTTGGCCTCGAGGGCGGCGCGGGCCATGGCCTCGGCCTTGGCGTAGTGCCCGGCCTCCTCGAGCCCGAAGGCGACCATCGCCTCGACATAGGAGCGGCCTGGCGTGCCACTGCCCCAGGCGGCAAGGGCGCGCTGCGGCCGGGCGAGGAGTGCCGTCTCGGCGGCCCCGAAGAAATCGGCCTGATGCGCGAACATCAAGGCCATCAGGTCGCGCGGGTGGTGCTCGAGGATGGCATCGAAGGCGGCCCTAGAGGCCTCGATCTCGCCCGTGAGCCAGGTGCGGACGGCTGCGGCATGCGCCCGCTCGCGATCGTTGGCCGCGGTGGCTGCGGCGGCATCGAGGCTGGCCTCGGCCCTCGCCAACAGCCCCGGGTGGAGCGAGAAGGCGAAGACATGGGCCTGCAGCAGGTGGGCCGAGACGAGGGTGGGATCAGCCGCCAGTGCCGCCTCGGCCCGGCCGATCGGATCACCGTGAAAGCTCAAGACGTCGTCGAGAGCGGCCTCGAAGAGCTCGAGGGCGGCGGGCGACGTGCCGGTCAGGCGTACCCCGCGCGCGTCCTCAAGCGGCATTGGTGAACAGCCGGTCGCCCTGCTCGTCGATGATCTGCCGGCCCTTGACGATGGCGAAATCGTGGGCGCTGTCGGCGGCGCTGTGGGTGTCGGCGCGGACGAAGCGGTGCTCGCGCGGGCCGTCCGGAAACGTCCTGGTGATGATCCCGGCGGTCAGATACTGCCCGCCCTTGTGCATGGTGATCGGCTGGATCATGCAGCCCTTGTGCTCGACCGGATCGCCGAGCGGCTTGCCGCCACCGTCGTCGCCACCGCCGCCGCCGCCGCCGCCGAACAGCTTCTTCATCAACCCACCGAGCATCGCCACTCCCTTTCCGTCGCCAGGCGGCAACCGCGGCGGCTGCCGCTCAATAGGTCAGGATCGGCGCCATCGTCTTGGCCTCCTCGATCCAGCCCCGGACCATCGTCTCGGTCGGGACCGCGCGCGTCAACTTCTTCTCGGCGTTCACCTCGGCCATGCTGGCTGCGAGGTTGGCGGCGTTGCGCGTCTTCAGCTCCTTGACGGTGTCGACACCGGCCGCCTCCAGAAGCTCGGCAAACTGCTTGCCGACGCCCTTGATGCGCATCAGGTCGGCCATGTTGGCCCAGGCGAGGATGCGGCCGCCGTCGATGCCGGTGCTCGCTGCGAGCTGGCGCCGGTCGGCGGGGCCCGCCGCTGCCTTCAGCAAGGCAGTGGTCGAGGCGATGCCGGCGGTCCTCAGCTTTGCACCGAAGGCGGGGCCGATGCCCTCGATGTGCTCGATCGTATAGCGCATGTCTGGACTCCCTGCTTGCTGCTGCCCGTTGCGATTGTCGTCGAGGTGGTTATGCACCGAATCGCTCAGGACGCGAAGAGGCGTTGCCACCATGATCGGTTCTGGCGAGCCACGCGTGGCTTTGCCGCCTCGATCACCGCTGCCCGCTCGCGCTCCCGCCGCGTCTCGCGGGCGGCCTCGAGCCTCGGTGCCGGCAGGCTGCGGCGCATGGCCTCGGCGACCGTGGTCTCCAAGGCCATGACCTCGGCGTGGGCCATCGAGCCCGGTGCTGTATCGCCGATCCAGCGTCCCGCGGCGAAGGCCCGGCCGTGCTCGGGGTAAAGGGAGAGACCGCTGACCACGGTCTCGCCGAAGCCGTGCAGATCGTCGAGCACGGGTCGCTCGGTGCCGAGGCCGCATTGCAGCTTGTTGGGGACGATCAGAACCTCGGGGCCGACGCCGCGCCGCTCGCTCCTCGCGACCCGGATGTAGCGCAGCACCCGATTGGTGCCGTCGATGTCGACGGCCGAGAGCGAGACCGGCACGATGATCAGGCGCGCCAGGAGGAAGGCCGAGGCCATGGCCGGGCCGATAACCGCCGGGAGGTCGACGATGACGGTGCCGTGCGCCTGGACCAGCCGCTCGGCCCGGCTGAGCCAGCGCTCGAGCGAGCTCAAGCTGTCGAGATCCATGGTCTCGACGTGCACCGGGAGATTGCCGCTCGAAAGCCAGCGCCGGCTCGTCGCCTGCGGATCACTGTCGACCAGCGCCACCGATTTGCCGGTCCGCGCCATGGCCCCGGCGAGGCCGACCGCGAGGGTGCTCTTGCCGACGCCCCCCTTGAGATTGCCGATGGCGATGATCCCGTCGAACGATCCATTGACCGGTGTCGTGGCGGCGAGATCCATGGGCGTCTCCGATTGCTGTCGTGGCGACGGGACGTTGCTCTTGGCTGCCGCCTCCCGTTTCGGCAAGTCGCTTGGCAGGTGACGACGCATACGATGATGTTGATCGTCAATTTTCATGATTAGCGGTTGATGGGGATTTTCAGGCACTCTAAAGCCGAGGCGAACAAAACGCGCGGGGAGGTTGTCGATGCAGCGGATTTTATTGACGGGTGCCAAGGGTGGTGTCGGCACCATGTTGCGTCCGCTGCTGCGGCGCCATTATCCGACGGTGGTGCTTTCCGACCGTGAGCCGATCGCGGATCTGGCCGAGAACGAACGCTTCATCGCCGCCGATCTCACCGATCCCGCTTCCGTCGCGGCGGCCTGTGCGGGTATCGACGGCATCATCCATCTCGGCGGGTTCTCGGTCGAGGGGCCATGGGAGGCCATCCACAGCGCCAATATCGTGGGCTTGTGGAACCTCTACGAGGCGGCCAGGGCGGCCGGGGTGCGCCGGGTGGTGTTCGCCTCCTCGAACCATGCCGTGGGCTTCTACCGGCGGCGCGATCGGATCGGTGTCGACGAGCCGGTTCGCCCCGACAGCCGCTACGGCGTCTCGAAAGCCTTCGGCGAGGCCGTGGGTGCCTATTTCGCGGACAAGTTCGGGCTCCGGGTGATGTCGATCCGGATCGGCAATGTCGATGTCGAGCCGATCGACAAGCGGCGGCTGGCGATCTGGATCCACCCGGGCGACCTTTTCCAGCTCTGCCGCATCGGCCTCGAGCATCCGGATCTGCACCATGTGATCGTCTACGGCGAGAGCCTGAACGAGCGTTCGTGGTGGGACAACCGCACCGCCTACCGGCTCGGCTACGCGCCGGAGCACCGGGCCGAGGATCATGCCGAGGCCGCCCTCCGCGCGCAGGCCGAGCTGCCGGCCGATCCGATCGGCGATCTCTTCCAGGGTGGCGCCTTCTGCTCGATGGCGTATGCGGGCGACCTGACCCGCAGCGGCAGCTGACGGGGTTCTCAACTGGGCAGCGACCGTTAAGGATGCCCGAAATCCTTATGCGTTAAGCCCGTCATATTCACGTATTGCTAGCCATTTTTATCGGTCGTCCGGCGGCCGGGATGCGTTGCGCGACCCTTCTCGTTCGAGCGTTATGGCGGTGACCACCGTTCCGCAACCGCGCTGCCCTCGGGAACAGACCGCCTCGTTCGAGCGTTGTGGCGGTGACTACCGTGCCGCAACCGCGCTGCCCTCGGGAAGAGACCGCCTCGTTCGAGCGTTGTGGCGGTGACTACCGTTCCGCAACCGCGCTGCCCTCGGGAATAAACCGCCTCGTTCGAGCGTTGTGGCGGTGACCACCCTTCCGCAACCGCGCTGCCCTCGGGAAGAGACCGCCAATGACCGCCGTCGACACGGCCCCGCCCTTGCAGCTCGATCGTTATCTGGCGCTTCTGGCCATCCTGCTGGCGCTGGTGTTCGGTCTCTTGGTGATCGGCGAGCGGCAGCAGGCGGCACCGCTGCTGCCGGCGGTCGAGGGAGCCTTGCCGCTGGCCGCCAGCGACACCGCAACACCGTCCGTCGCGCCGACGCCGGTTGCCGACGCTGCTGTCGCCGAGCGCGCGGTGCTCATTGCCGAGCAGGCACGGCTTGCGGCACGGCTCAGCGAGACCGAGGCGGCGCTGCGCCGGGCCGAGACGGAGGTCGAGCAGCTGCGCAAGGAAAATCGCGCGCTGCGCGAGCGCCTGGAGGGTGAGGGGACGGCCCTCGACGACCTCGCCCGGCGGCTTGCGGCCGTCGAAGCCGAGCGCGACCGGCTGCAGGACGAGGTTGCGGCACTCGCGGCGAGCCGTGACCAGCTGGCGATGGAAATCGCCCGGCGCCCGGCGGGCGAGCGGAGGCCGTCCGCCCCGGCGCTGGTGCCCGCAGCGCCAACGCCGGCGACACCGCCCGAGACGGCCGTAGCGCCGCCGTCGGAGCCGCGACCCTCCCAGGATCCGTCCGCGGCACTCGACGTCCAGTCGCGCGGGCTGCAGGCAGCCCTCGAGGAGCTGATTCGCGAGCAGCAGGGCGTCGGCGAGAGCCCGGCCCCGGGCGAGGCTGTGGTCGCGCCGGAGGCGGCCGCCGACCCCGCGGCCGCGGCTGGCGAGCCGCGCCGGCTGATCACCTTCAACGGCAAGGGCGGCACGGCAGCCGATGGAGTCCAGGCTTATCGCGCCGGCGACTACGATGCGGCCGAGCGAATCTGGGGGGCGCTCGCCGTGAGCGGTGATCGCCGCGCCCAGTTCCATTTCGGCGCGCTGATGTACGAGGGGCGGACCGCCGCCCCCGATCTCGTGATGGCCCATGTCTGGCTCAGTCGGGCCGTCGATGGCGGCCATCTGCCGGCGATCGAGCTGCGCCGTCGGGTGCGGGCCGCGATGACGGAGGCGCAATACCAGGAGGCCTTGGCCATTCAGACGAGCAATTGACGTTTCTTGCCGCTCGACGGACAGTCGGCGGCCGCGGATCCGCTTAGCTTTCGCCCGTCAAAGCGGAGGGATGCGGTTGGTCGTCAGTGTATTCGATCTCTTCAAGATCGGTATCGGTCCGTCGAGTTCGCATACGATGGGGCCGATGTGGGCGGCGCATCGCTTTCTGTTGGCACTCGAGGCCCGGCACCTCGTGGATTCCGTCGAGCGGGTCGAGGTGCAGCTCTACGGCTCGCTGGCGCTGACCGGCAAGGGGCATGCGACCGACAAGGCGATTCTCCTGGGTCTTTCGGGCGAGGTGCCCGATCGGGTCGACCCCGATGCCGCCGACCGGCTGTTCCGGACGATCCGCGAGCGGGGCAGCCTGCGGCTGATGGGCCGCCGCGAGATCGCCTTTGCCGAGCCCCACGACCTGCAGTTCCGCCAGTTCGAGACGATGACCAAGCACCCCAACGGCATGCGGTTCGTCGCCATGGGCGGCGATGGGGCGGTGCTCTTCGAGGAGGTCTATTTCTCGGTCGGTGGTGGTTTCGTGCTCAGCGACGCCGAGACCGACCGTCCCCAGGACGATGGCCGCAATGTCGAGCCGCGTCATCCCTTCCGCACGGCCGCAGAGCTTCTGGCCACGGGCGAGCGCACCGGCCTTTCGATCGCCCAGATCGTCATGGCCAACGAGACGGCTTTTCGCGACCCGGCCGAGATCGACACTGGGCTCGACCGCCTCTGGCAGGCGATGGAGGCCTCGATCGAGCGTGGCTGCCGCGAGACGGGCGAGCTGCCGGGCGGCCTTCGGGTCCGTCGCCGGGCGGCCAGGCTCTTCCGGGAGCTTTGCGCCCGCCCCGAGGCCGGGCTCAGGGACCAGCTCACCGTGCTCGACTGGGTCAATCTCTATGCGCTCGCGGTGAATGAGGAGAACGCCGCGGGCGGCCGGGTGGTGACGGCGCCGACCAACGGGGCCGCGGGCGTCATCCCGGCGGTCCTGGCCTATTACCACCGGTTCGTGCCCGGCGCCGACGCCCAGGGAATCCGCACGTTCCTGTTGACCGCGGCGGCGATCGGCCAGCTCTACAAGGAGAATGCCTCGATCTCGGCGGCCGAGGTCGGCTGCCAGGGCGAGGTCGGCGTCGCCTGCTCGATGGCCGCAGGGGCGCTCTGTGCGGTCATGGGCGGCAGCAATGCCCAGGTCGAGAACGCGGCCGAGATCGGCATGGAGCACAATCTGGGGCTGACCTGCGATCCGATCGGCGGGCTGGTCCAGATCCCCTGCATCGAGCGTAACACCATGGGAGCGGTCAAGGCGATCAACGCCGCGCGTCTCGCCCTGCGCGGCGACGGGCAGCACCATGTGAGCCTCGACAAGGTGATCCAGACCATGCGACAGACGGGTCGCGACATGAGCACGAACTACAAGGAGACCTCCCTGGGGGGTCTTGCCGTCAATCTGGTGGAGTGCTGACGATGGCTGGTGGAGTGTTGACGATGGTCCAGGCCAAGCCCGATCCGACCCGCGGCACCGGCTTCTTCAGCCGCGGTCTCGCCGATGCCGATCCCGCCATCGCCCGGGCGATCGACCAGGAACTCGGCCGGCAGCAGACGCAGATCGAGCTGATCGCTTCCGAGAACATCGTCAGCCGGGCGGTGCTCGAAGCACAGGGCTCGGTGCTGACCAACAAATACGCCGAGGGCTACCCGACCAGGCGCTATTATGGCGGCTGCGAATATGTCGACGTCGCCGAGGCCCTGGCGATCGACCGTGCGAGGCAGCTCTTTGGCTGCAGCTTCGCCAACGTCCAGCCGCATTCCGGCGCCCAGGCCAATGGGGCGGTGATGCTGGCGCTCTTGCAGCCTGGCGACACCATCCTCGGCATGTCGCTCGATGCCGGCGGGCACCTGACCCACGGGGCGCGGCCCGCGCAGTCGGGCAAGTGGTTCAACGCCGTGCAGTACGGGGTGCGGGCCGAGGACGGACTTTTGGACTATGACGCGATCGAGCGGCTGGCCCAGGAGCATCGCCCGAAGATGATCATCGCCGGCGCTTCGGCCTATTCCCGGGTGATCGACTTCCCACGCTTTCGGGCGATCGCGGACAAGGGCGATGCCTATTTCTTTGTCGACATGGCGCATATCGCGGGCCTCGTCGCCGCGGGCTTGCACCCGTCGCCGCTGCCGCACGCGCACGTCGTGACAACGACCACGCACAAGACGCTCAGGGGCCCGAGGGGCGGGCTGATCCTTTCGAACGACGAGGCCCTGGGCAAGAAGATCAACTCGGCGGTCTTTCCGGGCCTGCAGGGCGGCCCCCTGATGCACGTCATCGCCGCCAAGGCGGTCGCGTTCGGGGAAGCGCTCGAGCCGGACTTCAAGGCCTACCAGCAGGCCGTGGTCGACAACGCCAAGGCCCTGGCCGCGGTGATCAAGGAGCGCGGCTGCGAGATCGTCTCGGGCGGTACGGACAACCATCTGATGCTGGTCGACCTCCGACCCAAGGGGGTCAAGGGCAACGCCGCCGAGGAGGCGCTCGAGCGCGCCGACATCACCTGCAACAAGAACGGCGTGCCGTTCGATCCGGAGAAGCCGACGGTCACCTCGGGCGTCCGTCTCGGCACCCCCGCCGGCACGACGCGCGGCTTCGGCCTCGCCGAGTTCCGCGAGATCGGGATGCTGATCAGCGACGTTCTCGATGGCCTCGCCGCCAATGGAACCGAAGGCAATCGCGCTGTGGAGCAGGCGGTCCGCCAGCGCGTGGCGGCCCTTTGCGAGCGCTTCCCGATCTATTGAGTGGGGTCGGGCGGCGGTGCTCGCCGCGGCCGCGCCCGTTTGCTTGCCGCTGGCAGTCGACGCTCGCACGGTGAGCCGCTTCGCCCGGGTCGACGATGCCGGCAGGCTGGTCGGTGCGGGCCGAATCGTGGCGCTGGCATGGCTCGAGGTGCCGACGCACGACCGAATTTGCCGGCGCACCGTGATGCCGGTCCGCTGCGGCAGGCGGGCCGTCCTGATCCTCGACGACATGGTCAGGGGCTTCGTCCACTGCGACATCGTGGCAGGGCGAAGGGCTGCAGGCGTGGAGGGGCGGTGCACGGTCGCTGGACGACGGCTGTTCGACGAGCGCATCGACCTCGGCGCCGAGCTGCTTCGCGAGGGCTGGGGTTTCGCCCGCGACGATGCGCCCTGGCTCTATCGCTCGCTCGAGCGTCTCGCCAGAACCCGGCAGGTAGGCATGTGGCGGGATGCGGCTGTCGACCTCCGCTGAGCCGCTGCTGTGGTCAGCCGTCGCACGGGTACATGACCGTCAAGAGCTCGAGCGAGATGAGCCCCACGCTCCGCGTTAGCGACAGGTTGTCGAAATTGGGCATTTCGCGCTCGTACTGCTCGAGCAGAATGTCGAGATTGTAGCGGAACTCCGGCACGTTGATCTCGAGCACCTGGCGGTTGGGCACGCAAAAGAGGGCATTGCCCTCTTCGTAATTGAAGTAACCGAGGATCAGCAGCCCGTCGAGAACAGCGCCCAGATACTCGTCGACACTATCGGGCTCGCGCGTCGGGTGCTCGCCACGACGGATCTGGAGGTAGTCGTGAACCGTCATCGCGTCGGCGAGCATCGGTATGGTCGCGGTGATGAGCATCGATGTCGCGACGAGCGCCCGCATCATTTCTGAAAACTCCTCGTAGGCGGCTTGTCTGACCTTCTCGTTGTGCCGGTAGCGCCGGACGGCCGCACCGAACTTCGCCCAGTGGAGCACGCCGTTCGGCCCGAACGAGCGCAGGCGCTCGCGCACGTCTTCCGCCGCTCCGCTGGCACCGACGACGGAGGCCACGAGGTCGATCTCGCTGACCATGGCATCGACTATCGCGTCCATGGACTTGACCCGAGTGTCCTCGGCAATGACGTCCCAGAGCGCCAAGGCCAAAACCACGCGCTCGAGCGCCTGATGCTGCATGTAGTGGCTGGTGTGAAGCGCCCAATCCAGAGCTTCAGCGGCCTCTTCGTATTGCTGGCGCTCGTAGGCCATCTGCGCCAACAATAGCCAAGCCGCCGGCTGAACCGGCGTGAAGGTCAGGGCCCGGCGGAGAGATTCGGTGCTCTGCTCGTAATGGGGCCAGCGAAGCTCCAGAACCACGTTCTGTCGCCCGATATTGTGGTGCAACAGCCCCCGTTCGACATGGCGACGCCGATGATCGATGAACCGCTCGGCGCTTTCGATGGCCCTCAGGCCGCGCTCATAGGCTTCCGGCCTGATGTCCTCCCCGCTGGCGGCAAGCCGGATCGCTTGGCTGCCAGGACCAAGGAACACCGAGGCACCCAGGCGCGGCAGTGACAGGAAAAGCAAAAAGCCGGCAACGACCAAGGCTACGCCCATCGTGACCGAACGCATTCGACCACCGACCGGTAACCGCCGCGAACCGTGTCGCCGGCTCGCCGCGAAGACTCAGAAGATGCCGAAGAAGCGGGTAACCCGGCTGATGCCGAAAGCCTGGAAGACGACTCGGTTGGCGCGTTCCAGAAGTGGCCGCGAGCCGGCCGGAACGAAACTGTTCACCTGAGCGAACGCATTGAGAGCGAAGAAGGCCTGATTCCGCACAGGGTTGACCTCAGGCGCAACGATGGGAGCGAGAATCGGTCCCGGACCGGCCCCACTGAAGAACTGAGCGTGGACGGGTGTTGCCGACAACGCGACAGCGGCCACCGCAACGGCAAGCGCTATTCTTCTCAATGTTCTTCTCCTCAGCGATCACATGCGAGGCATTAAGCACGACCACCTCTCTCAGGCAAGGGCCGAAGCACCAAATGAACCAAATTTCAGCTGATTTCCACCAGACAAGGCGAAGTTCGTTGACACCTTGTTATCAATGGTTGTGTGGACGCTCTTTCCGGGAGTGCGCACGCCAGTGTAGCGTTGGCGTGCGCACCTTGCTAGGCCGGACCGACCCCGTCCACAGCGCCCATGGATCCCGTCTATGCACAAAACCACCGCAGGTCGTTTTTTCGAGGATTTTCGCCTGGGCGAGGTGATCGCCCATGCCACGCCGCGGACCGTATCGACGGCCGACGCCAGGCTCTATCTCGCCCTCACGGGCAGCCGTTTTGCGCCGCAGTGTGCTGCGACCGTGGCGGCGGCGAACGGGCTCGAGGCGGCACCCCTCGACGACCTCCTCGTCTTTCACGTCATCTTCGGCAAGACGGTGCCCGACATTTCGCGCAATGCGGTGGCCAATCTCGGCTATGCCGAGGGGCGCTTTCATCGCCTCGTGATGCCCGGCGACACGCTCTATGCGTCCTCGGAGGTGATCGGGCTCAAGGAGACTTCGGCCGGCAAGACCGGCATCGTCTACGTGCGGACCACCGGCACCGACCAGCTCGACCGGCTGGTCCTGGAGTACTGCCGCTGGGTCCTGGTCAACAAGCGGGATCCCAAGAGCCCCGCACCCGCCCCCGTGGTGCCGACCTTGCACGCCGTGGTCCCGGCAGCCGAGCTTGCCGCCCCGCGCGGTCTCGGCGCGCTCACCCTGGAGCCACGGCTGAGCGGCTCGCCCTTCACCTTCGAGGACTACGACACGGGCGAACGGATCGACCATGTCGATGGTGTGGGAATCATGGAGAGCGAGCATCGGCTCGCCACCCACCTCTACCAGAATACGGCCCGGGTGCATTTCAACGACCATGCCGAGCGCCAGGGGCGCCTCGGTGCGGTCATCGTCTATGGCGGGGTGGTCATCAGCATCGCCCGCGCCCTCTCGTTCAACGGCCTCGCCAATCTCTGGCACATCCTGGCGATCAATGCCGGGACCCACGCCAACCCGGCCATTGCCGGCGACACCGTCTTCGCCTGGACGGAAGTTCTCGACAAGGCACCCTTGCCCGACCGCGACGACTGCGGGGCCCTCCGGCTGCGCCTGGTGGCGACCAAGAACCGTCCCTGCCACGATTTCCCCTTGAAGGGCGAGGACGGTCGCTATCTGCCCGAGGTGCTGCTCGATCTCGACTACTGGGGCTTGATCCCGACCCGGGCCGCCCTCAGGACCTGATCAGCCGATAGGTCAGGTTGACCCTGGGGCCCACGGGCCTTGTCGTCTTCGGCAGCGCATGCCGCCAGTGGTGCTGCAGCGAGCCTGCCATGACCAGGCAGGAACCGGGCGGAAGGTCGAGGGCGAGGCTCAGGGGCCGGGTCTTGTGCTTGAGGCGAAAGCGCCGGACGGCACCGAAGGAGAGGCTCGCGATCACCGGGTTCGGGCCGAGGGACCGCTCGTCGTCGCTGTGCCAGCCCATGCTGTCCCGGCCAGCGCGGTAGAGATTGGCGAGCACGCTGTTGAACGGCGCCCCGGCGAGCCTCTCGGCTGTGGCCTTGAGGTCTTCGAGCAGCGGCAGCCAGGGCCTGGGCGGGTTGTCGATGCCGCTGTAGCGATAGCCGGCATCGCCGTACCAGGCGGTGAGCCTGGGCAGCGGGACCTCGCGGCCGACGATGCGGGCGGTGTCCTGGCGCCAGTCGAGCTCGGCCAGGAGCCGCTCGAGCACGCGTTCAGGCGCGGCGATGGCGGCTTCGATCAACCGCAGCTCGCCGTCGCACGGGGCGCGATTGCCGGGCACGGGGCTGGCTCAGCCGGAGCCCGGGACCTCGTGGAGGTGGATGTCGTGCGCGGCATGGCGGCTCAGGATCGCGATCGCCCGGCGCTCCCGGTCCTCGTCCGCGGTGCGCACCCAGAGCAGGATGCCGCCACGCTCGAGCTGCTCCTCCAGCCATTTTGCATGCCGGTGGTCCATCCAGCGGGCGAGGACGTTGCCGATCAGCGCCCCGGTCACGGCCGTGGCGGCGATGGCGGCGGCGACGGCCCCGGCCGATGCGACGACCGTGCCGGCGGCGATCAGGGTCGGCAGGGTGGTCATCGAGCCGATCACCAGGCTCTCGCGCTGCTCGACCGTCCGGGTCGAGACGAAGGCCGTGCGCGGGGCGAGCGGCTCGTCCTCGAGTTCCTCGACCCGGGCGTACATGCGCCCGAGCTTCTTCTCGACGGTGGCATGGCTGGCGAGCAGGCTGACATCGTCGTCGCTGAAGCCGGCCTCTTTCAGCTCCTCGACGGCTTCCTCGAGGGATTCGACATCCTCCATCACGGCCACCGCCTCGCGCACCGTCACGTCCTTGGTCATCGGCACCTCCAGCCAAACGGGCTGCTGCTCGCCCGCTGACGTGCATCTTAGCAGCCCGCGGTCGATCCGGCGACGTCCCGATGCGGAGGACGATTCACCCAGAAGATGAACGTCGATGGCAATGCCCCAACTGCGGACTATGGACTTGATCGGTCGGCTGCCGCTAAGCACAACGCCCGCGGGCAAGGGCAGAGGCCTCGTGCCGATACAACAACGAGCGATGTTGGCAACCATGATGGTCATTCGACGAGGATTGTTGCTCGGTGTGGCACTCCTGCTCGCGAGCTGCGGGGGTGGTGGTGGCAGCGGCGGCGGGAGTGGCGGCACGAGCCCCCCACCGCTCTTTTCCGTCGCCAACCCGTTCTCGACCGCTGGGGCGACGAGCGTCGATCAGGTAGAGGTCGACGACCTGCGGGTCTTCGGCGACAGCTACTCGGCGGTCGGCTTCGCCGGGACCACGACCTGGTCCACGGTGCTCACCAACAACGGCACGGTGAGCACGAACCGCAATTTCGCCGTCTCCGGGGCCCGCGCCGCCTCGACCGGCCCCAGCAACTTCGCCAGCCAGCTCGACACGTTCGACGCCCAGGGCGTGCCGATCGGCAACCGCGATCTGACCGTGGTCTATCTCGGCTACAACGACCTCGCTGTCAGTCTCCCGGCGGCGCAGACCGGCTATCAAGCGGGCGTCAATCGGCTGCTGGCCGCCGGTGCCGCGGGCGCCGATCGCCGGCTCTTCGTCACCCTCCTGCACGACTGGAGCCAAAATCCCGGCCCCACGCCGGGCGTCACCACGGCAACGGTGGAGAGCTGGAACACTTTTGTCACCGGGATCGCCAGCGGCAACGACAACGTCATCGCTGTCGATCTGTTCACCGTCTTCAATCGCATCTACGACGACCCCACCGAGTTCGGCTTCACCAACGTCACGACCGTCGATACGGCCGACTCGGACACGACCGCCCTCTATTTCGATCCGACGCATTTCGGCGATCGCGGCCAGGATGTCATCGCCAGGGTCTATCGCCACTACCTGACCCGGGCCTGGGACTGGTCGAACACGCTCACTGCGGGCAGTGCCACGGCGAGCCGGCTGAACCAGGACATCACCAATGGCGTCCTGGTCCTCGATCTCGCCAGCGATGTGGCCGATCGGCCGCTCGGCTTCAGCAGCTTCACCTTCGGTGGTCTGCAGCCATCGACCGGCGCCCCCCTGCCGTTCGCCGACGACCCTGCGGCCACGTCCCTCGGCGAGGCCGCGGCCGGCCGCGATCCGAGCCGGGCGTCGTTTGCCGAGGCCTATACCGAGCCGTCGAGCACGGGCGGCGTCGCCTTCGACTACCGTCCGGTGCAGAACCAGCGCTTCGGGGTGGCACTGGCCCGCTACGAGTCGAGCATCGACTTGAGCCGTCCCGAGACCCGGCTGGAGCAGGATCAGAGCTCGGATGCCGTAGCGCTCTATTGGCAGCAGGCGCATGCCGGGTTCACGGCGACCACGCAGTTCGCCTATCTGCAGCACGACTACGCCGATCGGGGCTACGACGCGGATGTCGGCCTGCAGGGCACCAACCGCTACACCGGCAGCACCTGGGCCGTGGACCAGAAGCTCGCCCGGCCGCTGCGCGCCGCCGGCACTACGGTCACTCCCTGGGCCTCGCTCGGCTATCAGGGGCAGGACCTCGAGCCCTACGAGGCCAAGAGCCTCTACACCTCCGATGTCAGCTTCAGCGGTGCAACGGCCACCGATGTCACCGGGGGCATCGGTCTCGACGTTCGCCCGGACGCGATCGAACTGGGCAATGGCCGGCATCTCTGGCTCTCCGGTGCTGCCACCTATCGCACCAGCCTCTACCGGGACGATGTCGAGGTGACGATGAGCGAGGCGGCGATGCCCGGGGTAAGCCAGCGCGAGACCATCGAGCGGGACGGCTTCGAGCGCTTCGATCTCTCGCTCGATGCGGTTTTGGGCCTCAGCGAGGATCTCAACCTGCGCGCGACCTACGCCTACACCACCGATCAGATCGAGCACGATCAGATCGTGCGCTTCAATCTCGGCTATCGCTTCTGATCGGCGGTGTCCTTGTCGGGGCTCGTGGTCGAGCGCTCGATGCCTGGTTGAGCCGGGCGGCAACAGGTGCCGTTGCCGTGCCTGTTGCTGCTGCTGGTTTGGTGCGCGTCGGCAATGGCTCGCCCTCGACATGGCGGCGCAAGGTCGCGATGTCGCGGACCAGCAGCGCACCCCGATCGCGCTCGATGATCCCAAGGCGTTGCAGCACCGCGAGTGTGCGGGAGACGGCCTCGCGGTGGGTATTCAGGCGGTTGGCGAGGTCGAGATGCTTGGGTGAAGGTGCCAGGCGGGCCGTATTCTCGCTGACTTTGCACTGCTCAGCCAGGCGGAGGAGCTCGCCGCAGACGCGGAGCGGGACAGGGGCCGCCAGGAGCAGCAGGCGGTGGTTGAGCGCGCGGATCTGACGTGCCAGCTGGTCGATCACCAGGCGCGCGAAGGCCGGCTCATCGCGGAGTAGACGGTTGAACGCGATGGGCTCGAGCTGGCCGAGCTCGGTGTTGTCGACCGCGACCAGGCTTGCAGCACGTGGCCCGCCATCGATCGCCGCGAGCTCGCCGACCATGTCGCCCGGATGGAGATCGTGAAAGACCGTCTCCCGACCGGTCTGCGAATAGGCGATCACCCGCAGATGGCCGCGCAGGACGACATAGACCTCACGCTTGTCGTCGTGCTGCGCGAAGATGGTCGCGCCTGCCGCGCAATGCCGGTGATGCATCAGCGCGGCGAGCTCTCGCAGCAGCCGCTCGTCGAGGTCTGCGAACAGGGTCAAATCGCGCAGGCGTTCGGGCCGGATCGTCGTCATGCTCGACGACCAGCGCAATTCTCGTGCGACCCGCAGCCTGCCATGCGGGGCGATCGTGCGCTGCTCCACCTCCCCTATGATCTCGCCGGCCCGCCGTTTCAGGCTGCCCCCATTATGTCACCCCCCGCCTTGCCGAGCGATTCGTGTTGTAGCAAAGCTGCACCGTCAACAACAATCTGTCCGTCGCGTGACATGAATCACAGTCGCCCGGGAATCTCATGATACCGTCACGCGTGTGCCTCCCTGAACGATCACTTCAACGGCCGATCCCTCGAGAGGGACGGCCGTTTTTTTTGGCGCGGCGGACAGGGAGGTGACTTAGCCCCTGCCGATAAAGGGCATTTTCGTCGCCATGACGGTCACGAACTGGATGTTCGCAGCCAACGGCAGGCTCGCCATGTGGACCACTGTGCGCGCCACGTGCGCGACGTCCATCCGTGGCTCCGGCTTGGTCGAGCCGTCCGCCTGCAGCACGCCGCCGGTCATCCGCTCGGTCATCTCGGTCGCGGCATTGCCGATGTCGATCTGGCCGCAGGCGATGTCATAGGGCCGGCCGTCAAGGCTGGTCGAGCGGGTGAGCCCGGTGATCGCGTGCTTGGTCGCCGTATAGGGGGCCGAGAACGGCCGCGGCACATAGGCCGAGATCGAGCCGTTGTTGATGATCCGCCCGCCCATCGGCTGCTGCCGGCGCATCATCCCGAAGGCCTCGCGGGTGCAGTAGTAGGCACCGTTGAGGTTGGCGTTGACGACCCTCTGCCACTCGCTGACCGGCAATTCGTCCATCGGCACGGGCGGGGCCCCGGTGCCGGCATTGTTGAAGAGCACGTCGAGCCGGCCGAAGCGGTCCGCGCAGGCCTTGAAGAGGGCCTCGACCGAGGCCGGATCGCCGACATCGGTGGCAACCGCCAGGGCCTCGCCGCCCGCGGCCACGATCTCGGCCGCCACCGCGTCCAGGGCCTCCTGGCGCCGGCCGGCGAGGACCAGCGCATAGCCGGCCTTCGCCAGCGCCAAAGCCGAGGCCTTGCCGATGCCGCTGCCGGCACCGGTCACCATGGCGACCTTGCTCATCGTCTCTCTCCCTCTAAGCTGCTCTTGGTCAGGACTTGCGATAGGGCTGGAACCAGCCGAGCCCGTCCTCGGTGCGGCCCTTGGGCAAGTACTCGCAGCCGACCCACCCCGCATAGCCGATCTCGTCCAAGAGGTCGAAGAGGTAAGGGTAGTTGATCTCGCCCACATCCGGCTCGTGCCGCTCCGGCACGCCCGCGATCTGCACGTGATCGATCACGCCGATGAGTTCCTGCAGATGCATGGCGAGATCGCCCTCCATGATCTGGCAGTGGAAGAAGTCGAGCTGCAGCTTGAGGTTGGCGGCACCCACCTGCTCGATGATCCGCCGGGCATCCCGCTGGTAGGTGAGGAAATAGCCCGGGATCGAGCGGTTGTTGATGGGCTCGATCAGGATGGTGATCCCCAAGGGGGCGGCCTTTGCGGCGGCGAGCGCCAGATTGGCGAGGTAGGTGGAGGAGAAGGCCGCCCGGTCGTCCTTCGCACCGATCAGTCCGGCCATGCAGTGCAGGCGCCTGGTGCCGATCACCTGGGCGTAGTCGAGCGCCTCGGCGAGCCCGTCCCTGAATTCCACCTCGCGTCCCGGCAGGGCCGCAATGCCACGCTCGCCCTTGGCGAAATCGCCGGGCGGCAGGTTGAAGAGGGCCTGCTGCAGTCCTGCCGCATCCAGCGCGGCCCGGATCTCCGCGGCCGGGTGCTCGTAGGGGAAGAGATACTCCACCGCCTCGAACCCGGCCGCGGCGGCCGCGGCGAACCGCTCGAGGAACGGCCGATCGGTGAACATCATGCTGAGATTGGCGGCGAAACGCGGCATGTCCTGCCCTCCCCTGACCCTTCGATCGTTGCTGCTCAGTGGCACGGATCGAGGTGGTCGGGCAAGGGATTGCCGCCCAGGGCGGCCGGCGGAAACCAGGCTCAGCCAGCGGCCTCGGCCGTCCGACCTTCACGCCAGGCGTCGACCCGGGCGCGCAGGCCGCGCCGGGCGAGGGAGGAGAGGTCGAGCGTGCGGCCGCGATTGCCGGCCGTGACATGGCCGAAGAAGGCGGCGGCACTGGCGGGCCAGCTGAAGCCGAGGGCATGGCTCCGGCAGGCCGCGCGCGGGATCGCCAGGGCAGCCCGGGCGGCGTTGCCGAGATCCTGGTCGAGGACACCGGTGCCGGAGCTGCCGACGACGTCGATCGGGCCCGGTGCCGGGTAGGCCGCGATCGGCAGGCCCGAGGCCAGGGCTTCGAGCAGCACCATGCCGAAGGTGTCGGTGCGGCTCGGAAAGACGAAGACGTCGCTCGAGGCGTAGATCTCGGCGAGGTCGAGCCCGGTCCGGGTGCCGAGGAAGACGGCCTCGGGATAGGCCGCTTCGAGCTCCGGGCGGGCCGGGCCGTCGCCGACGACGAGCTTGGTGCCGGGCAGTTGAAGGCTGAGGAAGTCCTCGACACTCTTCTCGACCGCGAGCCGGCCGACATAGAGATAGATGGGGCCGGCCAGGCCGGGGTCGCGACGGCGGGTCGGGGTGAAGAGGCTGGTGTCGACCCCTCGGCTCCAGCGCTCGAGCTTCTCGAAGCCGCGTTCCCGCAACTCGCCGGCGAGGCTCTCGGTCGCGACCAGCGTCGCCTCGCCCGCATTGTGGAACCGGCGCATCAGCCGGTAGGTGACGCCCACCGGGATCGGCAGGCGGGTGCGGATATATTCCGGCAGGCGGGTGTGGTAGCAGGTGGTGAACGGCAGGTCGTGGCGCAGGCAGAGCCGGCGGGTGACGTGGCCGATCGGCCCCTCGGTCGGGATGTGGATGTGGGTCGGGCGACGGCGAACGATCTCGCGGGCGACCCTGGCCGGGCGGCACAAGGCGAGGCGGATCTCGGGATAGGTCGGCAACGGCACCGAGCGGAAGTCCTGAGGGGTCAGGAGCACGACCTCGGCACCCTCGCCGGCAGCGTGCTCCATCATCCGCTCGATCGAGCGCACCACGCCGTTGATCTGCGGGTACCAGGCATCGGTCGCGATCAAGAGGCGCATGGCGGCAGATCGCGGATCGGGATCGTTGTGGTCCAGAAGCGGCACGGCCTTCCCCATGGCTGTGGACTCAGACATCACGTAATGAGTGGCAGATCGATCCGCCACGGCAATCGACGCCCGCGATCATTAAGCCTGGTCCACCGTGTCACCACCGCGATAATCGGCGGCGGCACCGGCTCGTGCCGGGCTTCTCTTCAGGCATCCTTCGCCGCTGGGCGGACGGCGAGGGCGACGCGGTTCATGAAGCCGGCATCGTCACCCTGGGCCAAGAGCGGGGCCGCCTCGGCGAGGGCGTCGAGCAGGGGCTCCAGCCAATCGGTTTCGGATTTGTGAAAATCGCTCAGGACGTGACCGATCACCCGGTCCTTGTGGCCCGGATGGCCGATGCCGAGGCGGACCCGCTTGAAGTCCGGCGAGCCCAGATGGGCGGCCAGGCTCTTCAGGCCGTTGTGACCGGCAACCCCGCCACCCTGCTTCACCCGCACCTTGCCGGGCACGAGGTCGAGCTCGTCGTGGAAGACGACGATGTCGGCAAGCGGGATCTTGAAGAAGCGCATCGCCTCGCCGACCGATTGGCCCGAGAGGTTCATGAACGTCGTGGGCTTGAGGAGCAGCACCCGAACGCCGGCGAGCTCGCCCTCGGTGACCTCGCCCTGGAACTTGCGCCGCCATGGCGGCAGACGGTGCCGCCAGGCGATGGATTGTACCGCCATGAAGCCGATATTGTGCCGGTGGCGGGCATAGGACGGGCCGGGATTGCCGAGACCGACGAAGAGCTTCGGTCCATCTGCCATCCCGGCCCCACCCGTGCTGCAAGTCGCCGCGGCTCAGCCTTCGGCTGCGGCCTCGCTGCCTGCGCCCTCACCCTCTTCCTCGCCCGCCGGCCCCCGGCCGACCACGGCACAGATGGTGAAGTCGCGGTCGGTGATCGTCGGCGTCACGTTGGGCGGCAGGGTGACCGCACTGATATGCACCGAATCGCCGATCTCGACCTTGGCGAGGTCGACGTCGATCTGGTCGGGGATGGCCTCGACCGGGCAGACCAGCTCGATCTCACGGCGGACGATGTTCAAGACACCACCGCGGCGGATGCCCGGGCACTTCTCCTCGTTGAGGAAGTGGACGGGGATCTCGACCGTCACCGTCGAGCCCTTGGCGGCGCGCAGGAAATCGACGTGCAGCGGGTGGCCCTTCACCGGGTGGGTCTGCGCCTCGCGCGGCACCACCTGGATGGTCTTGCCGTCGAGGTTGAGTGCCACGACCGAGCTGAAGAAGCGCGGGTTCATCTCGAGCTGGCGCTTGATCTCGCGCTCAACGAGCGCGATCTTCAAGGGCTCTTCCTTGCCGCCATAGACGATTGCCGGCACCTTGTGCGTCTTGCGCAGCGCCCGGGCGGCCTCCTTGCCGGTCCGCTCACGCGGCTCGGCCGTCAATTGAATGGCTTCGCTCATCGTTCGTTCCTTTCACCCCTCCGGCACAGGCCCGATGCTCGCCCCGGACAGATTCTGTTGCTGGTGGCCCTCGGTTTGCTGCGGCCGGTCGGCCGATGAAGCGAGGGCTCGGGCAGGCTTCTAGCCCGCCGTCGCGATGACGCCAAGTCGCGGTCGACCCGGCTAGTCGAACAAGCTGGAGACGGAGCTCTCGCTCGCGATGCGGCTGATCGCCTCGCCCATCAGCTGGGCCACCGAGAGCACACGGATTTTCTCGGTCACCCGAACCCCTTCGGTCGGGCGGATGCTGTCGGTGATCACCAGCTTGTCGAGCGAGGAGGCGGCGATCCGGGCGACGGCCCCGCCCGAGAGGACACCGTGGGTGCAATAGGCCTGGACCGATGCGGCACCGGCCTCGAGCAGCGCGTCCGCAGCATTGCAGAGTGTGCCCCCGCTATCCACGATATCGTCGACGATCACGCAGTGCCGGCCCTCGACCTCGCCGATGACGTTCATCACCTCCGACACGCCGGCCCGCTCGCGCCGCTTGTCGATGATCGCGAGATTGGCGTCGAGCCGCTTGGCGTAGGCCCGGGCCCGGGCGACGCCGCCGACGTCGGGCGAGACGATCAGGACGTTGTCTGAGCCCAGATTGTTGCCGATGTCGGGGGCCATCAGCGGGGCGCCGTAAAGATTGTCGACCGGGATGTCGAAGAAGCCTTGGATCTGGCCCGCATGCAACTCCAAGGTGAGAACACGGTGTGCGCCCGCCTCGGTGATCAGGTTGGCGACGAGCTTGGCCGAGATCGGGGTTCTGGGGCCGGGCTTCCGGTCCTGCCGCGCATAGCCGAAATAGGGGATGACGGCGGTGATCCTGCGGGCCGAGGCGCGCCGCAAGGCGTCGATGCAGACCAGGAGCTCCATCAAGTTGTCGTTGGCCGGATACGAGGTCGACTGGATGATGAAGACATCCTCGCCGCGCACGTTCTCCTGGATCTCGACGAAGATCTCCATGTCGGCGAAGCGGTGCACCGAGGCCTTGGTCAGATCGACCCGCAAATAGGCCGCGATCGCCTCGGCCAGCGGCCGATTGCTGTTGCCGGCGAGAAGTTTCATGGGCGGGCGCCTGTCGGGAAATCGTGGAGGGGTTGGCCGGGCTTTTATCAACCAGACGGCGGGAAGTAAACGCTGCAACGACGTGACGGCGGCGTGACTGGCGCGGTTTGGGCTAAGGCTTGACCACGAGGTCGAGCGGCAGGGCCGAGAGGCACTCGGGGCCGCTGTCGCCGACGATCGAGGTTCGACCGAGGCTCATCGCCGTCTCGGTCTCGCTGTCGGCGAGGATCATGTGCAGGAAAAAGACCATGCCGGGCTCGAGCACGACGGGATTGTCGGCATAGGCCATGGGCCAGTCCATCCAGGAGGGAGCAAAGACGGCACCGAGCGAATAGCCGCAGGCATTCAACCGGTGCGCGCCCATGCCGCGGCCATCGAGCGTCTCGGCGTGAGCGGCGAAGACCTCGCCCAGCGTTCGGCCCGGCCGCAGCCGTTCCTCGCAGGCGAGGAGCGCGTCCTTGGCGGCCTCGAAGAGCTCTTGATGCCGGGGCCGGGGCTGGCCGATGACCACCGTGCGCATCAGGGCCGCGTGGTAGTGCCGCGAGACGCCGGCCCATTCGAGGGTCAGCTGGTCCTGCGTATCGAGCGTCCGCCGGCCCGACTTGTAGCGGCAGAGCAGCGCATCGGCACCCGAGCCGATGATAAAGGGGTTGCCCGGATAGTCACCGCCAGCCTTGAAGATGGCGTCGTGCATGGCGGCCAGGATCAGGCCCTCGTCGGCGCCGGGGCCCGTCCGCTCCATGGCCGCAAGGAAGGCTGCATCACCTAGCCTGCCGGCCTCGCGCACGGCCTCGAGCTCGGCTTTGGACTTCACGAGGCGAAGGCGGCTCACCAGCAGCGAGGCGTTCTCGAGCGTGGCGAAGCCGTCGAGGGCGGCAGCGAGCGCCATGCCGTCGGCGGCGGTGAGCCCGTGGCTCTGCCATTCGACGCCGAGCCGGCCACCGCCGAGGCCGAGCTCACCAAGGATGTGGCCGAGCTCGACCGCCGGTTGCGCCGCCTCGCCGTCGACCCAGACGCGGATGTCGGCGATGGTCGAGGTGTGCCGGGCCTGGCGCAGATCGGCCGAGCGGGTGAACAGCACCATCCGCCCGTCGGCTGTCACCACGAGGCACTGGAAGAAGCAGTAGCCGAAGGTGTCGTAGCCGGTGAGCCAGTAATGGCTTTCGGGCTTGAACAGGAGAAGCGCGTCGAGCCCGGCCGCCGCCATTGCGCCGAGCAGGCGGGTCGTTCGGTCCGCATACTCGCTGGCTGTGAAGGCTGGCACGGTCTCAGGCCTCCCTTTGCGCTTCGATCCCGAAGCGCTCGGCCAGGCGTGGCCAGGCGGCCTCGAAGGCTACGGCGCCGCAGATGATCAGGATCGCGAGCCACTCCATCGAGCTCACCGCCTGCTGCAGGATCCAAAGCGCCAGGAGGGCCGCGATCACCGGCTTGAGGAAGAAGAGGTAGGCCGCCCGGGTGATGTCCGGGGCGGCGGCGAGGCCGCCCAGCCAGAACCACTGGGTGATCGTGGTGTTGAAGAAGCCGATGGTCAAAAGAGCGGCGATCTGGCCTGGGGGCATGGCAGCCATGGTCGTGAAATCGACCCAGCGGCCGAAGAGCAGTCCGACCCCGAGCCAAAGCCCGATCGCCGAGATGACGATGGCGAGCGTGGTCATCCGCAAGGCCCCGTAGCGGATGAAGTAGGGCTTGGCGAAGATCATGAAGCCGCCGACGAACAGCGCACAGACCAGCGCCAAGAGCACCCCGATGAGGTTGCGGCCGTCACCGGCGAGCTGGGCGAGCGCACCGTCGGTGATCAAGAGCGCGATGCCGACGAGTGCGGCGATCCCGGTCACCCATTTGAGCCAGCCGATCGGCTGGCCGTTGCGCCAGAGATTGATCAAGGCCAGGAAGATCGGGATGGTCGTGACGGTGGTCGCGACCTGCGGCACCGAGGCGAAATCGAGCGCCCAGTGAAAGGCGAGATAGGCGACGGCGAAACCGGCGAGTGAGAGCGTCACGATCGGGACGAACGCCTCTTTCAAGGGAGTCCAGAGATCGCGCGAGCCCGGGATGGCGAGGCAGACGATGACGAGGCCCAGGGCCCCCAAGGCGAACCGCCAGACCGAGAACTCGGGGCCGGCGACGCCCGAGAGCACCTGGATGAACTCGGTCGTGGCATGGCCGATCACGCCGATGAAGACCGCACCATAGGCAAAAGCGGCGTTGCGGTGCCAGAGGCCCTGGCCTTGGCTGCTCATGGGGGCGGCGCTCATGACCGGCGCCCCACCTGGTCGGCGAGGGCGAGGCAGGCCTCGATCACGGCCTCGGGTGTTTCGGCCGGCAGCATGTGGCCGGCGCTCTCGACCAGCACGGTCGAGGCCTGCGGCAGCCGGGCGAGGATGTTCTCGACCACGGTGGTATCGAGAAAGACCCGGTCCTCGCGGCCGGTGAGCACGGTGACCGGGAGATCCACGGTCTCCCAGGCGATCGACCAGTCGGCGGTGGCACCCGCCTGCAGCAGGCGGAGATCGGCCGCCGCGTCGTCGAGTGGCGTGTAGCCCTCGTTCTTGAGGAAATTGCCGCGGTTGGCGCGTTGCCAGGCCTCGCCGAAGAGCAGCGGCGCGTAGAGGTCGCGGAGCAGTGGCAGGCCGCCGACCCGAGCACAGGCGACCAGCGCATCGTTGAGCCAGGCGAGCCTTGGCCCATCGCCGCGGAGCGTGTTGATCAGCACGAGGCCGGCAGCCGCGGCCCCGGCCTCCCGCGCCCGGATGGCGAAATAGCCGCCGATCGAGTGGCCGACATGGATCGGCAAGGGCGGGGCGACATGGCCGAGCAGGGTCACGGCGTCCGCCGTCACCTGCTCGGCGGTGATCCGGACATCGGCGCCGATGTCGCTCTCCTTCTGGCCGCGATAGTTCCAGACCAGCGTGCCGATGCCGGCATCCCTGAGGGCCGGGGCGATGGCGGCTTCCCAGAGGCCGAAATCGCCGGTCAAGGGGTTGTAGAAGACGGCCGACGGCCGGCCGGCCATGGGTGGCGTCCAGCGATAGGCGATGCCGTTGGCGGCATCGAGGGCGAGGGTCGACATCGGGCGTTCCCGCAGGCTCTGGGCTTGGTTCGACGGCTTGCGCTGTGCTG
This sequence comes from Geminicoccaceae bacterium, assembly GCA_036796215.1. Taxonomy (GTDB): domain Bacteria; phylum Pseudomonadota; class Alphaproteobacteria; order Geminicoccales; family Geminicoccaceae; genus SLRI01. The sequence continues at coordinate 38,109 of DAIRDJ010000023.1, forward strand.
ACCATCAGCCTAGCAGCAATTGCCGGTGCCGAAAGCCAGAGAACGGAGGATCGCCGATGCAAGTCATTAGTACCTGTCGGGACGAGGCAGGCGCCTTCCCGCTTTTCCTCGCCAGCCTGGTGACGAGCCGTGGCTAGGTGGCTGATGAAGACGGAGCCCGGCGACTACAGCTGGGATCGGCTGCTCGAAGACGGCAGGACCGAGTGGGACGGGGTCAGGAACCACCAGGCGGCCGCCAATATGCGGGCGATGCAGGTGGGGGATCGGGCGTTCTTCTACCGCTCGCTCAAGGATCCTGCGGTTATTGGCATCATCGAGGTGACCCGCAGGGCCTTTCCCGACCCCGACGATCCGGAGGGCAAATGGGTCAGGGTCGAGGTCGCACCGGTCGAGCCTTTGCCGCGCGCGGTGCCGCTCAAGGCGATCAAGGCCGAGGCACGGCTGGCTGATCTCGCCCTGGTGCGCCAGTCACGGCTCTCGGTCATGCCGGTGAGCGAGGCACACTGGGACCTCATCTGCCAGATGGCCGAGCCCGAAGGCTGAGCCCATCGCCAGCCTCGCCGCCCTCCTGCCACCCGAACGCCGCGGCCCTTTGGCCCTGGCCCTCGGCATCGGCAGCATGGGCGGCATCCTCTTCTGGTGGCTGAACTGGCCGCTCGCCTGGCTTTTGGGGCCGATGCTGGCGACCACGCTTGCCGCCATGGCCGGGCTGCGGATCGCCGTGCCCACCACGCTGCGGACGCCGATGCTGGCGCTTTTGGGCGTGCTGCTCGGCAGTGGCTTTTCCGCTGATCTTCTCGGCGAGCTCCGCGGCTGGCTGCCGACGCTGCTCAGCCTGCCGGCCTATGTCGCGGTCGTGACCTGGGCGGGCACGGTCTATTTGCGCAAGGTCGCCCGCTACGACAATCGAACCGCACTCTTTGCCGGCACGCCCGGCGGGTTCGGCGAGATGGTGCTGCTCGGTGACCAGGCCGGGGCCGATGTCCGCCGCATTGCCCTGAACCACGCGGTCCGGATTCTGCTGATCGTGCTCGCCGTACCGCTCGTGGTCCGGGCCTTCGGCATGGACCTGCCGGCGATGCCCATGGCCGAGGCGGCGGTGCGCTGGCGCGACATCATCGCCCTTCTGGCGGCGGCCGGCCTCGGCGCCTGGCTCGCCGGGCTCGCCCGGCTGCCGGCCCCGGCCCTGCTCGGGGGCATGCTGATCAGTGCCCTGGGCCACGCCGCGGGCGTGCTGCACGGTGCACCACCGGTTGTCGTCATCGCCACGGCGCAGCTCGTCATCGGCTGCTCGATCGGCTGCCGCTTCGCCGGCTTTCATCTGCACGATGTGCTGGCGACCATGCTCGTCGGGCTCGGCCTCACCGTCGTCCTCGCCCTGGTGTCGCTCGCCGTCGCGGTTGCCATCCATCTTGCGACCGGCACCGATCCCTTGCTCTTGATGCTGGCCTTGATGCCGGGCGGGGTTGCCGAGATGAGCGTCATCGCCCTGGCCCTCGGGATCGACCCCGCCTTCGTCGCCACGCACCACATCGTCCGGATAGCACTGATCGTGGCGGCCGCACCCTTCGTCCTTCGCCGGCTCGGCAAGGGCGCAAACAAAGACGCCGGCCCGAAGGCCGGCGTCTGATCCGTAGGGCGCGAGCAGTCTGGCTCGCGCTCAGGCCCCGGGCTGTGGCGCCGGGTCGCCCGAGGGACCACCGTCCGCCGGCCGCGTGGTCGGCACCGAGCTCCGCTTGCCGCCCGTCGGGGCCGAGGACTTGGGCGGCTGCTCGGGTGCTCTTGCCGGCTTCGGCATCGGCTCGCCGCGGAGGATCGCGTTAATCTCCTCCCCGGTGAGCGATTCGTACTCGAGCAGGCCCTGGGCCAGGGCGTGCAGATCGTTGGATTTCTCGCGCAAGGTTTCCTGGGCCAGGTGGTAGCCCTCCTCGACGATCTTCCTGATCTCGTTGTCGATCTTCTGGGCCGTGGCCTCCGAGACGTTCTTCGACTGCGTCACCGAATGGCCGAGGAACACCTCCTGCTGGTTCTCGTCGTAGCCGATCGGACCCAGCGCATCGCTCATGCCCCACTGGGTCACCATGTGCCGAGCGATCTTGGTCGCCTGCTGGATGTCGGAGGAGGCGCCGGCCGTCACCTTGTCGTGGCCGAAGACCTGCTCCTCGGCGACCCGGCC
>DAIRDJ010000024.1:0-37065 GCA_036796215.1 Geminicoccaceae bacterium
TCAGATCAGCAGGTTCCAAACGTGACTTAATCCAAAATGTCAACAGAACCTAGTGCGATTGCCTTGGTTTAAGACACGCAGGCCCTTCAGGCGTTCGCCGGCTCCGGCACGCTGGTCCGCAAGCCCAGAACGGCGAAGGCTTCGATCGCCTCCGTCTTCATCGTGAAGCCCTGCGTCGCCGTTGAATAGTCGGCGAGGATGCCGGTGTAGAAATCGCCCACGCGGGTGCCGGCGGGCTCGGCCGGCCACAACCGTGCCTGGCGCGCCTTGCACATCGTGCCGAAGCGCAAGTGCCAGGCCGTCTTGCCGGTCCAGCCGGCCTTCTTGGTGAGCATCGGCGACGTCGCATCCGGGTTGTCGAGCAGCAGTTGGACGATCTTGCGCTCGATCTCCTTCATCGGCTGGGCGCGGAACGCCTCGACGATCCGCTCGACCGGTGAGAGGGCGGCCACGCGCGCCGTCCGGGCGGCCGCCTGATCGATGACCCGCGCCTCGAGCGCCGCGAGCACCTCTTCGGCCGCCGCCTTCTGCACCTTGGTGCCGTGCGCCATGAGCCGCTCGACATTGGCCCGGACCCCGGCACTCTCGTCGTCGCTCATCATCGGTATCGCCCGGAGCGTGCGCTCGATCTTCATCACGAAGGTTCCTTTCTCCTATTGAGGACGCTCGATCCTCCGCCGGCTGCCGGCGGAGCCATGTCATCCGAACGATGATCATGATGAATAGCGCCAGTGGTCGCGCACTGCTGCGCGACGTGCGCAATCGACGTCGCCCCATAGTCTAGGCCGGGCGGCGTCGATTTCCTAAGACTAGTTCTGGATGCGCCCGGGTTGGCGGCGGGTCAACGGGTGGCCAGCAAGCCAGGGCCAGCACGAGCAGGGTGCGCTTGCCCGAGAAACTGGTGCGGGCGGAGGGACTTGAACCCCCACGGCTCGCGCCACAGGAACCTAAATCCTGCGTGTCTACCAGTTCCACCACGCCCGCGACGCACCACCCGGGCGTTCGTCTTCGCCGGGTAGGCGGGGAATATAGCATATGGCGTCGGCGCGCCAACGGTTTTGCCGCTGGAGCGGCCGACGGCTTTCCTCTATGCGCATGGCCCATGCACGAGAAAGTCCTGATCCTGGATTTCGGCTCGCAGTTCTCCCAGCTGATCGCCCGGCGGCTGCGCGAGCTCAGTGTCTATTGCGAGATCCAGCCCTGTACGGTCGACGAGGCGGCGATCCGGGAGTTCTCGCCGAAAGCGGTGATCCTCTCGGGTGGACCCGCCTCGACGACCGATCTCGAGAGCCCGAAAGCGCCGCACGCGGTCTTCGAGCTCGACGTTCCCGTCCTCGGCATCTGCTACGGCGAGCAGACCATGGTGGCCGAGCTCGGAGGTGTCGTGGAGCTGGGCGCCACCCGCGAGTTCGGCCGGGCGGAAATCGAGCTCGTCCATAGCTCACCGCTGTTCGACGGCATTCTCGCGCTCGGCGAGACGGCCACTGTCTGGATGAGCCACGGCGACAAGGTGGCCATTCTGCCCGAAGGCTTCGTCACCCTCGCGAAAAGCCCGGGCTCACCTTTCGCCGCGATCGCCGACGAGCGCCGCCGCCTCTACGGCGTGCAGTTCCACCCCGAGGTGATGCACACGACGATCGGCGCCGAGCTCCTGCGCAACTTCACCCGCCACATCGCCGGGCTTGCCGGCGACTGGACCATGGCGACCTACAAGGACGAGGCTGTCGACCGCATCAACGAGCAGGTCGGCCCGGGCCGGGTGATCTGCGGGCTCTCGGGCGGCGTCGATTCGGCGGTGACCGCGCTCCTCGTCCACGAGGCGGTGCAGGACCAGCTCACCTGCGTGTTCGTCGACACCGGCCTGTTGCGCAAGGACGAGGCTCGCCAGGTGGTCGAGCTCTTTCGCGGCCATTTCAAGATCCCGCTCGTCCACGTCGACGCCGGCCCGACCTTCCTCGCCGCGCTGGAGGGCGAGGCCGACCCCGAAAAGAAGCGCAAGACGATCGGCAAGACGTTCATCGACGTCTTCGAGGCCGAGGCCGAAAAGCTGGGTGGCGCGGACTTCTTGGCGCAAGGCACGCTCTACCCCGACGTAATCGAGAGCGTCTCCTTCAAGGGCCCGAGCGTCACCATCAAATCCCACCACAATGTCGGCGGTCTGCCTGAGCGGATGCGCATGGCGCTGGTCGAGCCGTTGCGCGAACTCTTCAAGGACGAGGTCAGGGCGCTCGGCCAGGAGCTCGGCCTGCCCGCCTCCTTCGTCGGCCGCCACCCCTTCCCCGGCCCCGGCCTCGCCGTGCGGATCCTGGGCGAGATCACACCCGAGCGGATCGCGGTGCTGCAGGAGGCCGACGCGATCTTCCTCGACGAGATCAGGAAGGCCGGGCTCTACGACGCCATCTGGCAGGCGTTCGCCGTGCTCCTCCCGGTCCGCACGGTGGGCGTGATGGGCGACGGCCGCACCTATGAATGGGTCGCGGCGCTCCGCGCCGTCACCTCGACCGATGGCATGACGGCCGACGTGTACCCATTCGAGGCGAGCTTCCTGACCCGGGTGGCGACGCGGATCGTCAACGAGGTCAAGGGCATCAACCGGGTGACCTACGACGTGACGAGCAAGCCGCCCGGGACGATCGAGTGGGAGTGACAGGGCTCGATCGGGTGCTGCGGACCAGTCGTCGGTGACCAGCGGCGCTGGAGCTGCGACGAGAGCTTTGTCGCGTGTGACGAGCGTCGCTCCGGTTGCGACAGCGTGCGCTGCGATCATCATGTCGAGCGGTCCGAGCACGATACCGGCTTTGGCCAAGCTGGCGCGGAGGTCGGCGTAGACGCCGGTGACCCGGCTGTCCCAGGACAGCACCTACACGCGGGCGAGGAACTCGCCGACACGGTGCCGGAGCTTCGGGGGGTAGCCGCGCCGGGCAACGCCAGAGAGCAGCTCGGCCTCGGTCACGGCCGAGACAGCGATTGCCGCCATCGGCAAGGAGGCGAGGCGGGCCGTGATCTCCGGGCGATTGCCCTTGATGACGAAACTCGCGATCATTGTGTCGAGAAGTTAGCCGGTCACTCCCTCCAGCCCGCGAACGAATCACGGTGCGCCTCGGGCCGCGCGCGATCCTCCGGTCCCATGACGTCTTCCGGCACGGCGCCGTCCTCGTAAAGCGCAAAGAGCCCGTCCCAGGACCCTGGCCGCTTGGAGAGGATCACATCCCCCGTCTCGGGATCGCGGCGGATATAGACTTCGCTGCCCTCGAAGCGGAACTCGACAGGCAGCCGAACCGCCTGGCTGCGGCCGGTTGTGAAGAGTTTGGCAGTGCGCTCGGTCATGGCATCCTCGACATCGGAAGCTCGTTCGCCCCATATGACAAAACCCATTTGATAGGTATCAAGATATCTATCGTCGATAATCTCTCCGAAGCACCCTACCGCCCCCGCTGCTCGACGTCCCTCACCGCCCCCTTGGCCGCACTCATAGCGAACGCCGCATAGGCCTTGAGCGCCGTCGAGACCTTGCGCTCGCGCTTGGCCGGCTGCCAAGCCAAGCTGCCGCCCCGCGGGCGAGCATGGCGGCACGGCGGTCAGCGATGACCCCGTCCTCGACCTCGAGGCTGATCCGGCGGTTGGGGATGTCGATAGCAATGGTGTCGCCCGTCTCGACGAGGCCGATCAGCCCGCCCTCGGCGGCTTCCGGCGAGACGTGGCCGATCGAGAGGCCCGAGGCTCCGCCCGAGAAGCGGCCATCGGTGGACCAGCGCACAGGCTTTGCCGAGGCCCTTCGATTTCAGCTAGCTCGTCGGATAGAGCATCTCCTGCATGCCGGGCCCACCCTTCGGCCCCTCGTAGCGGATGACCACGACCTCGCCCGCCTGGACCTCGCCCTTGAGGATCCCGGCGACGGCGGCGTCCTGGCTCTCGTAGACGCGGGCGGGGCCGGAGAAGACGAGAATACTCTCGTCGACGCCGGCGGTCTTCACGATGCAGGCGTCCGCTGCGAGATTGCCCTGCAACACCGCAAGGCCGCCGTCCTTGGCGAAGGCGTGCTCGACGTCGCGGATCGAGGTGCGCGAGCGGTGGACGGGCATCGGTGGGCTCTTCGGGCTGGGGAGAGCAGTAAGCGCTGGGATGCCGCGATCCACTGCACTTGTCCAGCCCCGGCCCTCAGCGGAAGGCGGGCAGCGGCGCGTCCAGCGGGTCCTTGAAACGGCGGGCGAGGAGGTGGTCGAGGGAGATAACCCCTGCCCCCTTGACGATCAGATAGACCAGCGGGATCAGCCAGAGGGTGCGCTGGTCGGTGATCGCCGAGTCCGAGAAGCGGTCGAAGAGGGCGCCGATGGTGCGCTCGTCGGCACCGTGAAAGGCGATGTCGACATAGGTCTGAACGGCGACGAAGCCGATCATGCCCAGCGCCGCCAAGCGGGTGAAGAGACCGAGGACGACAAGGGCAGGGAGGATGAACTCGGCGTAGGTGCCGACGTAGACGATCAGATGATGGTGCAGGGAGAGCGCGCCCGGGTCGTAGCCCGCGGCCTCCATGGGCCCCGGCAGGATCTGCATGTAGGCACCGGGGCTGAGCTGAATGATCCCCATGATGCCGCTGCCGAGCTTGGTCAGCGCGGCGTTCCAAAAATAGACCAGGAGCACCCCGGCGAAGGCGAGGCGGGCGGCAAGGCCGAGCAGCCAGCCATCGGTCGCGGCCTGGAGCTTTTGAAAGAAGCGGTCGTGCAGGTTGACGAGATCGTCGATCATGGCACGGGTCTCCGAAGCTCGGATGGGGTGATAGCGATGACGACGCCACGCGTGAAGAGGTGCTGCAGCGCCTTCGCGAAATCGAACGCAGGCATGGCCGCAAGCGCCGCCCCGGCTGCATCCGCCAACGTCCGCCGCCGCAGGAGGCAGCCGAGCAGTGTCGCGAAGCCTTGGTCGATGGGGTACACCTGGACGTCGGCCGCAGGTCGGACGACGAGCGCTGTCTCGGGACGGCTCAGATCGACGGCATCGTGGCTGCTCCGCCCGGTATTGGCGGCCCAGAGGCTGACGATTGGAAAGCGGGAGACGATCAGCCGCGTGCTCGGGTGGAGCGTCAAGCGAGCGTCGGCGGTGGCCTCGCCGGCTATCTGGCGCAGTACCTGAAGCGGCAGCGGCGCTGACTCGGCCGCGTGATAGGCCTCGAGCCACGCTCGCTCGAGCCGGGCCACATCGCCGAGGTAAGGGAGGCGGCTGGCCGGTGCGAAGCTCTCGATGAAGGCCGGGAAACCGGCGCCGTAGTGGAGCAGGACCGGGCTCGTCGGTGGCTCGGCCCTGACGTGGACGATTGCAGCCGCCTGAAAGAAGCGCTCACCGACCAGCGACCGGACGGCGGGATAAGCGGCGGCCAGGGCCTCGATCAGGCTGGACATGACATTGTTGCGATAGACGGCAAAGCGGCCGGCCGGCGTCAGTCCAAGCGGCGGCGCTACATCGGGGGCCAGCAGCGCGGCGCCGAAGTCAGCTGGCGAGGGCAAGGGCATGATCCGTCTGGCTTGCCGCGTCGAGCAGCGCCTGTGCCGCCTCGGCCTCGGCGAAAAGCACCGGCCAGACCGGCACGCCGTTGTCCCACTCCACCAGTGTCGGCAGCGGCCCGGTCGCGCACAAGAGCACGCGGTAAAGCGACCACACCGGATCGGCAACGGCGCGATCGTGGGCGTCGATCAGCAGCCCATCCGGCTCGGCGGCATAACCACCCAGGTGAATCTCGCGCACTACATGGAGCGGGAAATCGGCAAGGTAGGTTTGCGGCGAGAAGCCTAGATTTGCTGCCGAGACGAAAACATTGTTCACGTCGAGGAGAAGGCCGCAGCCGGTCCGCGCCGTGATCTCGGCCAGGAACGCCGTCTCGGTGAAGGTGCTGGCTTCGAAGTGCAGATAGGAGGACGGGTTTTCCAAGAGGATGCGGCGGCCGAGAACCTCCTGCACACGGTCGATATGGTCCGCGACGCGCCTGAGGGTGGTGTCCGTATAGGGCAAGGGCAGAAGATCGTTGAAGAAGATGCCCGAGTGGGTCGACCAGGCGAGATGCTCGGAGACCAGCCCAGGTTCGTAGCGGTCGCAGAGGTTCCGCAGCCGCCCGAGATGCACTTCGTCCAGCGGGTCGGCACCCCCGATCGACAGCCCGACACCATGCAGCGAAAGCGGGTAGTGGGCACGGATCGCCGTGAGATGGCGGTGCGGCGGGCCGCCTTCGCCCATATAGTTCTCGGGATGCACCTCAAACCAGCCCACCGCCGGCAGGCTGTCCTCAATCTCGCGGTAGTGCTGGGCCTTGAGGCCGAGCCCGGCAGCGGCAGGGATGGCAGTGCACAAGACGTGTCTCCCAGGACGGCGGCAGTGGGGCGGCGCCGACGGGCACCGCCCCCGCTCCGATCAGGCCGGCAGGTCGCGATCGAGTTCCGAAAGAGAGCCCGTTCGGCCGTCCGGGAGCTGGAACTCTGGCTCGGCGGCGGCCCCGTAGTTCTCGCAGGTCCCCTCGGGCACCAACGTCCAGGCATTGCCCTGGTAGTCGACGGTCGAGGAACCGGCGCAGGTCGTGCCGGGGCCAGCTTTGCAGTCGTTCTGGCCGGCGAGCGAGATGCCATAGCATTTCTCGTTTGCGGCGTGCGCCGGGGTGGTGACGCTGCCGGCGATAGCCGCAGCAACGGCACCGGCGACAAAGGCAGCGGTAGTGGTTGATTTCATGCTCATGTTGATCTCCGTTGGTCAGGTTGATTGACGATGGGGTTGGTGCCTCGGCCTCAACCCCCGATCGGTGCCAAGGACTGGTAGGTGCCGGCATTGGCATCCAGCCTGGTCCAGGTATCGTCCGAGGCGGCCTCGGTCTCGAGCGACTGCCAATTGGCCGTCGCCGCCTCCAAGTTGCCGGCGATGTCATCGACCCACATCCCCTGCACCGGCGGCGACAGGTTGAGGTAGAGCGTGCCGTTTTCGATCCGCCAGAGATTGGGGTTGGCCGGCACCTTGCCGCCCTTGGCGACGCCGAAAGCGCAATGCCCGTCGAAGGCCGGAGCGTAGGCCTCGGGATCCGCGAGGAAGCGGTCGCGATTGGCCTCGCTCGAGAACGCCCAGGTGGCCCCGTTCCAATCGGCGGTGATGTCGGCGCGACCCGGCACGGCGCCGGGCTGCGCCTCGCCCACGGCCGCCTGGTCGAGCTCGAAGAAGGCGACCGGGTCGTAGCCACTAGCGGCAAAGCCGGTCTCGTCGACATATTGCGGCCCGGCCAGGGCCGCCGTGCTCGCCGCGACGAGCACGGCGCTGGCGAGAAGGGTGGTGCGGAGCATGTCCGTTGGTTCCTTCACTGCGTTGTTGCGGGCGGAATTTAGGGTCGATGCCGTCCTCGCTCAAATCGCGTCTCGTCACGAGCGCGTCAGCAGGCCGTGAGACTAGCGCCAGCCCCGGGCGATGAGCGCAAAAGCCGCGAGAACGCCCAGCATCTGCACGGCATTGAGTGCCACACTGGCACCATGCAGCCGCTCGAACCAACCATGGCCGCAGCATCGCCGGCGAGCCCCAGGTCGCGATGTCGGTTGATCTCGGGCATCAGCCAGAAGCGTGCGACCAGGAACGCGAAGCCGACGAGCGCCATGACGAGACACGGGAGACTCCAGTAGCTGACCAGAACGGCAACGAGGGCCACGGCCGCACCGGCCGAGTAGTAGACCGGGTACACCTGCCGGATGAACCGGCCGGCGGCCTCGCCCGGCAGCTTCATGAAGACCAGAGGGGCGAAAGCCGCGGAGAAGAAGAGCATGCCGCCGAGAAGAATAGCGGTGAGCAGGAGAGCGACAACGGCAAGCGAGACGATGTCCGAGGTGCCACCTGTCAGACGTTGCAGTCCCCATCGTCATGTGCCGGTGGAGCTCGGCGGATCTGCGTGCCGATGCCGTGTTCGGTGAAGAGCTCGAGCAGCAGCGCGTGGGGAACGCGGCCGTCGAGGATGGTGGCGGCGCCGACGCCGGCCTCGATCGCGGCCATGCAGGTTTCGACCTTGGGGATCATCCCACCGTGGATCGTGCCGTCGGCGATCAAGGCTCGGACCTCGTCGAGGCCGAGCATCGAGAGCAGTTGGCCCGCCTTGTCGAGCACGCCCTTGACGTCGGTGAGCATCAACAGGCGCCTGGCCTGCAGGGCCCCGGCAATCGCGCCGGCTGCGGTATCCGCGTTGATGTTGTAGGTCTCGCCATCCGGCCCGGCGCCGATCGGGGCGATCACCGGGATGATCTCGGATTTGGCCAGGAGCTCGAGGATGCTGGGATCGACCAGCTTGGGCTCGCCGACGAAGCCCAGATCGATCACCGCCTCGATATTGCTGTCAGGATCGCGTCGGGTGCGGGTCAGCCGCTCGGCCGTGATCAGTCGCGCGTCCTTGCCGCAAATGCCGACGGCCTTGCCACCCGCTGCCTGGATCGCCGAGGCGATCTCCTTGTTGATCTTGCCGGCGAGGACCATCTCGACCACCTCGACCGTAGGCGCATCGGTCACCCTGAGCCCGTCGACGAAATCGCTCTTGATCGCGAGCCGATCGAGCATCGCCTTGATCTGCGGCCCGCCGCCGTGGACCACCACGGGGTTGATGCCGACCTGCTTCAAGAGCACCACGTCGCGGGCGAAGTCCTTGGCCAGATGCTCCTCGCCCATCGCATGGCCGCCATACTTGATCACGAAGGTCGCCCCGTGATGCCGGCGCATGTAAGGCAGCGCTTCAATCAGTGTGTGGGCGACGGCAGCCTTGTCGGTCGCATTCTGATCCGGCCTCACGATCATCGCGGCTCTCTCCCTTCGCTCTCGGTCAGGCGTGCTCGAGCAGACCCGCCAGCAACTCGCGCAGCCCGTCCAGGCCGTAACGCTCCTTTGCACTCGTGGTCAAGACCCCGGGCCAGGCGGCAGGCTTCCTGGCGAGGGCGGCCTTCATCTCGGCCACTCGCCGCTCGAGCTCGGCCCGCTTGACGAGATCGGCCTTGGTCAGCACCACGACGAAGGGGACCGCCGCCTTGCCGAGCAGCGTCATCGCCTCCTCGTCCACCGGCTTGAAGCCGTGCCGGCCGTCGATCAGGAGCACCACTAGGCGCAAGGTCGGCCGACCGCGCAAGAAGGCGAAGACGAGCTCGGTCCAGGCCTCGACCTTGGCCTTGGGTGCCCTGGCGTAACCATAGCCCGGCAGGTCGACGAGGCGCAGCCGGCCGTCGAGCTCGAAATAGTTGAGCTCCTGGGTGCGGCCCGGCGTGTTGGAGATCCGGGCGAGGTCGCCGCGGCCGGTCAGCGCATTGATCAGGCTGGACTTGCCGACATTGGAGCGGCCGGCGATCGCGACCTCGGGGCCGGCCGCGTCCGGCAGCTGCTTGAGCCTAGCGACACCCAGCATGAAGCGCGGCGGGCGGGCGAAGAGCAGACGTGCCGCCTCGGCCCGTGCTGCCGCTGCGTCGGTGGTCTCAGTCCTGCTCGACACGGCCGATGAACGGCAGATGCCGGTAGCGCTCGGCATAGTCGATGCCGTAGCCGACGACGAAGACGTCTTCGATCTCGAAGCCGATGAAGTCGACGTCGAAGGGAACGGTCCGTCGCGACGGCTTGTCCAGGAGGGCGACAGACCAGATGTGCCGGGCACCGTGGCCCCTCAGGAGGTCGGCCGTGAACGAAAGGGTTCTGCCGGTGTCCTGGATGTCGTCGATGAGCAGCACATCCTTGCCGCTCGCGGTCTCGGGCATGCCGCCGATCACCTTGACCCGGCCACTCGACTGCTGCTCGAGGCCGTAGGAGCTGACCTGCAGAAACTCGACATAGGGCTCGAGCCCGTGCCGATCGAGGGCGCGGATCAGGTCGGCCGCGAACATGAAGCTGCCCTTCAGGAGGCCGACGACGGTGACGTCCAAGGGCACGGTCGCAGCAATGGCGAGCGCCAGCTCGTCGATCCGTCGCTCGATCACCGACGCTGAAAACAGCGGAACCACGCGTTCAGGCTTGTCGGCAGCCGTTTGCGGTGCGGTGCCCATCCTCAGCCCATCTTCACGCCCATGCGCTTCATGATCAGCCATTGCTGGGCGATCGAGAGCACGTTGTTCCAGGTCCAGTAGATGACGAGCCCGGCCGGGAATGTGGCAAAAAGGAAGATGAACATGAGGGGCAGGAACATCATCACCTTGGCCTGGATCGGATCGGCCGGCTGCGGGTTCAGTTTGAACTGCAGGAACATGGTGACCCCCATGAGCAGGGGCCAAATACCGATCATCAGGAAGCTCGGCGGATCGAACGGCAGAAGCCCGAAGAGGTTGAAGATGCTGGTGGGATCCGGGGCCGAGAGGTCCTGAACCCAGCCGAAGAACGGCGCGTGCCGCATCTCGATCGAGACGAAGAGTACCTTGTAGAGCGCGAAGAACACCGGGATCTGCACCAGAATCGGCAAGCAACCGGCCAAGGGATTGACCTTCTCCCGCTTGTAGAGCGCCATCAGCTCCTGCTGCATCTTCTGCTTGTCGTTCTCGTATCGTTCGCGCAGCTTGACCATCTCCGGCTGCAGCTTCTTCATCTGGCTCATCGATCGGTAGGACTTGTTCGCCAGCGGGTAGAAGAGGAGCTTGACGATCAGCGTCAGTGCCAGGATGGCAAGCCCGTAATTGCCGAGAATGGCATAGAGCCACGTCAGCACATGGAAGATCGGCTTGGTCAGAAAATAGAACCAGCCGAAATCCACCGCCCTGTCGAACAGCGGAATGCCGTAGCGGGCACTGTAGATGTCGAGGAGGTTCACCTCCTTGGCCCCGGCGAACACCCGATCGGTGACGGTCACCTGCCCGCCGGCCGGGATCACCCGGGCCTGGCCCAGATAGTCCACCTGGTAGCGATCCTCGCCCTGGCGGAGCGTGTGGCGGAAATTGGCCTCGAGGGTCTCCGCCTGATCCGGGATCAGCGCCCCCAGCCAGTACTTGTCAGTGAAGCCGAGCCAGCCGCCGGTGCTCTCGAAACGTTGCGGCTCGCCGCCCTGCAACGTCGAGTAGTCGATCTCCTTCAACGTGCCGTCGAGCACACCGATCGGGCCTTCGTGCAGGATGAAGAAGCCCATGATGTCTGGGGTCGGCCAGCGGGTGATGAGACCGTAGGGGTAGAGGGTGGCTGTCTCGCCGCTGGCGTTCTCGACCGAACGTGCGATCGTGAACATGAAGTTCTCGTCGAGGCTGATGCGCTTCTTGAAAATCAGGCCTTCGCCGTTGTTCCAGCGGAAATCGACGGGCTCGGTCGCGGTCAGCCGGTCACCCGTGGTCTCCCAGACCGTCTCGCCATCGGGCACGGTGACACCGCCCGTCGCCACCCAGCCGAACTCCGCGAAGTACGGGGTCGATACACCCACCGGATTCAGGAGTTCGACGTCGGGTGCCGTGGGCGACAGGTACTGGCGGTAGTCGGCGAGGGTGATGTCGTCGATGCGCCCGCCCCTGAGGGCGATCGAGCCGAGCACTCGGCCGTTGTCGATATCGACCCGCTGGGTCTGCGCCAGCGCCCCCTCGCGGCTGGTGGCGGCTGCGACGCCGGTCCCGGGATCGAGGGCCTGCCCCAGGGCCTCGGCGTCGGGCGCCCGCCCTTCAGCCGTAGGCGCAGGGCGGGTCACCGCCTCCCGCTGCTGCTCGGATGCTTCCTGCAGCTCGCGCAGGCGCTCCTGCTCGCGCAACCGCGGCATCTCGTAGAACACCTGGAAGAGCAGGATGATGCCGACCGAGAAGACGATGGCGAGGATGAGGTTCTTTTGGTCAGTCATAAAGGCGGACCGATCGGTTCCGAGACGTCTTTTGGGAGGTGTCGGTGCCGCGCGCACGGCGCGCACCGGGCGGGCGGAACCGGGTCGAAACCCGACCCGCCCCAAGGATGACAACGGACGACGCGGCGCAGCGCCAGCCAACCACCCCAGAGGCCGCCGTGTGCCCGCACGGCGTCGAGCGCATAGAGCGAGCAGGTCGGGGCAAAGCGGCAGCTATGCGGCAGCATCGGCGAGATCAGGTAGCGGTAAAGGAGGACGAGTCCCTGAAGGACGAGGCTCAAGACGCGGTCGAGGAGGCCGCCTCCGGCACGGGCAACGGCTCCGACTCCCTGTCCCGCTTTTTTGCGAGTTCGGCCATGGCCGAGCGCAACTCCGCCTCGACGTGCGAGAAACCGCATGTCAGCACCGCGGACCGGGCGACGAGCACGTAGTCGACGCCCGGCAGGGCACGACCCGGCATGGTCGACCCGGCGGCGGCGCGAAGCCGCCGCTTTGCCCGATTGCGCGCGACGGCACCACCGATCTTCCGGGACGCGGTGAAGCCCACCCGAGGGACCGGGTCGAGCAAGCCTTCCGGCTTAGCGGCCATTTGCAGGACGAACGAACGCCGCACGGCCTTACGGCCACGGGCGCATCTGAGAAAGTCCCGACGCTTCTCGAGGGAGGCGAGCAGATCGACACCGCGTGCTTCGTTGTGCGTCAGGGGTGGTGCGAAACCGCGTCAAGCGCTCAGGCGCTTGCGGCCCTTGGCCCGACGGGCGCGAATGACGCGCCGGCCGCCGACGGTGGCCATGCGCGCGCGAAAGCCGTGGCGCCTTTTGCGCACGAGCCGGCTCGGCTGGTACGTTCTCTTCACGGGTCACATCCTCGTTATCGGCAAAAATTCGTGCGTGCCGGACGGCGCGTGGCCGACCGAAAGGCACACATAAGCGGGCTGTGGCAGCCTGTCAAACAACCTTGGAGCCCCGCCTTGCCGTACCCCTGCTCGCCAGCGGCGAAGTCGCTGGCTTTGCCGATGCGTGCCCGACTGCTGCTGCTGCTCGCCCTGGCCGCCACCGTGGCGAGGCCTGCCGCAGCGGCGCCTGAAGCAGAGCTCTGGCCACGCTGGCAGCCCCATGATGCAGCGTCGACCACGACAGTTGACCATGGCACCTATGCCGACCTTCTGCAGCGCTACGTCACCGGCCACGCCGACGGCATCAATCGCGTGCGCTACGCCGCCCTGAAGGCGAACGGCCGCCAGGCGCTCGAGCACTACATTCGAAATCTCGAAGAGGTCGACCCGGACCGGCTCGGCCGCCCGGAACAAATGGCCTACTGGATCAACTTCTACAACGCCCTGACACTCCTGGTCGTCGTCGAGCGCTACCCGGTGCAGAGCATCCGCGAGATCAACATCTCGCCGGGCCTCTTCAGCCGTGGGCCCTGGGGACGAAAGCTCGTCACCGTCAACGGCGAAGCGCTGTCCCTCGACGATATCGAACACCGCATCCTCCGGCCCATCTGGCAGGACCCGCGCATCCATTACGCGGTCAATTGCGCCTCGATCGGCTGCCCCAATCTGCAGCCCGAACCCTTCTCGGCGAGCCGGCTCGACGCCATGCTCGACCGCGGTGCCAGGGACTACGTCAACCACCCCCGCGGCATCGCCCGGATCGCCCGCAGCTTCGGCGCCGACCGGCTGACCGCATCCAGCATCTACGACTGGTTCCAGGCCGATTTCGGCGGCAGCGAGGCGGGTGTGCTCGCCCATTTGCGCGCCTATGCCGAAAGCACCACGACGCAACTGCTTGCCAGCGTTGAGAGCATCGACGCCTACAGCTATGATTGGGCTCTCAACGACAGCGACAGCTGATTTTTTTTACCGATGCGCCCGAGCCCATTTTCGAACCGTGCCACCCTGCCCGCACCGGCGGGAAGGGCCCACCCAGCAGCGAAGCCCGCCTGACGGTGGCCGCGGTCGGTGGTCGTCCGCCTTTCGGCCGGTCGCTCTCGGCCCGGCTCCTGCTCCTGACCGTGGCCTTTCTGCTGCTCGGCGAGGTCTTGATCTTCCTCCCCTCGATTGCCCGCTTCCGCCTCGCCTACCTCGAGGAGCGGATCGCCGCGGCCCATCTTGCGACCATCGGCCTCGGCTACGAGACCGAGCAGCTGACGGCCGCGACCGCGGACGCGTTGTTGACCCATGCCGGGGTGCTCTCGGTGACGATTGTGCGTGGCGAGCGGATGTTGATGCTCGGCATCGAGGCACCGGCCGACACCACGATCGAACTCGGTGGGGCGACCTGGCTCGGACTGATCACGGCCGCGTTCGAGACCCTGGCGCATCGCGGCCAGCGGGTGATCCGGGTGGTCGGCCCGGCGCCGATGCAGTTCGGCACCACGGTCGAGGTGACGCTGACCGAGCTGCCGCTCCATGCCGCGATGACCGACTATGCCTGGCGCATCCTGATGCTCTCGCTGGTGCTCTCGCTGATCGTGGCGGCGCTGCTCTTTTTTGCACTCCGCCAGCTGATCGTCCGCCCGCTGACCGGGATCACCGAACGGCTGGCCCGGTTCCGCCTCCGGCCCGAGGACCAGAGCCGGGATGGCGCCCCTTCGCCGCGCAGCGACGAGCTCGGGATCGTCGATCGCGAGCTGGATGCGATGACCCGTGACCTGCGCCAGGCCTTGGCGCAAAAGACCCGGCTGGCAGCCCTCGGCGAGACGGTGAGCAAGCTCAACCACGATCTGCGCAACATCCTGGGCACCGCTCTTCTGGTCTCCGACCGGCTGGAAGAGAGCGCCGATCCCGCCGTGCGCGCCGTCGCATCCAAGCTCATGAAGACCCTGGAGCGGGCGGTCCGCCTCTGCCAGGACGCGCTCGACTTCGCCAGGAGCCGGCCGCCACGGCCGCGGCTGGCCGAGGTCGAGCTGCGTCAGCTGATCGACGACGTGGTGGCCGCTTTGCAGCCGCCGCCCGCAACACGGGTCGAGAACGCGGTGGCCGCGGGCTGCAACATCCGCGGTGATGCGGACCAGCTCCACCGGCTCTTTTTGAACCTCGCCAAGAACGCGATCGAGGCGATGCCCGACGGCGGCCGGCTGACCTTCGTCAGTCGGAGTGACGGTCGAACCTTGACGGTCGACATCGGCGATACCGGCCCCGGCCTGCCAGCAGCCGTGCAGGAGCGCTTGTTCCAACCCTTCGCACGGAGCGGCGACAGTGCAGGCAGCGGGCTCGGGCTCGCCATCAGCCGTGAGATCGCCCGGGCGCACGGCGGCGAGCTGCGCCTCTTGGCAACCGGGGCGGACGGCACGACATTCTCCTTGAGCCTGCCGGCGGCCGCGGCCCGTGCCGCAGCCTGAGCAGCGGCAGCGGGGAGCGATCATGGCGACAGCGTGGCGAGCGTGGATCCCGAGGATGGTGGCGGCAGCTGCCCTCGCGATGGTCGTCGCCGCCTGCAGCATGGAAGGCCCTTCGGTCGCAGGCGTGCCGGGCCTGCAATGGCAAATCCAGCGCTTCTATCTCGACAAGGCGACGGAAGAAGGCGGCATGTGCACGGCCCCGGCGATCCGCTCGATCACCCGATCGACCGTCGTCGAGGAGACCGAGGAAAAGCTGGCGCTGCGCATTCGGTACTTCTGGCGCGACGAGCAGATGCGCCAGGACTACGAATTGTTGCCCCTCACCGGGGCGATCAGCTGTCAGGGCTTCGCCGAGCGCGACTTCACCCTCGCCAAGATGACCGATGGCTCGCTCGAGGTCGTCACCATGACCGGCGAGATGCGCAACGTTAAGCAGAACTTCGGCACCCGCCCGGGCAGCGACTCCTAGCGACAGAAGGGTAGCGCGCGGCGCGAGGTCAGCCCTCCTTGAACGCCCGATCGCGTACCGTGATCAGCGTGTCGGTGAGATAGGAGAGGATCGAGCGCTCGCCGACCCGCAGTTCGACATCGACCACCATGCCGGGCAGCACCGGCAACCCGCCATCGTCACCCAGATGATCCCTGAGCGTCATCACCTCGACCGCGAAGCTCGGCAGCTCGTCGGGCTCGGTTGCCGAGATCGCATCGGCACTCACCCGGGTCACCACCCCCTCGATCGCCCCGAACCGGGCGAAATCGTAGGCCCGGACCTTGACGGTGGCGGCCATGCCGGGGGTCACCCGGCCGATATCGGGGTTGGCCACCAGGGCCTTGATGACGAGCCCGTCGCCCATCGGCACCAGTTTCAGGATCGTCTCGTTGGGTGCAATCGACTGGCCGGCGGCGGCCGGCTTCAGCTCCTGGACGATGCCATCGACCGGTGCGGTCAGCACCAGCTCGGCCATGACCGCGTCCTGGGCACCCAGCTTCTCGACCAGCTGGTCGCGCTCGGCCAGGGCCGCGCTCAGCTCTTCGAGCAGCCCCCATCGCCAGTCGCTGTCGAAGGCCTTTTGCCGGCTCTCGCTCTCGCCGAGTGCGGCTCGGGCACTGACGACCGACGCCCGGGCCTTGGCGAACTCGCCCTGCACATCGGAAACCTGCCGCTCCATATCGACCATCTTGAGCCGTGGATAGAGGCCGCGGTCGGTGAGCTCGCGCACCGAGGCGAACTGCTGGGCCAAGAGCTGGCTGCCGTTCTCCAGCCGGACCACCTCCGCCTCTGCCGTCCGCAGTGCCGCCTCGTGGCCCTCGACATTGCGCCTGAGTGCGCCGCGCTGCTCGTCGCGGGCCTGGCGCCGGGCGGCGAGCCGCTCTTCGGCCTGGACGACGAGATCCGGGCGGTGCGCGAGCAGCTCGGCCGCTGGTGCGAGGGAGGTGTCCTCGACCTCGGCCTCGGCCTCGAGCACCGCCACCTCGGCGAGGCGCGCCTGCCAACGGCCGCGCAACTCGGCCAGCTGCTTGGCGTCGACCTCGGGCGCGAAGGTCAAGAGCACCTCGCCCGCCTCGACCCGCTCGCCCTCGCGCACCTGGAGGGTCGCCACTCGCCCGCCGCGCGGATGGTTGATCAGCTTGACCCGGTCGATCGGCTCGACCTGGCCCTGCGCCTTTACCACCTCGTCGATCCGCGCCCAGGCCGTCCAGGCGAGGCTCGCGGTCAGGAGGAGAGCGATGGTGCCGATCAGGAGACCGGCCGCGGGCGAGCGACGGCGCTCGAGCAAGGCACGGATATCGCCCGGCAAGAGCTCGGTAGTCGGCTCCGTGGGTTCAGGGCGGCTGAGCGAGCGGGCGCGATCGACGGGCTTCATGCGGTGGCCTCGCTTTCCCTAAGCGGCTGGCGGGCACGGCGGATCACGTCCTTGGGGTGACCGGTCATGACGAGGCGGCCCTGCTCGAGCAGGATCGCCCGGTCGCACATCGCGATCACCGAGAGCCGGTGGGTGATCATGACGATGGTCCGCCCGCTGCCGGCGCGCTTGAGATTGCGCAAGAGGTAGGCCTCGCTCGCGAGATCGAGGGCACTGGTCGCCTCGTCGAGGACCAGGAGCCGGGGATTGCGGACCAGTGCGCGGGCGACGCACAGGAGTTGGCGCTGGCCGAGCGACAGGCCGCTGCCGCGCTCGCCGAGATCTGTGTCGTAGCCGTCGGGCAGCTTTTGGATGGTTTCGTGGATGCCCACGAACTTGGCCGCTGCCACCACCCGCTGCATCGACCGGTCGACCGCGGCGATGCCTATATTCTCGGCGATCGAGCCCGCAAAAAGCTGGATCTCCTGCGGCACGACGCCGAGCTGGGCCCGGTATTCGGCGGGGTCGAGGCGGGCGATGTCGACATCGTCGACCAGCACCCGGCCGCTGTCCGGCCGCTCGAGCCCGATCAAGAGCTTGGCCAGGGTGCTCTTGCCGGAGCCGGGCGGGCCCACGACCGCGAGCATGGCGCCGGGGGCGATCGCAAGATCGAGACAGTCGAGGGCCGGCGGCTTCGCCGGATCGTAGGTGAAGCTCACGGTCTCGAAGCGGAACTGCCCGCGCAACGGGTTGGGCAGCGGCAGCGGGGCCTTCGGCTGCTCCGGCTGCTCGGCCATCAGATCACCGAGCCTGGCCAGCGCATCTTTTGCCTGCTGCAGCTGCTGCCAGGCGAAGAAGATCTGCCGCATCGGCGCCAGGGCCCGGGCGGAGAGGATGGTGCAGGCGATCAGCGCCCCGATCGAGAGTTCGCCTGCCACGATCATCCGGGCGCCAAGATAGATCACAACGAGGCTGACCAGATGCTGGAACACCTGGCCCGTGGCCGCCACCCCATTGGCGAGGCGGCTGGCACGGAACGCGGTCCAGGCACTCTCGACCTGGCGATCCTCGAAGCGCCGCTGCATCTCGGGCTCGAGGGCCAGGGCCTTGACCGTCAGAGCCTGGGTCACCGTCTCGGCGAGCCCGGCCGATTTCTTCGCCGTGGCCCGGAAATTCGCCCGCTGCAGCCGTCCCTGGCGCAGCTGGGCCACGGCCGAAAGCCCGATGAAGAGCGGCAGGGCACCCAGGGTCACCCAGCCGAGCAGCGGGCTGAAGAAAAAGACGGCGGCGATGAACAGCCCGACGAAGGCGAAATCGACCAGCAGCAGCGGCAGGTTGCCGGAGAGGAACGAGCGCAGCTGATCGAGCTGGCGCAGCCGCTCCATCAACTGGCCCGCCGGCATCGCCTCGAACACGCGATAGGGCAGCCGGAGCAGATGATGGACGACCTCGCTCGCGAGCGAGAGATCGAGCTTGGCCCCGGTGTGACTCACGACATGGCCGCGCAGCGAGCGGAGCAGCAGCTCGAAACCGAAGAGCGTGACCATGCCGATGGCCAGCACATCGAGCGTGCCGAGTGCCCCCTGGCCGATGACCTTGTTGTAGACGGTCATCATGAAGAGCGGCATGGCGAGGGCGAGAAGATTGATGCAGACCGAGGCGACGCCGACCTCGAGAAAGACCGGCTTCAACCGTTGCCAGATCGCCTGCCGCCAGAGGTGTCGACCATCTGCACTGGCTGCCCGTCGCTGGCGGAGTTGCAGGATGGTGTCGCCGAGTTCGCCCGCAGCCTTGCTCGTGCTCGGGAACGTCTGGCCGCCCTTGAGGGGATCGACCAGCATCAGGCGGCTCTTGATCCGCGAGCGGACCAGCCAGGCCTGCTGCTTGCCGGCCTTGAGCAGGACGAAGGGTGTTTCGAGCTTGCGCAGTCGCTTCGCCGTTGCCGGCAGCACCTGCGTTTCCAGCCCGAGCCGCTCGGCGAGCCGGGTCAGGATCGCCACATCGACCCGGTCGCCGGCGAGCAAGAGATCGCGCAGGTCCGTCTCCGGCAGCGGCCGGTCGAGTTGGGCACAGAGCTTGGCGAAACACTCGACCAGCGCCTGCCCCTTGGGGGCCGGGCCGATCGGCGACTTGCCGAAGGCGCGGGAAAAACGCTGCAAGGGCTCGACCTCGGCTCGACAGTGACCGCGTGAATTTAGCTTATAGTGCTAACCGCGATCACAATCAACAACCTTTGGTTGATATCCGCTCGAGCCGTGGTACGTTGGCATCAGCCCTCGACGGTCAGTCGAGGGCGAAGGCGAGGCATTTCAGATAGGCCGTCTCCGGCAGTGCCGGGTGGACCGGATGATCGGGTGCCGCCCCCGCCTGGTAGAGCAGCCGCGCGCCGCGTCCCGCCGCCCGAATGCCCGCCGTCACCTCATGGGCGAAGGCGTCGGGCGAGACATTGTGCGAGCAGCAGGCCATGACGAAAAAGCCGGCCTCGGCGACCAGTGCCGAGGCGTCGCGGGCGAGCTTGCGGTAGCCCCTGAGCCCGACAGCGAGATCCTTCTTCGCCCGCACGAACGCCGGCGGATCGGCGATCACCAGATCGAACCGCGCCTTCTCGGCTGCCAGCGCCTCGATCGCCGGGAAGACCTCGGCCGTGCGGGTCGAGAAGCGCTGGGCCACCCCCTGCTGCGTGGCCGAGGCATCGGCGAGCGCCAGCATCGCCGTCGACCGGTCGACCGCGAGCGCCGACTTGGCGCCCCTGGCGAGGCAGGTGAGCGCGAACCCTCCGGCGTAGGCGTAGAGATCGAGAACCCGGGCATCCCGGGCGAGCCTCGCCGCGAACGCCCGGTTCATCGACTGGTCGTAGTACCAGCCGGTTTTCTGGGCGGCGCGCGGGTCGGTCACAAAGACGAGGCCGTTCTCCTCGACCACGACACGCTCCGGCACCTCGCCCTTCAGAACCCGAACCTCCTCGGCGAGGCCCTCCATCGACCGGCCGGGCGAATCGTTGCGGGCCAGGATCGAGGCGGGTGCGAGGGCGGCGTCGAGGGCGGCCGTGACGTCGGCCGCCAAGGCCATCATGCCGGCCGTATTCAATTGTACGACGACGTGATCGCCGTAGCGGTCGACGACGAGACCCGGCAGCCCGTCACCCTCGGCATGGATCAGCCGGTAGAACGGCCGGTCGTAGAGCCGTTCGCGCAGGGCCAACGCCCGGGCGATACGTCGCTCCAGGTACGCCCGATCGATCACCGCGTCCTTGTTGCGGCTCAACAGCCGCGCCGCGATCAGCGAATGCGGGTTGAAATGGGCCACCCCCACGATCTTGCCGGTCGGCGCCATGAGGCGAACGATGCTGCCGGCGGGCAGCGCCTTTGCCGCATCGTCCATCCTGAGCTCGTTGGAGAAGAGCCAGGGCGAGCCTGCCTTCTGCCGGCGGTCGTGGCCGCGGGCGATCTTGATCGTGGGGTAGGTCATCGGGGAGTTGGTCCGCTGGTGCAGCCGCCTAGATGCCCGACCACCCCCAAAGCGGCAAGCGATGCTTGGCCTTCGCTGCCGGCACCCCTAGGCTCGCAGCAGCACCTCGGAGGACCGACGATGCGCCGCTGCTTCACGCTTTTGGCCATGACCCTTGCCGCCGGCCCGGCTCTGGGCGAAGCACCGCTTCAGCCCGAGGCCACGATCGCCATCGGCGAGAATCGGGCGCCGACCGCCGGCCACTACATGGTCGCGGCCGCACATCCCGAGGCCGTGGCCGTTGGCGAGGCGGTGCTCGCACGCGGCGGCAACGCGATCGACGCGATGGTCGCGACCCAGATCATGCTGAACCTCGTCGAGCCCCAATCCTCGGGCATCGGCGGCGGCAGCTTTCTCCTCTTTTGGGACGCCGCCACCGAAACCCTCACATCGTACGACGCCCGCGAGACAGCACCGCTCACGGTGGGTCCCGATCTCTTCATGGAGCCCGAAAGTGGCGAGCCCATGGGCTTTTGGGATGCCGTGATCGGCGGCCAGTCGGTGGGCGTGCCGGGTACCCTCCTTCTCCTCGAGGAGCTGCACGCCCGCTTCGGCAGCCGGCCCTGGGCCGAGCTCTTGGAGCCCACGATCAGCCTCGCCGAGACGGGCTTCACCGTCACGCCGCGCCTCGCGGGTGCGATCACGACCGCCGCCGAGCGCGGCCTGGACCGCTTCGCTGCCACCCGGGACACCTTCTTCGATGCAAATGGCAGTCCCCGCGCCGAAGGTAGCATCCTCCCCAACCCGGCTTTCGCTGCGACACTGCGCGAGATCGCCGCATCCGGCAGTGCGCCGTTCTACGCGGGTGCGATCGGTGCGGCGCTGGTCGCCACGGTCGGCGAGGCCGGCGACGGCCTGACCATGGCCGACCTCGAAGCCTATCGCGTGATCGAGCGCGAGCCGGTCTGTGCCAACTATCGCGGCCACACCGTCTGCGGCATGGGGCCACCTTCATCGGGCGGCATCGCCGTGGGCCAGATCCTGGGCCTGCTGGAGCATGTCGACATGGCGACCCACGGGCCCACGCCACTCGGCCTGCACCTCTTCCTCGAGGCCTCGAAGCTCGCCTATGCCGACCGTGCCCTCTATCTCGCGGACGAGGATTTCGTCAGCGTTCCCAAGCGCGGCCTGCTCGACCCCGGCTACCTGATGCACCGCGCCCAGGCCATCGACCACACCCTCGCCATGCCCACCGCCCGCGCCGGCAATCCGCCCTGGCAGGAGGGTTCGTCCCTCGCCCCGCAACTCCAGGAGACTTCGAACGGCACGAGCCACCTCTCGATCGTCGATGCGGCCGGCAACATCGTGTCGCTGACGAGCTCGATCGAGACCGGCTTCGGCAGCCGGCTGATGACCGGCGGCTTCCTGCTCAACAACGAGCTCACCGACTTCTCCTTCCGTCCGGTGGTCGATGGCGTGCCGGTGGCGAACCGGGTCGAGCCCGGCAAGCGGCCGCGCAGCTCGATGGCGCCGACCATCGTCTTCGATCCGGCGGGCACGCCCGTCCTGGTCGTGGGCTCGCCCGGAGGCGCACGCATTATCAACTATGTGGCGAAAACGATCGTCGCCATGCTCGATTGGAAGATGGACGCGGCGACCGCCGTCGGTCTCGGCCATTTCAGCAATCTCAACGGCGACACATCGCTCGAGGTCAACAGCACCGTCACCGACATGGCGACGGCCCTCGCGGCCCTCGGTCACTCCGTTTCGCTGGCCGACATGAACAGCGGCCTGCATGTCATCGCCCGCACGCCCGCCGGCTGGCAGGGTGCCGCCGACCCGAGGCGCGAAGGGATCGTGCTCGGCCAGTAGGCAACTGCCCAATTCTCAACCATTGCGTTAGCGATGAAACGCCGCAGTGGCCCCAACCACTCTTTTATCGCGGCAACCGAATGTTAAGTCCAATGGCGTAGGGTGCACTGCAGCACGCGGTCCCGAGGGGCCGGGTCGACAGCAGAGGATCGACATGGACCTGCAATTCGGCTTCGGCCGCCCGCTGCGCACGATGGACGACCTCGAGCACGAGCTGCGCACACCCTTGGCGTCGATCCTGTCGATCGCCGAGATTCTGCGCGACCACCCCGATCTCGACCCGGCCGAGCGGCGCCGCTTTCTCGACGCCATGCACAGCGAGAGCGGGCGACTGGCCGAACTCGTCGATCATTTGCTGCGTACCGGCAAGCTCGACCGGGCGTTGTTCAACTAAGGGCTGGTGCGCTCCAGGCTGCCACCGAGCCTGAGCGGGGTGATGCCGGTGGCGAGCCCGGTCTTGGGGTCGGTCTCGACCAGGATGGCGCATAGGGTCGCTGCACCGCCTGCCGGCTGCAGCCGTGGACCGGGCACGCTCGAACGCCAGCGCTCGAGCGAGATCGCCTTGTCCATGCCGATCACGCTGTCGTAATCGCCGGTCATCCCGACATCGCTGATATAGGCGGTGCCGCCGGGCAGCACCCGGTAATCGGCGGTCGGCACGTGGGTGTGGGTGCCGACCACGAGCGACACCCGGCCATCGAGGAAATGCCCGATCGCCGCCTTCTCGCTGGTGGCCTCGGCATGTACGTCGACGATGATCGCATCGGCATTGCCACCGAGGAACCACGAGCCGAGGGCCGTCTCCAGATGCGCGAACGGATCGCCGTAGAGCCCGGTGAAGAGCCGGCCCATGACCTGCAGCACGACGATCCGCCGGCCGCGCGCGGTGCGACAATTGCCCACGCCCTGGCCAGGTGTGCCGGGCTGCATGTTGAGTGGGCGGATGATGCGCGGTTCGGTCTGGATGTGGCCGATCAGCTCGCGCTGGTCCCAGGCATGATTGCCGAGGGTCAAGAGATCGGCCCCGGCGGCGAAGAGATCGGCAGCGATGGCAGCGGTCAGGCCGAAGCCACCGGCGGCATTCTCGGCATTGACGATGACGGCATCGAGCCCGAGCCGCTCGCGCAGCCCCGGCAGCTCGGCCATGGCCGCGGCGCGGCCGGCACGGCCGACGATGTCGCCGACGAAAAGTATCTTCAAGCCCTGGCCTCTCGCGTCGCGACCCTCATGATCGACGGTTCAGGGGAAATGATGAGCACCCTTGTCGGTGACGATGGTCTGCAGCCTGACGTCGTTGGGCTCGTGCGGCAAGGCCGGAATATACTGCGATTCGAAGGCCAGGCCGATGGCAACGGGATCGGGGCCGAGGGTCGGCAGGGTCCGGTCGTAGAACCCGCCACCGTACCCCAGCCTGAAGCCCTCGTTGTCGAACGCGAGCATCGGCACGACGACGATGGTCGGGACCAGGGGCGGTGCCGTGGGCAGAGGCTCGAGCACGCGCATCGGTCCCTCGAGCAGGGCATCGCCCGGCCGATAGCGGTGAAACGCCAAGGGTCGCCCCTTGCCGGCCATTCGCGGCAGACATGTCGTGATCACGAGTGCATTCAAGGCATATAATAGCGGGCGCGTGTCGAGCTCGGCACCCAGGGGCCAGAATGCCGCGACCACGCTCTCCGGTGCCAGCGGCAAGTCCGCCATGAGGTTGAGCAGTGCCCGCTTGGTGGCGATGCGGCGGTCGTCGTCGTCTATCGCCGCCCGCCGGGCCAAATACTCGCGCCGCAGGGCTCGCTTGAGGTCGGCCGGTGCGCCGGCAGTCATCGGCAAGCGGCGTACGAGGGTGAGCCGCGGAGCCACCCTGGCCGTTGCCGTCGACGTGGTCCCTGGGTCCTGCTGAGCAGGTGGGCGCCGCAATACCCGGACCAGGGTCCGGACAGAGGCAGCTCCCGAAGGATCACAATAGGCCCAGAGCGCTGAGAAGACGCTGACGAACCGGGCAGCCCCGCTTGCACGATAGTTAGGCCGTCTCGACCGCTGCTGCAAGCTGCTCCAGCCGATCGGCCAGCCGCTCGATCATCACAGCCGTGCCGCTGTCGTCGCCGGCCGAAACCTTGGCGCCATCCGCCCGCAGCCGCTTGATCTCGGAGAGTGCATCGTCGAGCTCGTCGGCGATCAACAGGCTCGTGAGCACCAGGAGCCGAGGGTCGCCGATCTGGCCGTGGGCGGCCGCCTGCTCGCGCACCCGGGCGTCCACATAGCTCGCCAGGCGCTTGAGCCGGAGTTCCTCGCCCTCACCGCATTGCACGCTGTACGGCCGGTTGTGGATCGTGATGTCGAGGGTCGGCATGCTGGTCGTTACCTCATCGCTTGGCCGTGCCGGCTGGTCTATTGGGCCGCCTTCGCCTCGATCAGGCTATCGAGCTCGCCGATCGCCGCATCGAGCCTGGTGCCCATCGACGCCATGGCCGACTTAAGCTTGTCATGGCGCGCCTCGGCCTGGGCCAGGCGCTCGCGCAGGCTCTCGCATTCACCCCGCAACCCTTCAACCTCGGCGGCGAGCGCCGCATCGGTGGCCTGGTCGGCCGCTTGCCGGCGGGTCTCGAGGGCGCGTTCGAGCCGTTCAAGGGCAGCATCGAGGCGCGCCTGGGCCTGATCGATCGCGGACATGGCTCTGCTATTCACCATTTGGTCGTAGCGGGACGGCAAACCGTGCGGGTTCGATGACATAGCCTCCACGATCCGTCAATCGATGGTGCTGCCTGGACCGATCCCGAGTTGCAGCACAACCGCTACTCTGGAATAACCGCGCTGACTGTTCGACCGGCGCGGCGAGAAACCGCTCCGCTCGATCCCCGCAGACACGAGGACGGCTGGCAGGGGCCGCCCGCAACCCGAGCAAGACGAGCCCATGTCCGACCTCGCATCGCGTCACGCCGATCTCGCCAACGCCATCCGCGCGCTTGCCATGGACGCCGTCGAGCAGGCCAAATCCGGCCATCCCGGCATGCCCATGGGCATGGCCGATGTCGCCACTGTCCTCTTCACCCGGCACCTGCGCTTCTCCGCCGCACACCCGGACTGGCCGGACCGCGACCGTTTCGTGCTCTCGGCCGGGCACGGCTCGATGCTGCTCTATGCACTCCTGCACCTGACCGGTCATGCCGACATGACCCTCGACGAGCTGAAGCGCTTTCGCCAGCTCGGCTCGAAAACGGCAGGCCATCCCGAGTACGGCCACGCCGCCGGCATCGAGACCACCACCGGGCCCCTGGGCCAGGGTGTCGCCACGGCGGTCGGCATGGCCATGGCCGAGCGCTGGCTCGCCGCCCGCTACGGCACCGATCTCGTCGACCACCACACCTACGTGATCGCCAGCGACGGTGACCTCATGGAGGGGATCAGCCACGAGGCCGCCTCGCTCGCCGGCCATTACGGCCTCGGCAAGCTGATCGTGCTGTTCGACGACAACGGTATTTCGATCGACGGCCCGACCGAGCTTTCCTGTTCGGACGACCAGCTGTTGCGCTTTCAGGCCTATGGCTGGCAGACCATGGCGATCGAGGGCCACGACCCGGCCGAGATCGACCAGGCCATCCTGGCCGCCAAGGCCGACACGCGACCGAGCCTGATTGCCTGCAAGACCGTGATCGGCAAGGGGGCACCGACCAAGGCCGGCAAGGCCTCGAGCCACGGCTCGCCGCTGGGTGCCGACGAGATCAAGGGAGCGCGGGAGAATCTCGGCTGGTCGCATCCACCCTTCCACGTGCCGGGCGACATCCGTGCCCTTTGGGCCGCAGCGGGTGCAGCGGGCGAGCCGTTGCGCGAGGCCTGGGAAGGTCGGCTGCAGGCGGCCGAGCCCGCCACCCGCGAGACCTTCCTGCGGACGATCGAAGGCCACCTGCCGCGAGGCCTGGGCGACGCCGTGGCCGCGATGAAGCGCGAGCTCGTAGCCGAGAAGCCCAAGGTCGCGACCAGAAAGGCGAGCCAGAACGCGCTCTCCCTCTTGACCGAGCACGTGCCCGAGATGGTCGGTGGCTCGGCCGACCTCACCGGCTCCAACAACACCGATACCAAGAGCACGCCGCGCCTCTCGCCCGGCGACTTCAAGGGCCGCCACATCCATTACGGCATCCGTGAGCACGCCATGGTGGCCGCCATGAACGGCATGGCGCTGCACCGTGGCATCATCCCCTACGGCGGCACCTTCCTGATCTTCACCGACTACGCCAGGCCCGCCATCCGCCTTGCCGCCCTGATGCGCCAGCGGGTGATCGTCGTTGCCACGCACGATTCCATCGGTCTCGGCGAGGACGGCCCGACGCATCAGCCGATCGAGCAGCTGGCCTCGTTGCGCGCCATCCCCAACTGCCTGGTCTTCCGCCCTTGCGATGCAGTCGAGACGCTCGAATGCTGGCAGGCAGCACTGGAGCACGGCACCGGCCCCTCGATCCTGGCGCTGACCCGGCAGAACCTCGAGCTGCTGCGCACCGAGGACAACCCGGACAACCTCTCGGCCAGAGGGGCCTATGTCCTGGCCGAGGCCGCCGGCGAGCGCCGTGCCACGATCCTCGCCACGGGCTCGGAGGTCGGCATCGCCGCGGCGGCCAAGACGATCCTCGAGGCCGAGAGCGTGCCCACGGCCGTGGTCTCGATGCCGTCCATGGAGCTCTTCGAGCGCCAGGGCCCGGGCTACCGGGCCTCCGTCCTCGGTGCAGCCCCGAGGGTCGCCGTCGAGGCCGCCTCGCCTTTCGGCTGGACCCGCTACGTGGCGACCGAGGCCGATGTGGTCGGCATGACCAGCTTCGGTGCCAGCGCACCCTACGAGACCCTCTACGAGCATTTCGGCATCACGCCTGCCGTCGTAGCCGCCCGGGTCCGCGGCCTCGTTTGATGTCCACAACACTGCCCGATCGACGCCACCACTCAACACAACCTAGGGAGAGATGATCATGACCGTGAAAGTCGCCATCAACGGCTTCGGCCGCATCGGCCGCAACGTCCTGCGTGCGATCGCCGAGAACGGCCGCACCGATGTCCAGGTGGTCGGCATCAACGACCTCGCCCCACCCGCCACCAACGCGCATCTGTTGCGCTACGACAGCGTCCACGGTCGCTACCCGGGCAAGGTGACGATGGAGGGCGACACCCTCGACGTCGGCACCGGCCCGATCAAGGTCACGGCCGAGCGTGACGTCGGCAAGCTGCCCTGGGGTGACCTCGGCGTCGACATCGTCATGGAGTGTACCGGCATCTTCACCGCCCGCGACAAGGCCGCAGCCCATCTCGATGCCGGTGCGAAGAAGGTGCTGATCTCGGCCCCGGGCGAGGGCGCCGACCTCACCGTCGTCTACGGTGTCAACCACAAGGAGCTCAAGGCCGAGCACAAGGTGGTCTCGAATGCCTCCTGCACCACCAACTGCCTGGCCCCGGCCGCCATGGTGCTCAATCAGACCGTAGGCATCGTCCGCGGCCACATGACCACCATCCACGCCTTCACCAACGACCAGAGCCTCTTGGATGTCTTCCACAAGGACCTGCGCCGGGCCCGTGCGGCCACGGCGTCGATGATCCCGACCTCGACCGGGGCCGCCAAGGCGGTGGGCCTCGTCCTGCCGGAACTCAAGGGCAAGCTCGACGGGGTCGCCATCCGGGTACCCACCCAGAACGTCAGCATGGTCGATCTCACCTTCGTCGCCGGGCGCAGCACATCGGTCGAGGAGATCAATCAGGCGCTGACCGAAGCCGCCAACGGCGCCTTGAAAGGTGTCCTCGACGTCTGCACCGAGCCGCTCGTCTCGATCGACTTCAACCACCAGCCGGCGAGCTCAACGGTCGATCTCCTCTCCACCAAGGTGATCGACGGCCAGCTCGTGCGCATTGCCACCTGGTACGACAACGAGTGGGGCTTCTCCTGCCGAATGAACGACACGGCGGCGCTGATGGGCTCGCTCTGAGCGACAACCACGGTGCGGGGTGCGCTTGCGCATCCCGCATCGGCTCAATGCCTTGCTCCCGACGAGCAGATCGATGGGCAACACGCACGCGGACGTGATCAGTCGTGCATGGCACGGGACGGCAAAAAGCGCACCTTCCGAAGGGTCGATCCGTCTATGCTGGAACGTCTTGAGCATGAATCGCCTGTTCGCGCTGCTTCTCGCAGCATTCGTTTGCAGTGCCCCGCCCGTGAGCGCCATCGAGGCGTCGGTCCACACCATCACGGTCGTCACCGACCCTTCGAGCGGCCTGCCCCGCTTCGATCCACCGGTCACCTTCATCGAGCCCGGCGACAGCGTACGTCTCGAAATGGCCGACAAGGTGTATGCCAGCCGGCTGATCGCCGGCATGCACCCGCCAGGGGCGGCGGGATGGTGGGGTCAGGTCGGCGTAGACCTGGAGATCACCTTAACCGAGCCCGGTGTCTATGGGCACAAATGCGGCGGCAGCTATGCGCTGGGTCTGGTCGGGCTGATCGTCGTCGGCGACCCGAGCCCCAACCTCGAAGCCGCGCGCGCCGTCCAGCACCCGCCCGCTGCGACCCGCGTGCTCGACGAGCTGTTTGCAACGCTCGCGAACCGCGACTAGAGGATCCCGTGCCTGCGGAAGACCTCGGCGAGGCTCTCTCCGTCGAGCAAATCTCGGCGTGTGCGATCCTCGCCCTCGATCTTCGCGAAGGCCCGTTCAAGCGCCTCGCCGGCCACGGCCGCCGGCAGCACCACGACCCCGTCGACGTCGCCGAAGATCAGGTCACCGGGGGCGATGCTGACCCCGCCACAGACGACCGGCACGTCCTTCGCCATCATCTCGCCACGGCCCATCGAATCGAGCGGTCGAATCCCGCCGGCGAAGACCGGAAAGCGCATCGCCCGGATCTGCCGGACGTCACGCACCAGGCCATCGGTGACACAACCGCCAGCACCGCGACAACGCGCCGCCGTTGACAGGAGCTCGCCCCAGGGGGCGATCCGCTCGGTCGGCCCGTTGCAGGCGAAAACGGCAACGTCGCCAGGACCGAGATCATCGACGAGTGCGATCTCGACCTCGTAGGGATTGTGGTCCGGCTCGACGTGATAACGCGGCATGTAGAGCCCGGTGCGCGCCCGCCCGAAGAGCACGAGGCTGTCGTCGAGTGGCCGCACAAACGGCCGCATCGCCTGGTCGCGATAGCCGAGGCCGTCCAGCACGTCGGACAGGACGGCCGAATAGAGCTTCTCGACGATCGCCGCCCGGTCCCTCTCGATCCCGGCCATTGCCTTTCGCCCCTCACGCCAAGCCAAGCGCCACCTAGCAACACCGCTTTGCCCGCCTACGCAAGTCCTCTCAGTCGGCCGGCGGTGATCCGGCGACCGGGCAAAGCAGGCCGGCGCTCCGCTTGAGCGAGATGCCCCTCCGGCTTGACCTGCGACCGCCGGGCGAAGAACTCAAGGTTGAGATCGGCCTCTAGCCTGCCGCTCCGGCTCGGCGCCGAACGACACGGGATCGCCGTTGCTCGGGCGAGCCAAGGCCTGGTCCAACACCGCGAGCCAGTGGAAGGGTGAGGCTTCGCGGTCGGCCTCGGCTTCGGCGAGCAGGTTCGCAAGACGCTCGACGCCGCGGCGGCCATGCGCTTCCTTGAGTGCTGCACGCAGCCATTGTCGGCTCTGGGCGAAGCGCCGCGCCGCGCCGCCGCCGGTACGCAGGTCGTGCTCGGCGTGGGCGGCGATCGCTCGCGCCAAGGCCGCGACACCTTCGCCGGTAAGCGCCGAGAGGCGCAGCACCGGCGGCCGCCAGGCATCGAGCCGTGCCGCCGCATGGCGCAGCGCTGCCTCGACCTCGCCCTGCGCCCGGGCCGCGGGCTCGCCGAGATCGGCCTTGCCGACGACGACGATGTCCGGGATCTCGACGATGCCGGCCTTGATGAACTGCAGGCTGTCGCCCGAGGCGGGCTGAATGACCAGCACCACGGTGTCGGCGAGCTCGCCGATCTCGGTCTCCGACTGGCCGACACCGACGGTCTCGACGATGACGATATCGAACAGCGCCCGCAGCACGACCATCAGCGCCACACAGGCATCCGCGAGCCCGCCGAGCCGGTCACCGGCGGCGAGCGAGCGGACGAAGCAGCCGGGATCGTCCGGGTCGAGCTCGAGCCGGGTGCGATCGCCGAGCAAAGCCCCGCGGGTCCGCCGCGACGAGGGGTCGACCGCGAGCACCGCGACAGTCGCGTCCGCGTCACGGTAATGCCGGATCAGTCGCGAGAGCAGCGACGACTTGCCGACACCGGGCGGGCCGGTGAGCCCGATCACCCGGCCTTGGGGAGCGTGGTAGGCGGCATCGAGCAAAGCCCGCGCCCGGCCCCGGCCAGCCTCGCTCTCGAGGCCGGCCAGGGTGCGGGCAAGCATGCGCTTGCCGCCTCGGCGCAGTGTTTCGAGATCGGCGCCCGGCGCCGCCTCAGCGATCGCGCTGCGGCTCAAGGGTGCCTTCTGAGAGTGCCGCCTGGGCTGCGGCCAAGCGGGCGATCGGAACGCGGTAGGGCGAGCAGGAGACGTAATCGAGACCTTGGCGATGGCAAAAACCGATCGACGCCGGATCGCCACCGTGCTCGCCGCAAATCCCGAGCTTGATCCCCGGCCGGGCGGCCCGGCCGCGCTCCGCGGCCAGCGACACCAGCTCGCCGACGCCGGATTGGTCGAGCGACTGGAACGGGTCCGCGGCGAAGATCTCCTCGGCGAGATAGGTCTCGAGGAAGCTGCCGGCATCGTCGCGGCTCAGGCCAAGGGTCATCTGGGTGAGGTCGTTGGTGCCAAAACTGAAGAAATGCGCGTGCTCGGCGATCTCCTTGGCGCGAATGGCAGCACGCGGCAGCTCGATCATGGTGCCGATCTCGTAGTGTGGCTCCCGGCCGCGCTCCTTCGCCACCGCCTGGGCGACGGCATCGATCCGCTTTTTAATGATCGCGAGCTCCCTAGAACTGCAGACGAGCGGGATCATCACCTCGGGCGTCACGGTCTCGCCCGACTTCTCGAAGACGACGACGGCCGCCTCGAAGATGGCCCGGGCCTGCATCTCGTAGATCTCGGGGTAGAGAATGCCGAGCCGGCAGCCGCGCAAGCCCAGCATCGGGTTGGCTTCGCGGAGCTCGGCCACCCGGCGGCGGACCAGCTTGACGTCGACGCCGGCAGCCGCAGCCACCGCCTCGTCCTCGGCATTGCTATGCGGCAGGAACTCGTGCAACGGCGGGTCGAGCAGGCGGATGGTGACTGGCAAACCCTTCATGATCTCGAAGAGTTCGACGAAATCGTCGCGCTGGAAGGGCGCTATCTTGGCCAGGGCCTTGCGCCGGCCGTCGACGTCCTCGCTGAGGATCATCTCGCGCATGGCGAGAATTCGATCGTCCTGAAAGAACATGTGCTCGGTGCGACAGAGCCCGATGCCCTCCGCACCGAAGCCGAGCGCGGTGGTGGCATCGAGCGGGGTCTCGGCGTTGGTGCGGATGCGCAGCCGGCGCTTCTTGTCGGCCCAGTCCATGAGCGTCGCGAAATCACCAGAAAGCACGGGGTCGACCGTCGGCACCTTGCCGAGCATGACCACGCCGGCGGCCCCGTCGATGGTGATCCAGTCGCCCTCCTTCAGCGTCCGGCCCCTAACGGTCACGGTCCGCTCGGCATAGGAAATCAAGAGCTCGCCAACGCCGCAGATGCAGGCCTTGCCCATGCCGCGGGCGACCACCGCCGCATGGCTGGTCATGCCGCCGCGCGACGTCAGGATGCCGCGTGCGGCGTGCATGCCGTGGATGTCGTCGGGTGAGGTCTCGACCCTGACCAGGATGACGGCTTCGCCAGCCTGCGTCTGGGTGAGCGCGTCATCGGCGAGAAAGACGATCCTGCCGGAGGCCGCCCCGGGCGAGGCCGGCAGACCATGCGCCAAGACCTCGGCCTCGTGGGCAGGATCGAGGGTCGGGTGCAACAGCTGGTCGAGGGAGGACGGATCGACGCGGAGAATGGCCTCGTCCTCGGTGATCAGTCCCTCGGCGGCCATGTCGACCGCGATCTTCAAGGCAGCAGGTGCCGTCCGCTTGCCGGTACGGGTCTGCAGGATGTAGAGCTTACGCTGCTGCACCGTGAACTCGATGTCCTGCATCTCGCGGTAGTGTGCCTCGAGCTTGTCGAACACCTCGGTCAGCTCGGTATAGGATTGCGGCATGACCGTTTCGAGCGCCAAATTGGGGTCGCTGCTGCCGCTTTCGGCCATGGCACGGCTCAGGGGTTGCGGCGTGCGAATGCCGGCGACCACGTCCTCGCCCTGGGCGTTGACCAGGAACTCGCCGTAATAGGCCTTCTCACCGGTGGACGGGTTGCGCGTGAACGCGACTCCCGTCGCACAGTCGTTGCCCATGTTGCCAAAGACCATTGCCTGGACGTTGACGGCTGTCCCCATCTCGGAGGAGATGTTGTGCAGCCTACGATAGGTCACCGCGCGCGGCACGTGCCACGAGCCGAATACGGCACCGATCGCCCCCCAGAGCTGCTCCTTCGGGTCATCGGGGAAGGGGTGACCGGTCTCGCGTTTGACTATGGCTTTATAGGTTTCGACGAGCTTCTTCAGCGCCAGCGCATCGAGCTCGTTGTCCAAGCGGACGCCGGCATCGGCCTTCGCTTCCTCGAGCGCCTCCTCGAAGAGGTAGTGATCGACGCCGAGCACCACGTCACCGTACATCTGGATGAAGCGGCGGTAGCTGTCGAAGGCGAAGCGCTCGTCGGCGGCGGCCTCGGCCAAGCCCGCGACCGTCCGGTCGTTGAGCCCGAGGTTCAAGACCGTGTTCATCATGCCCGGCATCGAGAGTGGTGCTCCGGAGCGCACCGAGAACAAGATCGGGCGCGTCGAATCGCCGAAGCGCATGCCGAGCTCAGCCTCGATCTTCGCCAGTGCCGCGTCGACCTCGGCCGCGAGCTCGGGCGGGTATTGTCGATCGTTGGCGTAGAACCAGGTGCACACCTCGGTCGTGATGGTGAAGCCCGGCGGCACCGGGAGACCCAGCGCCGACATTTCGGCGAGATTGGCTCCCTTGCCACCCAAGAGCGCCTTCATCGACGCCGTACCATCGGCTGTGCCGCCGCCGAACCCGTAGACCCACTTGGCCATGCCACTCCACTCCTATTGCGGTGAGCGCACCGCCGCTACGCCCGAGGCGCCTCCTCGATAACCGAGAACTCTGCAATCGCATCAACGTCCTCGCGCAAAAGGGTTAATATTCTTAGTCGGTTCACGCGAAGCGCCGGCTCCTCGACATTAACGAGCACGGTGTCAAAGAACTTATCGACGACCGGCCGCAAGGCCGCAAGAGCCGCCATGGTCGCAGCGAACGACTCACTGACCAGATGCCCGCGCAAGGCCTCTCGCGCCGCATCGAGGGCGGCCACCAGGGCGCACTCGGCCGGCTCGACGAGGATCTGTCGATCGACGGCACCCGTGAAGGCAGCACCCTCCTTCTTCTCCTCGATACGCACGATATTGGCCGCGCGCCGGTAGGCCGCGAGCAGGTTGGCACCGTCGGGGGTGGCGAGAAACGCCTGCAAGGCCTCGACCCGGGCCAGCACCCGGACCAGATCG
The DNA here is from genome assembly GCA_036796215.1 of Geminicoccaceae bacterium. GTDB lineage: Bacteria > Pseudomonadota > Alphaproteobacteria > Geminicoccales > Geminicoccaceae > SLRI01. The sequence continues at coordinate 33,868 of DAIRDJ010000024.1, forward strand.
CCGTCCGGCCGCCGCGCGAACACCGCCTCGATCAGGTCGTGGCGAATCCCCCGCGCCTTGGCCTGGACCTTGAGCCGATCGATGAAGAAACTGCGAAGCTCACCGGCCAGCGTGTCGGGATCGACGGCTTGGAACCGCTCGCCGTAGGCTCGAAGCGCGGTTGCGACGAGCCGACCGAGATCGAGCCTGAGCCCGTTCTCGGTGACCAGACGGATGACGCCCAAGGCCGCCCGGCGGAGGGCATAGGGGTCCTTCGAGCCCGTGGGCTTGATGCCGGCGGCGAAAAAACCGGTGAGCGCATCGACCTTGTCGGCAAGCGCCACGGCGACCGATGCAGGGGCGCTCGGGCACGCATCGGCGGGGCCTAGGGGCCGGTAGTGCTCGGCGATCGCTTGCGCCACGGCCTCGAGCTCGCCCTGGGCGCGGGCATAGTAGCCGCCCATGATGCCCTGCACCTCGGGAAACTCGCCGACCATGCCGGAGACGAGATCGGCCTTGGCGAGCCGCGCGGCGCGCTCGACCACGAGCCGGTCGGCAGCAGCGATCCGATCGGCGATTGCGACGGCCAGGGTCTCCAAACGCTCCACCTTCTCGCGCATCGTGCCGAGTTCGGCATGAAAGACCATGGCATCGAGCTTGGGCAGCAAGGCTTCGAGCGGCGCCTTCTGGTCCTGGTCCCAGAAGAACTTGGCATCCCAAAGCCGCGCGCGGAGCACCCGCTCGTTGCCGGCGGTGATCGCAGCACCGCCATCGGGAGCCTCGATATTGGCAACCGTGATGAAATGGGGGGCGAGCCGTCCGTCGGCATCCTCGAGTGCCAGGTACTTCTGGTTCACCCGCATGGTCGAGACCAGCACCTCGGGCGGGATCGCCATGAAGGCCTGATCGATCCGGCCGAGAAGCGGTACCGGCCACTCGACGAGACCCATGAGCTCGCCCATGAGCCCAGGGTCGGCGCGCAGGCGACAGCCGACGCTCTCCGCGAGCCACTTCGCTGCCGCCTCGATCGCCCGACGCCGGGCATCGGCCGAGAGCATGACGAAGGCCGCCTCGAGCTTCGCCTGATAATCCGCAACATCGCGCACCTCGATCGCCTCGGGTGCCATGAAGCGATGGCCGAAGGTGCGCCTGCCGGTCGCGATCCCGGCGAAGCTGAAGGGCACCACGGCACCGTCGAAAAGGCAGAGGATCGCCTGCAACGGTCGCACCCAGCGTGCCTCGCCGTCAGCCCAACGCATCGATTTGGGCCAGGGAAAATGCGCGAGCAGGTCGGGGATGGCCTCCGTCAGGACATCGACGGTCGAGCGGCCTTTCTGGGTGAAGGTAGCCGTCAGGAACCGCCCCTTCTTGTCCTCCACCTCGCCCAGCCGGTAGTCCGCGGTGCCGAGGCTGTTCAAGAATCCGTTCCGCGCCTGGGTCGGCGCATCGACCCGCGGCCCGCGCCGCTCGATCGTCTGATCGGGCGAGCCCAAGGCGATGCCATCGAGAGCGAAGACCAGCCGGCGCGGGGTGACATGGACGGTGGTGCCACCCGTCGCCTCGATCCCCGCAGCCTTCAGCTTGCCCTGCAGGCCGAGATCGAGCGCCAAGGCCGCCGTCGGCTGCATGCCGGCCGGGATCTCCTCGGAGAAGAGCTCGAGCAGGAGCTCAGCCATGCCCGCGGCTCCTGAGCCACGCCTCGGCACAGGCCTTGGCCAGCGTCCTGACCCTGCCGATAAAGGCCTGCCGCTCGGTGACGCTGATCACGCCTCGGGCATCGAGCAGGTTGAAAGTGTGGCTCGCCTTCAAGCACTGGTCGTAGGCCGGCAGCGCCAGGCCGCGCTCGAGGATGCGGGCGCATTCGGCCTCGGCATCGGCGAAGTGACGAAAGAGGGCCTCGGTATCCGCGATCTCGAAATTGAACGCCGAGTATTCCCGCTCGGCCTGGAGAAAGACCTCGCCGTAGCTGACCCCGGCACCGTTGAAATCGAGAGCGTAGACGTTCTCCACACCCTGGACATACATCGCGAGGCGCTCGAGACCGTAGGTCAGCTCGCCCGAGACCGGCCGGCAGTCGATCCCCCCCACCTGCTGGAAATAGGTGAACTGGCTGACCTCCATGCCGTCGCACCAGACCTCCCAGCCCAGCCCCCAGGCCCCCAGCGTCGGGCTCTCCCAGTCGTCCTCGACGAAGCGCAGATCGTGCAGCCGCGGATCGATCCCGAGCGCATAGAGGCTCTGCAGGTAGAGGTCCTGCAGGTCCGGCGGCGACGGCTTCAGGATGACCTGGAACTGGTAATAGTGCTGCAGCCGGTTGGGGTTCTCGCCATAGCGCCCGTCGGTGGGCCGTCGCGACGGCTGGACATAGGCCGCCTTCCAGGGCTCGGGACCAAGGGCGCGAAGCGTGGTTGCCGGATGAAACGTGCCGGCCCCGACTTCCATGTCATAGGGCTGCAGCAACAGACAGCCCTTGCCGCCCCAATAGGTCTGCAGCCGGAGGATCAGCTCCTGAAAGCTCGGTGCGGTCACGATCGATCGATGGCCCGTTGGTCTTTGCTGCGGCGCCGTACTTAGGCGCTGGCCATGCACCGGGTCAAGCGAGCGCCTGCCGCCGCGTGTTCGCCTAGTGACCAGCCGGCAAGACGCGTGCTAAACCCCTGACGATTGATCCGGGGGCTGACAAATGTCGCCGAGCCGTCGCAGCTCGGCGCTCGGCAGAGACAGGGAGCCGGGGTTTGAACGATCGAGCGCCAACGTTGACATGACCTCGCAAGCCGACACGCAACCCCGCATCGCCGACGAGATCAAGACCACCACCTGCTACATGTGCGCCTGTCGCTGCGGCATCCGCGTGCACATGCTGGACGGCCGCATCCGCTACATCGACGGCAATCCCGACCATCCGGTGAACCGGGGCGTGCTCTGTGCCAAGGGCTCGGCCGGGATCATGCACCACCTCTCCCCGGCGCGGCTGACCAAGCCCCTGAAGCGGGTCGGCGAGCGCGGCGCCGGCGAGTTCCAGGAGATCGAGTGGGACGAGGCGATGGCCCTCGCCACCGACTGGCTGGCCGAGGTCCGCAAGAGCGATCCGAGGAAGCTCGCTTTCTTCACCGGCCGCGACCAGAGCCAGGGCCTGACCGGCTTTTGGGCGAGCCAGTTCGGCACCTGCAACTACGCCGCCCACGGCGGCTTCTGCTCGGTCAACATGGCGGCCGGCGG
>DAIRDJ010000025.1:0-36996 GCA_036796215.1 Geminicoccaceae bacterium
GACTTCGAGCCCGCCTTCTCCGGCAGCCATGACAACTCGATCCTCGGCGTCGCCAACAAGGATTATGACGCCGCTTCGATCGCCAACTCGGTCAAGGCGCGGATGATCGAGCGCGACGTGGTCACCCCGGACCAGCTCAAGGTGCTCTACACCTCGCAGACCTTCCCGACCACGGGCTATGGCGTGGTCTACAATCTCACGCCCGAACTGCAGGAGAAGATCAAGGAAGCCTTCTTCAGCTTTCCCTGGGAAGGCTCGGCCCTGGAAGCCGAGTTCAAGAACTCGGGCGAGGCGCAGTTCATCCCGATCACGTTCCAGGAGGACTGGGCGGTGATCCGGCAGATCGACGAAGCGAACAACGTCTCGTACACCTGCAACTGACAGCGCCGACGGTCGACGGTAACTGCCCGATGCGGGAGGCACCGCATCGGGCACGTCATTTTTTCGGGATAGCGCGTGCATGCTTCGTTTGGATAGCCTGGCCAAGCGCTACAAGACCGGTGACCATGCGCTCAAGGGCGTCTCCTTCACGGTCGAGAAGGGGCAGGTGGTCGGCCTGATCGGGCCTTCGGGTGCCGGCAAGTCGACCTTGATCCGCTGCATCAACCGGCTGGTCGAGCCGACCGGCGGCAGCATCCATCTGAACGATGTCGACCTCTCCAGGCTCTCCGGCGGCGACCTCAGGCGCGCCCGGCGGCGGATCGGCATGATCTTTCAGGAATTCGCGCTGGTCGAGCGGCTGACGGTGATGGAGAACGTGCTGTCCGGCCGGCTCGGCTACGTCCCGTTCTGGCGCTCGCTCTTCCGCCGGTTTCCGCAGGCCGATGTCGACAAGGCCTTCGCCCTCCTCGACCGGGTCGGGCTTGCCGAGCATGCCGACAAGCGGGCCGACGAACTGTCGGGCGGGCAGCGGCAGCGGGTCGGCATCGCCCGGGCGCTCGAGCAGGACCCGGAGCTCCTGCTGGTCGACGAGCCCACCGCGTCGCTCGACCCCAAGACCTCGCGGCAGATCATGCGGCTGATCCTCGAGATCTGCCGCGAGCGGCAGCTGCCCGCGGTGATCAACATCCACGACGTGATGCTCGCCAAGATGTTCGTCGACCGGATCATCGGCCTCACCGCCGGCGAGGTGGTGTTCGACGGACCGCCGGTGGAGCTCGACGACGTGGTGCTGACCCGCATCTACGGCGAGGAGGATTGGACCGCGATGCAGGCGAGTGCGGCGGAGGATGCGGCCGATGCGGCGGCCACCTACGGCGCCCAGTCAGCGGCCGAGAAGGTTCCGGTCGAACGCATGGCGAGGCTTGCCTGACCATGGCAGCCTCGCCCGTCGCCGGCCGCCAGTGGCGACGGCCGCCGGTCCTGATCAAGGACCGCACCACCCGCTGGCTCGTCTATGGCGGTATCCTGATCTACCTCGTTCTCGCCATGTCGACCGTGGAGGTCAACTGGCAGCGGGTTGCCGAGGGTCTGGAGCGCGGCCTGCGCTTCATCAACGGCTTCCTCCAGCCGGACTTCGTCAGCCGCTGGGGCGACATCCAGAAGGGCCTGATCGAGAGCCTGACGATGACGCTGACCTCCACCGTGGTGGGCGTCCTGATCTCGATCCCGATCGGCATCGGGGCGGCACGCAACATCGCCCCGCCTTGGATCTACTATCTCTGCCGCAGCATCATCGCGATCAGCCGGACCTTCCAGGAGGTGATCATCGCGATCTTCTTCGTGGTGATGTTCGGCTTCGGCCCGTTCGCCGGCTTTCTGACCCTGGCCTTCTCGACCATCGGCTTTTTGGGCAAGCTATTGGCGGAGGACATCGAGGATATCGACGAGGCCCAGGCCGAGGCCATCCGCGCCACCGGTGCCTCCTTCATGCAGCTGATCAACTACGGCATCCAACCCCAAGTGATGCCGCGACTGATCGGCCTTTCCCTCTACCGCCTCGACATCAATTTCCGCGAGTCCGCGGTGATCGGCATCGTCGGTGCCGGCGGCATCGGCGCCACCCTCAACACCGCGATCGACCGCTACGAATACGACAGTGCCGGGGCGGTATTGCTCATCATCATCGGCATCGTCATGGTGGCCGAGTACAGCTCGAGCTACGTCAGGAAATGGGTGCAGTAGCATGCCCATCAGCACCACGGCCGACGGCCGCAAGGTCTGGCAGCGGCGGACCACCCCGACGCAATGGGCGATCTGGGCCGCCTGGTTCGCCTGCGTCGTCTTTTTGGTCTGGTGCTGGGAGCTGATGACCGAGACCACGATCTGGGCCTTCGTCTCGGATGCGCCGCGGCAGATGGCGGATCTCGGCAACCGCATGTTCCCGCCGCGCTGGTCCTATATCGACCAGCTGCTCTGGCCGCTCTGGGACACCATCAACATCGCCTCGCTCGGCACGCTCTTGGGCATCTTCATCGCCGTGCCGGTGGCGTTCTGTGCGGCGCGCAACACCACACCGAGTGCCGTCCTGCTGCGGCCGATCTCCCTTTTCGTTATCGTCGCTTCCCGCTCGATCAACTCGCTGATCTGGGCGCTGCTCCTGGTCTCGATCATCGGCCCGGGGCTGCTCGCCGGCATCATCGCCATCGCCCTCCGCTCGATCGGCTTCGTCGGCAAGCTGCTCTATGAGGCGATCGAGGAGATCGACGAGAGCCAGGTCGAGGCGGTGCGCGCCACCGGCGCATCGGGCATGCAGGTCGTCGATTACGGCATCGTGCCGCAGGTACTGCCCGCCTTCTTCGGCATCAGCGTCTTTCGCTGGGACATCAACATCCGCGAGTCCACGATCCTCGGCCTGGTCGGTGCCGGCGGCATCGGGCTGCAGCTGCAATCCTCCTTGAACACCTTGGCATGGCCCCAGGTGACGCTCATTCTGCTGCTGATCCTGGGCACCGTGCTGGTGAGCGAATGGGTCTCGGCCAAGGTCCGGCATGCAGTGATTTGAGGAATGTGGCGAGGATGATCCTCCCCTCGCCCTACCGTTCGTTTCCTTCTGGGTGGCGGTGGTTCGCGCTGCGGCGCTAGAGTTCGGCGTAGTCGGGCTCGTCAGCGTCGAGCATTTCGAGCAGGGCAGCGAAGTGGCGCGTGGCGTGATCCGCCATGCCGGCCCAGGCGGCGGCTGTCTTCGCCACGATCGCGTCCGGTAGCCGTTTGAGCGGCAGACCGGTGCCACTCGCGAGGACCTGCAGCCGTGCCGCCCGCTCGATGTAGTAGAGGGCATTGAAGGCCTCGGCCGGATCGGCACCGGTCGTGATGATCCCGTGATTGGCCATGAAGAGCACCGGCTTCTCGGCCATCGCCGCGGCCAGTCGATCGCCCTCGGCGGCATTGTCGCCGAGCCCGCCATAGTGATCGTCATAGGCGATCCGCCCGTCGAACAGCGCTGCCGTCTGGCTCACCGGCAAGAGCCTGCCACCCTCGGTGCAGGTGATCGCGGTGGCGAAGGGCATGTGGGTGTGCAGCACGCAGCGCGCGTTGGGATGGCGGCGATGGATGGCGGCGTGGATGTGCAGGGCCGTGGCCTCGACCTCGCCCTTGCCCTCGAGCACCCGGCCTGCAGCGTCGGCGACGAGCAGGTCACAGGCTCGGAGCCGTGACCAGTGGATGCCGTATGGGTTGATCAAAAAGCTATTGTCATCAATCGATAAGCTGAAGTGATTGTCGATCGCCTCATGCAGATCGAAGCGCACGGCGAGGCGGAATGTCGCAGCCAGCGCCCGGCGGCCGGCCGCGGCAACACGATTGCCGGTGGCGGGCAAAGCGCTCAATGTCATACACTTGGCTCCTTTCCTTTACCAATGTCCTGAAGTCTGTCCGCAGGCTCGGACCGATTGTCCAGTCCCGATAGCGGAAAATTGAGCGGATGGCTCTGCCCTTCGCGACGTCTCTTCTATATTCGCTTGCGCACTGCGGCAAACGCCAGCCGAAGACGAAATTATCGCCAGAAGCACCCAAGTCGAGCAAGAAAGACGGTAAAGTTGAACATGACGAGCCCATCCTTGGACCGCACCGAACGCCTCGGCCTGCGCCGAACGATCTTCGCCTTTCTGGTCCTCGCCAGCATCGCGGCCGCTTTGGGCGCCTTCGCCTGGCTGGTCGGGCGAGACGGCCTGGACATTCTCGACTGGCTGATGCTCGCCTGCCTCGCGCTCACCCTGCCCTGGACGACCATCGGCTTCTGGAACGCGGTGATCGGTCTCGTCATCCTGCACACGCGGCACGACCCGGCCGGCTACGTCACCCCGATGCTGCGCGACGGCGACGCCGAACGGCCGCTCGAGGGCCGCACCGCCCTCCTGATGGCGATCCACGACGAAGACCCGGAAGCGGTCTATCGCCACTTGCGGGCGACAGTCGAGAGCCTGGACCGAGCCGGCAGCGGTCATGCCTACGACATGTTCGTCCTCAGTGACACCCGCGATCCGGCGATTGCCGCCGAAGAGGAGCGGTTGTTCGAGGCCTGGCGTCGCGTCGATCCCGCACCCGACCGGCTGAGCTACCGGCGACGCGCGGTCAACACCGACCACAAGACGGGCAACATCTGGGAGTGGCTCGAGCGGCGCGGTGCCGACTACAGCTATTTCGTCACCCTCGATGCCGACAGCCTGATGAGCGGCCGCCTGCTCACCCGCCTCGTGCGGATCATGGATCGCAACCCCGGGCTCGGCATCCTGCAGACGCTGATCGTCGGCCTGCCCTCGGCCTCGGCCTTCGCTCGCATCTTCCAGTTCGGCATGCGTCACGGCATGCGCTCCTACACCACGGGCTCGGCCTGGTGGCTGGGCGACGCCGGACCCTATTGGGGGCACAATGCGCTGATCCGCACCGACGCCTTCATGCGCCACTGCCGGCTGCCGCATCTGCCGGGCAAGCCACCCCTGGGTGGGCTGATCCTCAGCCACGACCAAGTCGAGGCGGCGCTGATGCGCCGCGCCGGCTACGAGGTCCGGGTGATCCCCGAGGAGGGCGGCTCGTTCGAGGTCAACCCGCCGACCCTGCCCGAGTTCATCCGCCGCGATCTGCGCTGGTGTCAGGGCAACATGCAGTACTGGCAGCTCCTGCCGGTCGGCGGCTTTCGCGCCATGGGCCGGCTGCAGTTGGCCCTCGCCATCCTGATGTATCTGGCCGGTCCGGCCTGGCTCGGGTTCATGTTGGTCGGGCTCGCCAAGGCCATGAGCGTCGGCTTCGGCTGGAGCGCGGGTGGTGACATGGCCACCGACGCGATCTGGTCCGAGACCGTCATTGCCCTCGGCATCGGGCTTTTTGCCATCATGATGACGGTGAACCTTACGCCCAAGCTCGCCGGCCTCATCGACGTGGCTCTCAGGCCCGAAGTGCGCCGGGCCTATGGTGGCGGTCGCATGCTCGGCATTTCAGCCGTCGTCGAGCTCTGCTTCTCGCTCGTCATCGGCCCGGCCATTGCGGTGGCGCAGACGATCTTCATCGCCGGCCTGCCGTTCGGCCGGATGGTCCGCTGGGAGCCGCAGCGCCGCACCGATCACAGCGTCGCCTTCACCGACGCCCTGCGCGGTCTCTGGCCGCAATGCCTGCTCGGCCTCGTCATGCTCATCGGCTTCGCACTCGCAATGCCGAGTGTCCTGCCCTGGACGGTACCGGTGGTCGGCGGCCTGCTGCTCGTCATCCCGTTCACCTGGCTCACCGCCCGCCCGTCCCTCGGCCGGACTTTGACCCGGCTCGGGCTCTGTGCCGTCCCGGAGGAGCGTGCTGCCCCGATGACCGTCCAGCTCGCCGGCTACCGACCGCGCGCCGACGGTACCGGCCGCGTCCTGCTCCCCGAGGTCGACCCACGCCTCGTCGACGTCGCGATCGAGCAGGCTTGACCGTCATCATCCTTTGAGTATTGGCAAAATACCACCAAGGAACGCGTCGTGCCGGTGGCGCCTGGATCGGGTGGAACGAGCGTTCCCGGCCTTGCCAAAAGGAGCCGTAAGGGGATCAAATCGCTGTCGCGACATCGCCCGCCATTGAAACGTCGGCGCGCCACGGGGCGGCCGCGAGCGGGTCCTGCAGCATTTGCCGGAGGTGTGGCCGTCGGTCGCCTATGGGTCAGCGCTTGCCGACAATGTTCGGCACGGCGCGTTCGACCAGCATCGCGCGGTGGCTTCATTCTCCCTTGCCCTCGCCGACCGATGTCGGCGCGGCGGTGGTCGATGGCGCGCTGCCGTCACGAGTGTCCGGCACCTCAGTCGTAGGGCAGGCCGACATAGTTCTCGGCCAGTGCCGTCTTCGCGGCCTCTGAGCCGAGGAGATAGTCGAGCTCGGCGCGTCGCACCCGGGCATCGAACGGGCTGGCGTCAGCAAAGCGATGCAAGAGCCCGGTCAGCCACCAGGAGAAGCGTTCGGCCTTCCAGACCCGGGCAAGCGCCCGCTCCGAATAGGCCAGAAGCCCGGCCTCGCTGCCGGTCCGATAGAAGTCGATGAGTGCCGTCGAGAGGTAATGGATGTCCGAGGCCGCGAGATTGAGGCCCTTGGCCCCGGTGGGCGGCACGATGTGCGCCGCGTCGCCCGCGAGGCAGAGCCGGCCGTGACGCAAGGGCTCGGCGACGAAGCTGCGCAGGGGGGCGATGCTCTTCTCGATGGCCGGCCCGGTGACCAGTTGCTCTGCCACCCCGACCGGCAAGCGCGCCCTGAGCTCCGTCCAGAACTGGTCGTCCGTCCAATCCTCCGGTCGGTCCTCGATGGCGCACTGAACGTAGTAGCGGCTGAGCGTGCTCGACCGCAGCGAGCAGAGGGCGAAGCCGCCCTCGTGATGGACATAGATGAGCTCCGGATTGACCGGTGGTGTCTCGGCGAGCACCCCGAGCCAGCCGAAGGGATAGACCTTCTCGAACAAGGTTAGCCGGTCCACGGGCAGGCTCGCACGGCTCACGCCATGAAAGCCGTCGCAGCCGGCGATGAAGTCGCAATCCAGCCGGTGCGCTTCGCCGCCCAGCCGCCAGCTGACCCAGGGCCGATCGGCCAGGACATCGTGCGGCGCCACGTCCTCGGCCTCGTGGACGATCACCCCGCCCATGGCGTCGCGGGCGGCATAGAGATCGCGCGTCACCTCGGTCTGGCCGTAGACCGTGACATGCCGCCCACCGGTGAGGCCGGCGAGGTCGATGCGGTGCAGCCGACCGCCGCAGGCGATGTTGACGCCGTCGTGGATCTGCCCCTCGCGGTCCATCCGCTCGCCCACGCCCGCCCGCCGCAGCATCTCGGTCAGGCCCTGCTCCAGGACCCCGGCGCGGATGCGGCCGAGCACGTAGTCGCGCGAGCGGCGCTCGAGGACGACCGAGGCGATGCCGGCGCGATGCAGGAGTTGCGACAGCAGGAGCCCCGCGGGTCCGCCGCCGATGATCGCGACCTGGGTGCGCCCGTCAGCCGGCATCGCTCGCGCCTTCAAACAGAACGGCCCTGGCCCGCTCGACTACCCGGGCCTGCAGTACCTGGGCCGCTCCCAGATGCCGGGCCGGGTCGGCGAGCGCATCCCAATCCAAGGGCAGATCCACGTTTCGGCGGAGAATGTCGACCAAGTGCCGGCCATCCGCCTCGACCTCGCGGCAGGCCCGGGCAAGCTGACCTTTGGCTGCGTCGCGCGGCATGTGACGGGCAAGGGCGAAGCCGAGCGGCTCGGCCAGGACGAGGCCGCGGCTGGCCTCGAGATTGGCGCGCATCCGTTGCGGCACGACCACCAGCGTCTCGGCGAGCAGGAGGCTGCGCCCGAGGGCCGCAGCCGTGCTGCTGACCATCCCCGGCAGTGTCAGCCATTCGAGCTGCCACGCCGTCCCGTCCCGCTCATGGGCGTGGAGCTGCGCCTGCGCCATCGCCGATAGACTCGTCGCGTTCTGCCGGGCAAGGCTGACGAGGACTTCGGCCAGCACGGGGTTGGCCTTCTGTGGCAGGGTGGACGAACCGCCGCCCGCGGTCTGGCGCAGCTCGCCCACCTCGTTCTGGGTCATGAGCAGGACATCGGTGCCGAGCTTGCCGAGCGTACCCGTCACCAGCGCCAGCCAGGAGGCGAGCTCGAGGAGCCCGTCGCGCTGGCTGTGCCAGGGCATCGCCGGGGTACCGAGGCCGAGCTCGGCGGCGAGCCCCGTCATCACGCTGGGCCCCATTTCGCCCATCGCCGAGAGCGTGCCGGCGGCCCCGCCGAGCTGGACGACCAGGAGGCGGGGGCGGAGCTGCTCCAGGCGCGTCAGGTGGCGGACCAGGGGGTCGAGCCAGCCCGCAACCTTGAGCCCGAAGGTGGTCGGCAGCGCCTGCTGGAAGCGGGTGCGCGCCAGCATCGGCGTCGCCGCGTGCCGCTCGGCAAGGGCAACGAGTGCCGACACGAGCCGCCGCAGCCGCCCCTCGATCTCGTCGAGGGCCTTCTCGAGCTGGCGGATCAGGGCCGTGTCGACGATGTCCTGCGAGGTGGCGCCCAAATGCACGAGCGAGCCGAGCCCCGGGCCAAGGCGCGCGCGGACCTGCTCGAGAAGTGCCGGCACGGGCACGGCCGATCGCTCGAGCCCGGCGGCGATCGCCGCGAGATCGGGCGTGAAGCCCGCAAGCGCGCTCGCGATCTTTTCGCCGGCAGCCGCGTCGATCAGGCCGAGCCGGCTCTGCACCCGGGCGAGCGCCACCTCGACCTCGACCATCGCAGCGACCAGGGCGGTATCGCCGAGCAGGGCCTCGGTCTCGGCTTCACGCAGATGGGCGTCCAACATCGGCTCAGACCGGGTCAGACATCGAAGAACACCGTCTCGCGCTCGCCCTGGAGGCGAATGTCGAAACGGTAGACGACCTCGCCGTCCCGCTCGCGCCGCTCGGCGATCAGCGTCTGGCGGCGGACCGGCTGCTCGATCAGCCGCAGTACCGGGTCCGCCTCGTTGGCGGCCGCCTCGTCGGCGAAGTAGAGGCGCGTGTGCAGGCCCATATTGATGCCGCGGGCCGCGATCCAGAGGCTGACATGTGGCGCCATCAGGCCCTGGCCTTGCCGACCCGGCACCCGTCCGGGCTTCATCGTCTCGAACCACCAGAAGCCGGTCTGAAAATCCGTGACCGCTCTTCCCCAGCCGCGAAAGCCCGCGACTTCTGGAAGATCGCGGGCATCGGCCGGATGATGGTAGCGGCCATGCGCATCCGCCTGCCAGAGCTCGACCATGGCGTCGCGGACGATCGAGCCCGTGCCGTCGAGGACCAGCCCCTCGATCCGGATGCGATCGCCCGCGATTTTCGGCCCGGCCACGACGTTCGGCCGCGCCTGGGTGCGGATCGGCAGGCCCGCCGCGGACGGATAGAGCCCAATATGCAGATAGGGCCCCGCCGTCTGCGAGGCCGTCTCGGGCAGGCAATCGCGCCGGTCCATGGCTCAGCCACCCTCCAGCCGGTTCTCGAACAGGGTCTGCCGGCGGCCGCGCAGCACGATGTCGAAGCGGTAGGCGAGGCAGTCGAAGGGCACGGCCGCTGCCATGTCGAGAGGGGCGACGAGCCGGTCGATGGCGGCCCGATCGCCGATGGCCCCGAGGATCGGACAACGGGGGATCAGGGGATCGCCCTGGAAGTACATCTGGGTGATCAGCCGGCTCGCGAAGGCCGGGCCGAAGAGCGAGACGTGGATATGCGCCGGCCGCCAGTCGTTCGCCCGGTTGCGCCAGGGATAGGGGCCGGGCTTGATCGTCCGGAAATGGTAGTGGCCCGCGTCGTCGGTCAGCGCCCGGCCGCAACCGCCGAAATTGGCGTCGATCGGCGCCATGTAGCCGTCGTTGACATGGCGGTAGCGGCCGGCGGCGTTGCACTGCCAGATTTCGATCAGCGTGCACGGCACCGGCCTGCCGTTCTCGTCGAGGACCCGGCCGAAGAGGATCATCCGCTCGCCGATCGGCTCCCCCGCGCCGGCCGCATTGGCGATGAGATCGTTGTCGAGCGGCTCGAGGTCGTTGGGGCCGAAGAGCGGCCCGGTGATCTCCGAAAGCGTCTGCTGCAAGGCGACCAGCGCCTGCTGCGGCGAGCGGACGACGCTCGTCTTGTATGCCGGCGCCAAGGCCGGCGGATGGACCGTACGGTCGCGCGGCAGGAACTCGTCGCGCCAATCCCCGCTGCGCGTGTCCGTCATCACGTTGCCTCCGCCAGCACCTGCCTGGCCACCCGGATCGCCGTGTTGGCGGCCGGCGCCCCGGCATAGACGGCGACCATCAAGAGCACCTCCTTGATATCCTCGACCGTGGCCCCGGTGTTGCGCGTCGCCCGGATGTGCAGGGCGAGCTCCTCCTCGTGCCCGAGGGCGGCCAGGAGCGCGATCACCAGCATCGAGCGGGTGCGCCGGTCGAGCCCCGGCCTCGACCAAACCGCCCCCCAGGCCTGCTCGGTGATGAGCCGCTGGAAATCCTCGTCGAACGCGGACTTGGTGGCCTCGGCCCTGCTGACGTGGGCGTCGCCCAGCACCTCCCGGCGCACCGTCATGCCCGTCTGGTAACGTTCGTCAGCCAAGCCCGTGCTCCTTCAGAAAACCCGCGACCTCGACGCGGACGCGCTCCGGCTGGTCGATGCAGGGCAGATGCGCGGCACCGTCGAGCACAACGAGGCGGCCGTTCGGCAAGAGCTCGGTCAATCGGGCCAGCAGCGCCGGCGGCGTTGCCAGATCTCGCTCGCCGGCGAGGCAGAGGGCCGGTACGGCAATCGACCGCACCGCCTCGCTCAGGTCGGCGTCGCGAAGCGCGGCACAGCAGCCGAGATAGCCGGCCATGGGTGTTCTGGTCAGCATGTTGCGCCAGAGACGGGCCTCGCCCGGGTGCTTCGCCCGCCACGCGTCCGGCAGCCAGCGGCCGATGACGGCATCGGCGATGGCCTCGATCCCGCCCGCCTCGATGGCGCGCATCCGCTCGCCCCAGGTCGCGGCATCGCCGATGCGGTGGCCGGTGTTCATGAGAACCAGCGCCCGAACCAGCTCTGGTCGGGCGACGGCCAGGCGCTGCGCGATCATGCCGCCGATCGAGATGCCCATGACGATGGCGGGGCCGGTCGCGAGGCCATCCATCAGGGATGCCAGATCGCCCGCGAGATCGGTCATCCGGTAGGGACCCGGCGGCGTGTCGCTCAAACCATGGCCGCGCTTGTCGAACCGCACCACCCGGTAGCGCTCGGCGAGCGTCGGGGCGATGCCGTCCCAGAGCCGGATGTCGCTGCCGAGTGAGTTGACGAGGACGAGAGGTGGCGCCTCGGCCTGACCCTCCAGCCGGACGTGGAGGGTCAGTCCCGGGTTCAGCTCGATCGCTCTGGTCGTGCTCGCCGTCATCATCGCGTCCCTGTCCATGTCGCTGATGATCGCGCGGAACGTCTGCCGCTGGAAGTCCCAACTCATACAACGGACAGGGCCAGCGCGTCATGACCGGCCACAAGACCAGCCAGTCGACACCATTGACCACCTTGGACGTCGCGAGCCGTCTGGGCGATGCGCCAACAGCCCTGGTGCAGCGCTTCTTCGCGACCACTCGGCAGGTGACGGAGGCCCCGGCAGTGGCACCTTTGCCGGCTGACGCTCCCTGGCCGAAGAGCTATGATGACGGGACAAATTGCGACTGGCCGACCACCGCCCGCGCCGCCAGGTTCGGGCAGGAATGGGGCCGGTCCGGTGGCGATGGCGAGCGGCTCGGGGCGGGCCCGCGAGATCAGGAGGCAGAGTGATGGCAAGAACGACCAGCCTGGTGACGGGAGCGGCGGCCGCCGTCCTTTTCGCGTCCTCGGCAGTGGCGCAGGAGGTGACGCTCACCGTGCACCACTTCCTCGGGCCCACGGCACCGGCCCAGGCCGACTTCCTGGAGCCATGGGCCGAGCGGATCGCCGAGGCCACGAATGGCAGGATCGCCATCGAGATCTTCCCGTCCATGTCGCTGGGCGGCAGGCCCCCCGAGCTCTACGGCCAGGCCCGGGATGGGGTCGCGGATATCGTCTGGACGCTGCTCGGCTACACGCCCGGCGCCTTCCCGCGCACCGAGGTTTTCGAGTTGCCGACCGTCCATCGCGGCAGTGCGGCAGCGACCTCCCGGGCGATCCAGGATGTCATGGACCTCATGCGCGAGGACTTCGCCGACACCCATCCCCTGCTGATCTACGCTCACGCCGGGCAGGCGCTCTTCATGGTCGACAAGCCGGTGCGCAGCCTCGACGACGTCCAGGGCCTCAAGCTGCGCATCCCGTCCCGCTCGGGCGCCATGCTGATCGAGGAGTGGGGGGCCGAGCCCGTCGGCATGCCCGTGCCCGAGCTGCCGCAGGCGCTCTCCAGGGGTGCCGTCGATGGCGCCATGATCCCCTACGAGATCGCCCTGCCGCTCCGGGTGCACGAACTCGTCGGATCGGTCACGCTGGGCGAGGGCGGCCGGCGCTTCGGCACCTCGGTCTTCGTCTTCACCATGAACAAGGAGCGCTACGAGAGCCTGCCCGACGATCTCAAGGCGGTGATCGACGCGCATTCCGGAGCCAGCCTGGCGCCGGAGATCGGCCGGCTCTGGGATGTTGTGGAGGAACCCGGCATCGAGGCCATGACCGCCGCCGGCAAGGAGATCATCGAGCTTTCGGCCGAGGCGCAAGCCGCATTCGACGCGCGGGCCGAGGCGGTCGAGGAACGCTGGATCGCCGAAGCCGATGGTCTCGGCCTCGACGGGGCTGCCCTGGTCGCGGCCGCCAGGGCAGCCGTCGCCCGGTATTCGGACTAGCCGGGTCGGCCCGCCGGTGCTCGACCGCATCGCCGCCGGCTGGGCGATCGCGGGCGGTCTCCTGCTGCTCGCGATCGTGCTCGTTACCGCGGGCAATGTCGGGCTCTATATCGTCGACCGCATCGCTCCCGGCCGATTCGGCGTGGTTTCGGGCTACGAGGAGATCGCCCGCCTGCTGGTGAGCTCGGCGGCGCTCATGATGTTCCCCTACTGCCAGCTGAAACGCGGCCACGTCGCGGTCGATGTCTTCACCGAGCGACTGGGCAGAGGCATGATTGGGGGAATTGATCGGCTGGTCTTCGTGCTGACGGCGGCCCTCGCCCTCTTTCTTGCCTACTGGATGCTCTTCGGGATGCTCGAGGCAGAGCGTGGCGGGCTGGTCTCGCCGGTGCTCAACTGGCCCGAATGGCCGTTCTACCTTCCGGGCCTCGGCTCGCTCCTGCTCTGGGCGGTCGTGGCCGTGGTCCAGCTCCGCCAGTCGCGCCGCCGCAGGCCCACCTGATGGGCGAGCGTGAGCTGATCGGCATTGCCGGGCTCGTCTGCCTCTTCGTCCTCATCGCCGGGCGCCTGCCGGTCGGGCTCGCCATGATCCTGGTCGGCATCGGCGGCAACTACGCCCTTTCGATCGTCGCACCGTTCCTCCGCTTCGAGCCCTATCTCCGACAGTTCAAGACGCTGCTGTGGAACAGCGTCGCCAGCTACGACCTCTCCGTCGTTCCCCTCTTCGTGCTCATGGGCTTTCTCGCCGCCCGGGCCGAACTCAGCCGCGACCTCTTCCAGGGCATGAACGCCATCCTCGGTCGCTTTCGGGGTGGCGTTGCGATGGCGGCGGTGGGCGCCTGCGCCGGCTTCGGCGCGGTCTGCGGCTCCTCGCTCGCCACGGCCTCCACCATGGGCCGCGTGGCGCTGCCAGAGCTCGACCGCCTGCACTACGACAAGCGGCTGGCGACCGGTACGCTCGCGGCCGGCGGCACGCTCGGCATCCTGATCCCGCCATCCGTGGCACTCGTCATCTACGCCATCATCGTCGAGGCCTCGATCATCGAGACCTTCCAGGCGGCGATCGTGCCCGGCATCATCGCGGTCCTGGGCTTCGTCTCGGTGATCGCCATCGTCGGCTGGCTCCAGCCGCAGCGCATGCCCGAGGTGCGGCCGATGCCGCCTGCCGAGCGCCGCCGGGCGCTGCTCCGCCTGATCCCGGTCCTCGTCATCTTCTCCGCCATCATCCTCGGCCTCGGCCTCGGCCTCTTCACGCCGACCCCGGCGGCCGGCGTCGGGGCGTTTGCCGTCATGGTCTACGGCTTCGGCCTGAGCGCCCTTGGCCAGCCTGGCCTCACACTCGCGGGTCTGAAGGACGCCCTGCTCGACACCGCCATCACCAGCGCCATGATCTATTTCATCCTGTTCGGTGCCGAGGTGCTGAAGGGCTTCTTCGCCCGCTCCAACCTGCCGGCGGCATTGGCAAGCTGGGCTGCGAGCTCGGGCATCGACCCCTGGCTCGTGCTGATCGCCATGCTCCTGGTTCTCATCGTCCTGGGCTTCTTCATGGAATCCCTGTCGATGATCCTGGTGATCGTGCCCTTCTTCTGGCCGGTGCTCGTCGAGCTCAACGGCGGCGCCGGGGTCGGCGCAGAGATGGCGGCCTTCGGGATGGCCACGAACGA
Source organism: Geminicoccaceae bacterium (assembly GCA_036796215.1). GTDB lineage: Bacteria > Pseudomonadota > Alphaproteobacteria > Geminicoccales > Geminicoccaceae > SLRI01. The sequence continues at coordinate 14,357 of DAIRDJ010000025.1, forward strand.
GCTCAAGCTCTGGTTCGGCATCCTGGCGCTCGTGGTCGTCGAGCTCGGCCTCATCACGCCACCCGTCGGCCTCAATGTCTTCATCATCGCGACCCTCGCCCGGAACGTCTCGATGCGCGACGTCTTCTTGGGTGTGATTCCGTTCTTCGCGATCGAGATCGTCCGCGTCGCTCTCCTCGTCGCCGTCCCGGCGATCACGCTTACCTTGCCTCAGCTCCTCGGCCGATGAGCGTCCGTTCGAGCACCGCGCGGTCCACTCGACTGTCCGCCGCTCAACGAAAGCGTGGCACGTCGATCTCGACCGGGCCCCTGCCCGTCACCTCACGCCACCATGTCACGGCGGTGGTCGCCAACTCGGCCCATGGCTGATCGAGGAGCTGCAGGAGCTGTTCCCAGGGCGGCGGTTGCTCGGGGTAGCGGCGGAGCTCGACCGCGGCGTCGGGCGGCAGGTTCAAGAGGCGGCTGGCGGCGGCCCGCGCCTTATCGATGCCGCCGAGCTCGTCGACTAGGCCGTGGGCCAAGGCCTGGTCGCCGAGCCAGACCCGGCCCTGGGCGATCGCCTCGACAGCGGCGGGATCGAGGCCGCGTCCGGCGGCGACGCCGGCCTTGAAGCGTTCGTAGAGGGCATCGACACTGGCCTCGAGCCGTGCCCGGCCGCGCTCGTCGAAGGGCCGGTTGAACGACAGGAACCCGACATTGCGGCCGCGCTCGACGCTCTCCCAGGTCACCCCCAGCCGCTCCCAGGCCTCGGCCAGAACGGGCTTGCCGGCGATGACCCCGATCGAGCCCGTGAGTGTCGCCGGCTGGGCCACGATATGCGAGGCCCCCATGGCGATCCAGTAGCCGCCCGACGCCGCCGCATTGCTCATCGAGACCACGACCGGCTTGCCGGCCTCGCGCAGCAGCGCCACCTCGCGGCCGATGGTCTCGGACGCCACGGCCGACCCCCCGCCCGTGTCCAGCCTGAGCACAACGGCCCTGATCGCCTCGTCCTCGCGCGCATCGGCCAGCGCATCGGCGAGATCGTCGCCACTGATCAGCTGCTCGAACCCACCCGTGCCACGCTGGATCGCCCCCTGCCCGACCACGAGTGCGATCACCGCGGCCGGCGCCTCCTCGAGCACCGCCGGCCGCCGGGCGTAGCGCTCGAGCGCCAGGAGCTCGGCCGCCGGGCCGGCCGCCTCGAGCATCTGGTCGAGCACCTCGTCGCGATAGGCTAGGCTGTCGACGAGGCCTGCCGCCAGCGCCTCCTCGGCGAGCAGCGGGCCACTGTCGACCAGCCGCTCGACCGTCTCGGGTGTCTGGCCGCGCGCCTCGGCGATGGCACCCACGAGCGTCGCATAGAGCCCGTCGACAAGATCGTTCAGCATCTCCCGATTGGCCTCGGTCAGGCCGGGCTCGATGACGCTGTCGAAGGCGGTCTTGTAGGCCGACCGGCGGGTCAGCTGGGCTTCGACGCCGAGCCGATCGAGCAGCGGGCGGACGAACGGCAGCTCGGCGATGAGCCCGGTAAGGCCGAGCATCCCGCCGGGCTGCAGATGGACCGTATCGAAGGCGGTGGCGATGAAATAGCCCTCGTTGCCGGGCCCGAGCTCGCCGAAGCTGTCCGCCCAGGCCGCGGTGGGCCTGCCGCTGGCGGCAAACGCCCGGACGGCCGCGCGGACCTCCTGGGCCACGGCAAAGCCGTGATCGGTGGCATCGAGCCTGGCGACGAGCCCCTTCACCCGTGGATCGAGGCTCGCCCGCTCGAGCGCCAGGACCAGCTCGGTGACCTCGAGCGTGGGCTCCAGGCCCAGGCTCGCCAGCGGATCGCGCGGCCGGGCCTCGCTCAGCGGCGCCCCCAGATCGAGCGTCAACACGACCTCGTCCGGCAAGGCTGCGGGCTCGCGGAAATCCCGCACGAGCCAATAGGTCAGACCGCCCAGCACGCCCACGACCAGGAGCGTGATGGCGCCGATGGTGGCTAGCAGGCCGACGATGAACCGGCGCAAGGCTAGGCCACCGTGCCCGGCTGCGGGTCGCCGAAGCCGCGGCTCAAGCCGCCACCTTTTGCCGGCGCTGCCGCTCGCTTTCCGTCTTCAGCTGGCCACAAGCCGCAAGGATGTCGCGGCCGCGTGGCGTGCGGACCGGCGAGGCATAGCCGGCGGCCTCGACGATCGCGGCAAAGGCGCGGATGCGGTTGTTGGAGGAGCAGGCATAGGGGGCGCCGGGCCAGGGATTGAACGGGATCAGGTTGACCTTGGCCGGGATGCCGTCGAGCAGCCGGACGAGCTCGCGCGCCTCGGCGTCGCTGTCGTTGATGCCCGCCAGCATGACGTATTCGAAGGTGATGGGCCGGCGCGCCGGATAGCGCCGGCAGGCGTCGAGCAGGGTCCGGATGTCCCACTTGCGGTTCAAGGGCACGAGCTCGTCGCGCAGCTCGTCGCGCACGGCATGCAGCGAGATCGCGAGGCCGACGCCGAGCTCGCGGCCGCACTGCTCGATCCGCGGCACCACGCCCGAGGTCGAGAGCGTGATCCGCCGCCTGGAAAGTGCCAGGCCCGTCTCGTCCATGGCGAGTCTCAGCGCCGCTGCCGTATTGTCGTAGTTGAACAAGGGCTCGCCCATGCCCATCACCACGATATTGGTGAAGAGGCGGCCCTCCTTGGCGGTCGGCCACTCGCCGAGCGCATCGCGGCCGACCAGGAGCTGTGCGGTGATCTCGGCCGCACCCAGATTGCGGACCAGCGGCATGGTGCCGGTGTGGCAGAAGCTGCAGGAGAGGGTGCAGCCGACCTGGGTCGAGACGCAGAGCGCGCCGCGATCCTCCTCGGGGATGAAGACGCTCTCGACCTCCTGTCCGTCGGCGAAGCGCAGCAGCCACTTGCGGGTGCCATCGGCCGCCGTCTGGGCTGCGGTCACGCTCGGCCGGGCAACCGAGAAGCCGGCGGCGAGCTGCTCGCGCAGGCCCTTGGGCAGGGTCGTCATCGTGGCGAAGTCAGTGGCACCTCGATGGTAGAGCCAATGGAAGAGTTGCCGCGCGCGCATCGTGACCTGGCGCGGTGTCGCGGGCTCGAGTGCGGCGATGACGGTCGCCAGGGCTTCGACATCGAGGCCGATCAGGCTGGGCTTGCCGTCCTCGGCCAGGGGCTTCGGCAGACCGGTGGCCGCCCTGGCGTCGACTGCGGTGCTGGCGGGCTCAGCCCGGACAGGCATTGCGCATCGCCTCCATGGCAGCGGTGAAGCCGAGCAGCGAATAGGTGTCGAGCGAATAGGAGTCGAGCTGCGAGGTGCCGCGCACCGTCATGTCGACCCCGGCCTGCATCGCGCGGACGATCGCCTGGTCCTCCTCGTCGGTATTGGCCCAGGCATGCTCGCCCTGGGTGAAGAGCTGCCACTCGTCGCTGCCGATCTTCAGCGCCACCGTGCTGCCGGACTTGAACGGATAGCCGGGCTGCACGCTGATCTGCTCGCCGGCGCCGGCGATCGGCAGGCGCGAGACGAGCACGGCAGCGGCACCACGGCGGTTCCAGTTGCCTTCCTCCTGGGTCGGCTTGCTGGCGATATAGCAGGTCTTGCCCGCCGCCTCCTCGTAGACATAGAGATGCCAGTCGCGGAAATTACCGAGGAACTGCGGGGCCTGCGCCAGCGCCTCGCCGACGAGACAGAGCATGCCGAGCAAGCCGGCGACGAAAGCGAGAGGTCGTTGCATGGGCTTCCTTGTGGGATGGGGCGAGATCATCGGGCCAATATCAGATGCCGCCTGCGGTTTCTATTGCATAGCGGCCAGAGTCCCCTGACGAAAGCCCCTAGCGACCGGACTGTGGCCCACCGACGCGGACCGGGCGTTCGGCGAAGCGGCCGAGGCAGACCATCCGATCGTACATGACCACAGCCCCGGCGACCGCGAGGTTGATGCAGAAGCGGGTCGGGATCCGGACCACATGATCGCAGCGATCGAGCAGCGCCGGGCTGAGACTGCCACGCTCCGGGCCGAACACATAGGCGGCCTGCAGCGGATGGCGAAAGCTCGGCAGGTCGACCGCCGCATCGACCAGCTCGACCCCGACCAGTTGGCAACCCCGCGGCAGCCGCAGCTCCGCCTGGCTCGGCACGTCGTAGACCGGCAGCGCCACCGCCGCGTTCGAGGTATCCGACTTCGCCGTCTCGCGATCGTATTGCGCATCGATGAGGAAGACGAAGCTGGCACCGAACGCATTGGCGGAACGGACCAGATTGCCGAGGTTCATGGCCTTGGAGATCCGTTCGGCACCAATGGCGAAATAGCCGCGTGTCGTATCAGCCAGCATGGGCTTGCAGATAGGGCGCATTTGGCGTTTTTGCCAGTTGTCGTCGAACGCGTCGGCGCTCGGCCGGCCATCCGGACCGGCAGCCCGACCCGATCCGCTCCAGCTCCAGCTCCAGGAGGTCGATCCAGCCCCCACATGCGTGCCATCCTTACGCGAAGCCTTACCGGCACCGCCGGCCTGGAGCTCGTCGAGCTCTTGGCCCCCGAGCCCGGCGCCTGTCATGTCCGCATCGCGGTCGAAGCCGCCGGCATCAACTTCGCCGATGCCCTGATGCTGGAGGGCCGCTACCAGGAGCGTCCTTCCCTGCCCTTCGTGCCGGGTCTCGAGGTCGCGGGCACCGTCGATGCCGTGGGCGTCGGGGTCGGCGGTCTTTCGCCCGGCCAGCGGGTCCTGGCCCTGATCGACCATGGCGGCTTCGCCGAGCAGGCGGTAGCCCGTGCCGACGACGTGATCGTGCTGCCGGATGAGCTCGACTCGGTGACCGCCGCCGGCTTCGCGATCGCCTATGGCACGGCCTATGGCGCCCTGGTCTGGCGGGCCGGGCTCGCCCGCGGTGAGGTGCTGCTCGTGCATGGTGCTGCGGGCGGGGTCGGCCTGACCACGGTCGAGTGCGGCAAGGCCCTGGGGGCCACGGTCATCGCCACGGCCAGGGGTGCCGAGCGCACCGCGATCGCGGCAGCACACGGGGCTGATCACGTGATCGACAGCGACGCCCCTGACCTGGTCGAGCAGGTCAAGGCGCTGACCCGGGGGCGCGGCGTCGACGTCGTCTTCGATCCGATCGGTGGTGCGCTTTTCGACGCGTCGCTGCGCTGCCTCGCCTGGGAGGGGCGGATCGTCGTCATCGGCTTCGCCTCCGGCAGCGTTCCGCAGATCCCGGCCAACATCCTCCTGGTCAAGAACGTCGCCGCTCTCGGCTTCTATTGGGGCAGCTATCGCCGGCACGACCCGGAGCGGCTGCGCGCCGGCTTTCGCCAGCTCTTCGACTGGTGCCAGGGCGGGCTGATCCGCCCCACCGCAAGCGAGGTCGTACCGCTGGCCGACACACCGGCCGCGATCGACCGGCTGCGTCGCCGGGAGACCACGGGCAAGCTGGTGGTCGACGTTCGGGCCTAGCCTCGAATCGACCAGTCCGGGCCCACGGCTGGAGGACGTTCCTCAATCACCGATGGTATCGAGCGATCGATTCCACACCGACTGCAAAAAGCACCGCACCTCAAGGGGATACAATAGGGCGTCTCGACCGCTTCGCGCGTCCGTCGAGCTTTACTGCCCCGGCAAATTGCTTAACGTCCTCGGCCAAACGACGGTCATGAGGAAACGCCATGCATCGGCACTCCGTGTCGGAAGACACGCCGCGCACGCCTCACGTCAACCGGCCACACCCCGTGGTGCGGCGGGCGGCGTGGCTGCCGATCATCCTCGGCATCGGACTGCTCGGTGGCTGCGGCGGTGGCGGTGGCGGTGGCGGTGCCACGGATGGATCCTTGCGGACCGTCAGCGCCCCGGACCGGATCCCGATTGCACCCGTGTTGCAGCCGGGCGAGCGGCCGGTGGGATCGGCGGAAAGCACGGCCAATTACGGGACCGCCCAGATCGGCGCCGATCGCGCCTATGCCGCAGGGGCCACCGGCCGCGGCGTCAAGGTGGCGATCATCGATTCCGGCATCTCCCTCGCCCATCCGGAGTTCAGCGGGCGCATCGACCGACGCAACAGCATCGATATCGTCACCGGCAGCCAGAGCACGCTCGAGGACGAGAGCGGCCACGGCAGCCACGTCGCCGGCATCGTTGCCGCCAATGTCGACGGGGCCGGCATGCAGGGCGTGGCCCCGGAAGCGACGCTGCTCGCGATCCGTGCCGACCTGCGCGACAGCCGCGTCTGTGATCGTCCCGGCTGCGGCTATTTCGACGACGATGTCGCAGCCGCCATCGACTACGCCCGCGCGCAACGGGCCGACATCATCAATCTGAGCATCGGCAAGGACGGCGGGATCAATGCGGCCTATCGATCGGCCCTCGAGCAGGCCATTGCCGACGGTGCCCTGGTTGTGGTCGCGGCCGGCAATCAGAGCAACAGCGAGCCCCTCAGTCCGGCACGCCTCGCCACCATGAGCGGCATCGAGGGCGGGATGCTGGTCGCCGGTGCTGTCGATCGCGATGGCGCCATCTACGGCTCGACCAACCGCGCCGGCGATTCGGCACCCTATTTCCTCGTGGCTCCGGGCGTCGACATCTTCAGCACGTACCGCAATGGCGGCTACGCCCGGCTGACCGGCACCTCGATGGCGACACCCCACATCGCCGGGGCCGCGGCCGTGCTGAAGGGCACGTTTCCGAGCCTGTCGATGCAGCAGGTCGCGGCCATTCTGCTGGAGACCGCCGATGATCTCGGACCGCGTGGTATCGACCAGACCTTCGGCAGTGGGCTCATCAATCTGGGGCGCGCCCTGCAGCCGATCGGGCTGCCGCAGGTGGCGATCGACGAGACCATCGATGGGCGGCGGGTTGCCCTGGACGAGACGCGGCTGACGCTCGGCAGTGCCTTCGGCGATGCGCTGAGCGGGCAGGAAGCACTCGCTCGGGCGATGGTGCTCGACGCCTATGACCGTCCCTACAGCATCGATTTCGGCCGGCTGATCAGCGGCAGCGCGAGTGCTGTCGATCTCGAGCAGAAGCTCCTGGACCAGCTGCACTACCGGGACCTGCCCATTCCTTCGCTCGATGCGCTCGGTCTCGATGCACGGCTGGGCTTCAGCGAGCCCTTCTACCGGCCGATCGACGGCAGTGCCCGTGCGGCTCTTCGCGGCGGCGAGGCGGAGACCGGCCAGTCGTTCGAACGGTTGTCGTTCGGCGGGATCGAACTGCCCTACGGCAGTCTCGCCCTTGGCCTCGGGCTCAGCACATCGGATGTCACGACCTCTCCCATCGCCAGCCCGGCGAACGGGCTCTTTCTCGATGCGGCGGCACTGCTCACGCCGGCCGACAGCCTCATCGACCGCGGCACCGGCGGCAGCCTGAGCGTGCCGCTCGGCCATGGCACGGCGTTGCGGATCGGCCTGCTCGACAGCACGGAGCTCGGCACCGAGACGGACAACGGCGAGGGCTCGCCCGGCCGGCTCGCGGCGCTGGGGGCCACCCATCGCCTGACCGACGCAACCACACTGGCGCTGACCTACGCCTATGTCGACGAGGCCTCGGGCCTGCTCGGCAGCCGGGCTTCAGGAGCCTTCACCCTGGCGGACGATGCCATGTCGCATCTCGGCACGGCCCGCCTCGGCTACCAGGCCAATCGTCGGCTGGAGCTCTTCGCCCAGGCGACCCTCGGCGTCAGCCAGCTCGAGGACGAAGGTGGCCTCCTCTACGACTGGCGTGATGTCCGCTCGGATGCCTTCGCGGTCGGGCTGGTCGCTCTCGATGTCGCAAGCGACGGTGACCGGCTGGGCCTCGTGCTCGGCCAGCCGCTGCGGGTCAGCAGTGCCTCGGCCATGCTCGACCTGCCGACCGCCCGCACCCTCGACGGGCGCGTCGAGCGGTCGCGTGAACGGGTCGAGGTCACCCCGAGCGGCCGAGAGCTCCGTCTCGAGCTCGCCTACCAGCGCAACCTGGACGAGGCCAGTGCGGTCGGTACCTGGGTGCTGTTGCAGCACGAGCCCGGGCACGACGCGACAGCAGACCCGGCCCTGGGCCTCGGCTTGCGCTACACCAACCGCTTTTGAAGCTACCCGATCGACCGAGCGTGGCTGGCGGCATTTTTGTAGCAAATGTCATCGGCAGCCGGCCGTTTGCCCTGTAAGCTCGTTGCCGCAACGAGCGGAGTAGGCATCGCCGATGAGCCGTCTGGCCAGCTTTATCAGGCGCCTGGAAGCCCAGCGTGACTGCCTGGAGGTTGCCATGGAGGCGATCGCCGAGTTGCCGGGCCTGGTAATGGAGCTCGGCCTCGGCAATGGCCGCACCTACGACCATCTGCGCGAGCGTCTGCCGGGGCGCCGCATCATCGTCTTCGAGCGTGACCCGCAGCCGCATCCGGACTGCTGGCCGCCGACGGACGACCTCATCGTCGGACCGCTCGACGAGACCCTGCCTGTCGCCGCGAGCCGCTGGCCCGCCGCCGCCGCACTGATCCACAGCGACATCGGCACGGGCGATCCGGTGCGCAACCAACGGGTGGCGGCCGAGCTCGCCTGGCTTCTGCCACCGCTTGTGGTCCGCGGTGGGATCGTCGCGAGCGATCAGCAGCTGGCCGAGCCGTCCCTGGTCCCGCTGCCGCCACCGGCCAGCGTAGCATCGGACCGGTATTTCCTCTATCGTCGTGCTTGAGGTGACTGCAATCGCGTCAAGAATGAGCAAAACGATGGCGTTGCGCGGCGGCTCGCAAGCTCGATCCGCAGCCGGGCCGAGGCCACGGTGACGGCCCCACCCTTCACCATGCGGTTCTGGGGGGTTCGCGGCACGGTGCCCTGTCCGGAGGCGGACCGGCTGCGCTATGGCGGCAACACCTCGTGTATCGAGGTCCGCTGCGGTCCGGCACGGTTGATCTTCGACGCCGGCACCGGCCTGCGCGCGCTCGGCAAGGAGCTTTTGGCCCTCGGCCACATCGGGCAGAGCCACATCTTCTTCAGCCACACCCATCTCGACCACATCGCCGGCCTGCCCTTCTTCAAGCCGGCCTATAACGGCCAGAACCATTTCGAGTTCTGGGCGGGCCACCTGAGGGCGCACGGCCTGACGCTCCAGGCGGTGCTGGAGCGGCTGATGCAGCCACCACTCTTTCCGGTGCCGCTGGACATTCTCCACGCCTGCGTGTCGTTCCACGATTTCCTGCCGGGCGAGCTGCTGCGGCCGTTTCCCGATGTGCTGGTGCGCACCCTGGCGCTCAACCATCCAGGCGGCGCCACCGCCTACCGCGTGGAGTTCGCCGGCCGTGCGATGTGCATCGTCACGGATGTGGAGCATCGGCCCGGTGAGGTCGATCAGGGCATCGTCGAGTTCATTCGCGGCGCCGACATCGTCGTTTACGATTGCACCTATACCGAGGAGGAGTATGTGCGCTTCGTCGGCTGGGGGCATTCGACCTGGCAGGAGGGCGTCCGGCTTTGCGAAGCCGCCGGCGCCAAGCGGCTGGTCGCCTTTCACCACGACCCCGACCACGACGATGCGTTCATGGACGAGATCGGCCGACAGATGGCGCGCAAACGGCCGGGATCGCTGGTCGCCGCCGAAGGCCTGACCCTGCGCCCGTGAACGATCGTCCGGGCTACTTCATCCCCTATCGCTACGCGGCCGCAACCCGCCCCTGCGACTATCCAGCCCTCGAGCCACTCTTCGTCGAGGCGCACGGGCGGTTGGTGGCCATGCTGCAAGCTCTGGATCAGTATCGCGGGGCTTTCGCCCGGTTCGGCGGCGTCCCGCCGGCACCGCGTTTCGAGCAGGATTGGTTCCCGCGGCTCGATGCCTGTGCGGCCTACGCCATGGTGCGCGAGCACCGGCCAAAACGGATCGTCGAGATCGGCTGTGGCCACTCCACACGGGTCTTGGTGCGGGCCGCACAGGATGGCGAGGTCAACACGCACCACCTATGCGTCGACCCGGCACCCCGCGCCTCACTCGCGGGTCTCGGCGTCCAGCATCGACCGGTCACGGTCGCCGACTGCGATCTCGCCATCGCGGCCGATCTCGAGCCGAACGATATCCTCTTCATCGACTCGAGCCACATCGCCATGCCGGGCAGCGATGTCGACCGGCTGGCCAACGACGCCCTGCCACGGTTGCGGGCGGGGACCCTCGTCCATTTTCACGACATCTTCTTGCCCTTCGCCTACCCGGCGTCCTGGGCATGGCGCGGCTACAACGAGCAGCTGCTCGTGGCGGCGCTACTGCAGGGCCGTGGTTTCGAACTCCTGTTCTCGAGCGCCTACGCGGTTCGCGTATTGGGCGACGCCATCAGCCATTCCGTCATCGCCGAACTGCCGTTGCTGCCGGGTGCGATCGAGAGCAGCCTCTGGCTGCGCAAGCTCAGCCCACAAGCCTAGTCGGCATACCAAAACGTATCCGGCCGGTAGATGCCGAGCTGGCCGTGCGGATCCCAGTTGTAGACGGCCTCCTCGGGAACGTTGCGCAGCGTGGTTCGCACCGCCACCGGCTGCAGGACGTCGGCGACGAGGCCGATCGTGTAGCATTGCGGGGCGTAGAGCTCGAGGATCTCGCGCCAGACCGCTTCCCGCTCACCCCGCGCGGTCGCGAGACGCCACTCGCCGAAGAGCGCGAGCAGGCGCTGGGCCACCGGATCATCGGGCGGCTCACCGGCTGCCCCGTTGGTCTCGAAATGCTGACCCCACATCGGCCATTGCGGCTGATCGTACTGACTGGCAGGCACGAAATACTGCGGGCTCATGTCCGCGGTCGGGATGCCGTTCTCGATCCCGTACCAGATCGTCATCAGCGCCTCGCCCGAGAAAATGCGATTGCGCAGGACCTCGCGCTCGGTCGGCCGGGTATGGATGACAAAGCCGATCTCGCGAAAGTCGGCCGCCACCAACTCCAGAACATCGGCCTGCTCGCTGTCCTCGCCGGCGGTCTCGACCACGAGCTCGAGCGGCCTTCCGTCGGGCAGCAGACGAATGCCGCGACTGTCGCGCTCGTCGAGGCCGAGCTCGTCGAGCAGCGCATTGGCGCGCGCCACGTCGTGGCCGAGGCAGGCTTGACCGATCTTAGGCGTGTAGAGCGGGCTCTCGTCCAGGACGGTGTTGTTGGCCGGCGTGGCGAGGCCGAAATAGAGGAATTGCGACAGCCCTTCGCGATCGATGGCGATCGACAAGGCTTCGCGAAAGCGGACATCACGGAAGAGCGCCCGCCAAACCTCATCGGCGGCGTTGAGGTTCGGGTAGAGTGCCAGGTGCGCACCACGTGCCTGGTGCCAAAGGAAGGGCTCGAGATTGCTTCTGGGCTCGCTCTCGCGCAGGAAGGTGTAGTCGCGGAAGGCAAGGCCACGGCTCTGCAGATCGGCGTCACCGGCACCGGTCTTGATCGGGATCAGCCGGCTGTCGACCACGTCGAGGATGAACCGGTCGATATAGGGGAGCTGCACGCCGTTCGAATCGACCCGGTGAAAGTTGTCGTTGCGAAGGGCGATGAAGCGCTCGGCCGGCCCCGGCGTGGTCAAGCGCCAGGGTTGCAGGGTCGGCAGGTCCACATTGTCGAACTGGGTCATGCGGTCGCGGCGATGGTAGAGCTGCGCCCAGTCACGCGCGTTGTCCTCGCTGACCAGCCGAGCAAGCTCGTCCGGCTCCACATAGTCGGCATGGAACTGCTTGAGATAGTGCGACGGCCGATAGATGAAGAGCGGCGAGGCAGTCGCGATCTCGTTCAGGAAGAACGGGTTGGGGGACGGCCACGTGTAGCGGATCGTCAGCTCGTCGATGACTTCGACAACAGGCGGCACGCCGTCGACCAGCATGGCGACCGGCGGACCGACCGGTGACAGGTCGGCGTTGTTGGCGACGTCTTCCCAATAAAAGCGCAGATCCTCCGTGGTGAACGGAGCCCCGTCCGACCAGAGATGCCCCTCGCGCAGCCGGAAGGTGAAGATGCGCCCGTCCTCGACGGTGAAATCCGCGAGGATGTCGGGCTCCAGCTCCAGGTCCATGGTATAGCCGACCAGCCGCGCGTAGCCGTAGACATAAAGCAGGCGCGTGTCGCGCGTGCGACTGACCAGCATGCGCAGCTCGCCGCCCCGCTCGCCCAACTCCGGAATGTCGGCGATGACGCGCGGCTCGGCGGGCGGACCGGCATATGCACCGCTGGTCGGCGTCGCTGCACCCATCAAGCCGACGGCCGTGGCCAGCGCTACAAGTACCCCAGGATGCCTGCTCATTCGCCTACCCGCACAAAATGATCTTCGTCGTACGCTATCAGCCTTCCGGCCCCATCGTCCAGCCGGTAGGGGGCGGGCCAGGCCGCAGGCTCCGAGGCACGCCCGGCGAGCAGGGCTGCGAAATCGAGCGGACGGTCGAGATCCGGCTCCGGCACGGCCGCCAGGAGGGCGCGCGTATAGGGATGACGCGGATCCGCGAAGAGCTGTGCGGTCGGTGCCAGCTCGACGATCTGGCCCGCACACATCACCGCCACCCGATTGGCAAGGTAGCGGACGACCGCGAGATTGTGCGAGATAAAGAGATAGGTGAGTCCGAGTTCGGCCTGCAAATCCTTGAGGAGATTGAGGATCTGTGCCTGCACCGAGACATCGAGGGCGGAGACGGGCTCGTCGCAGATCAAGAGGCTCGGCTCCAGCGCCAGTGACCGCGCGATGCCGATCCGTTGCCGCTGACCACCGGAGAAGCTGTGCGGGTAGCGGCTGGCATGACGGGCATCGAGCCCCACCTCCCGCAACAGCCAGTTGACCCGCTCGATCCGGGCCGCGACGTCGCCGATACCATGGATGACGAGTGGCTCGGCGACGATATCGCGCACGGTCATGCGCGGGTTCAAGGAGCCGAACGGATCCTGGAAGATGTACTGCAGCCTGCGGCGGAACTCGAGCAGGGCCTGGTCGTCGAGGCCGAAGACGTCGACCTCGCGGTTGCCGTCGTGGAACAGCACCCGGCCGCTGTCCGGCACGAGGCCGCGCATGATGAGCTTGCTCACCGTCGTCTTGCCGCAGCCACTCTCGCCGACGATGGCGAGACATTCCCGGCGCTGCACCTCGAAGGAAACGTCGACCACGGCGCGAATCGACTGCTGCTCGCCGCCGAAGAAGCCGGCCCGGCGGATCGAGAAGCTCTTGTTCAGCCCTTCGACCCGCAGGATCCAGTCATCGGCCTCAAGCGGCACGGCGGGCGGTCTGGGCCGTTCCGCTTCGCCGTTCGCCGCATCGTTCACGGAGCGCAGCCGTTCGTTGGGATCCATGCCGATGCGCGGCACGGCGTGGAGCAGGGCCTCGAGATAGGCATGGCGCGGCTGGCGGATCAAATCGGCGGATTCGCCGCTTTCCATGACCCGGCCCTGATACATCACCACCACCTCGTCGGCGATATTGGCGACGACGCCGAGATCGTGGGTGATGAACAGCACGGCCATCCCGAATTCGGCCTTGAGGTCCTCGATCAGCTTGAGGATCTGGGCCTGGATGGTGACGTCGAGGGCCGTCGTCGGCTCGTCGGCGATCAACAGTGCGGGCCTGCAGATCAGCGCCATGGCGATCATCGCCCGCTGCCGCAACCCGCCCGAAAGCTCGAAGGTGAAGGTGCGAAAGGCGCGCCCGGGATTGGGGAAACCCACCTTCTCCAGCATCTCGATCGTGGCTTTCCGCGCCGCCTCGGCGTCGTTCTCGATGTGCAGCCGAAAGGCCTCGCCGATCTGGTCGCCGATCGTGTGCAAGGGCGAGAGCGAGCTCATCGGCTCCTGGAAGATGATCGCGATCCGGCCGCCGCGAATCGCCCGCCGCTCGCGCCCGTCCTGGTCCATGGAGACGAGATCGCGTGGCGGCCCCGGATGCTGCGGATCGGCGAACAGGATCGAGCCCCTGGTCACCCGGGCCGCCTTTGGCAGGATGCCCAGGATCGCGTGCGACAGGACCGTCTTGCCGGAGCCGCTTTCGCCGACCACCGCGGTCGTCCGGTTGGCGGCGATGTCGAACGACACCCCACGCACGGCCTCGACGGTGCCCTCGTCGCTGGCAAAGGACACATGCAGATCGCGAACCGCAACCAGAGGGATCATCGCAAGGCCTTCAGTCCGGCATGAAGAGCTCGGGCGCCCCCGTCCAGCGGCACCGCTCGACCGTATCGAGATGGCCGAAGATGTGCGCCAAGCGGTCGAGATCGTCGAGCGTCATGTCGAGATGATGCGACAGGAGGCCAATGCTGCCAACTTCCGGCTGTGCCAGGAGTGTTCTGATCTCGGCCTCGATCTGGGTCGTGCTCTTCATCCGCTGGCTCCCCCGCCAGTCGATCACATCGACTCGGGCGTTGACCTGCACGAGCCCGCAGGCCACCCCCCGGCGATCCTCAGCGAACCCGGAGATGGCCGCAAAGCCGAGGCCGCAGAGCAGGCGCAGGCAGCGCTCGTCGATCCGGTTCCAGGGCGGCACCAGCACGGGCTGGAACCGGTCGCCGAAGGCCCGCTCCAGCAGGGCTTTGCCACTCTCGAGGTTCTGGCTGCAGGCGTCTTCCGAGAGCAGCCCGCCGAGTTCGATCCGCTTGCTGCCGACGGGCGCGTGGTCGGCATGGTCCCAGCCGTGCTGCAGGACATGGACCTCGTCCATCGCCAAGATCTTCGCCGTCACGATGGGATCGAGCCAGGCGGGCACGACGGCGAGGGCAAGCGGCCGCTTCGAGCGCTCAGCCAGCGCCAGCAAGGCGTCGAACGCGGCCGTGTCGCGACCTGCATCGTCGTCGCGCCACCAGATCAGCACGTCAGCGCTCATGGCCCGGAAACCAGCGACACGGTGTCGAGCACATCGAGATCGCCCGCGGCGCTGACGGCGAGACGCAGGGCCTGATGATCGCGGACCTTGAGCGGCGGCGGGCCACACATGTCCCAGCCCGTGGCACGTGCGAGCAGTGCCCGGCGCACTCCCTTGTGGGTGATGATGACCGCAGCGCCCGACCGGCCAGCGAGGGACCCGAGCCAGGGCCGGAGCCGGCCGATCACGTCGCGCGGACCCTCGCCGCCCTCGGGCCGGAAATCGAGTCCCCGGGCCTCATTGGCGGCGAATTTGGGGCCCAGCTCGGCGCGCAACGCCGCCAGCGTTCGGCCCTCGAACCTGCCCCAGTCCATCTCGATCAGCTCGGGTACCGACATGGGCTCGGCAAAGCCCAGCAGTGCCGCGGTCTCGCGCGCCCGGCGCAACGGACTGACCCAGCACGGCAGCTCCAGCCATGCCGAGGGCAACGACCAGGCGGCGACCGCGGCGCGACCCTCGGGGCTGAGCGGGGGATCCGCCCTCCCCTGGATTCGGCCGTCGAGGTTCCATGCGGTGGCACCATGCCGGAGGACGATCAGCTGCATGGCAGCGGGACCGTGCCCGTCGTCACCGCCTGCAGCACCCTGTGCAGACGGGTCTCCGCCGCAGCAGCGCTGTGCCGTGCCGCAACGCCGGCCGTGGCCTCGTCGCCCAGGCGTCGTCGGAGATCGGCATCCGCGATCAGCCGGTCGAGATGGACCGCCAGCGCCTCTGCCGAGCGTCCGCGTGCCAAAAGGCCATTCTGCCCGTGCGTTATGAGATCGCCGATGCCACCCTCGTCGCAGGCGACCACCGGCAGCCCTGCCGCGAGGGCCTCGAGGATCGCCATGCCGTAGGCTTCCTCGAGCCCCGGCCAGGCAAAGATGTCCACAGCCGACAGCAGAGCGGCGATCCGTTCAGCTGAAAGCTCGCCCAAGAACCTCACCTTCGCCCCGGCAACTGGCTCCAGCATCGATCGAATCTCTGGCGCCGCCGGTCCGTCGCCGACGACCAGGAGCCGCCAGTCCTGCCGTGCCATCCGCCCCAACGCCTCGGCCAGGAGTGCGTAGGATCGGGCCTTGATGTCGGTGCGCATCATCGCGACCGTGGCGAGCCAGACGGCGGCGTCCGGCAGAACGAGGGAATCGGCGAGACCGGAGCGGACGATGTTCCGGTCATGTCGGCGCCCGACGCCCTTGCTCAAGAAGGGTGGGAAGAGCACGAGCCTTGACGGCTCGCCGAGGTATTTCGCCAGGTTGCGGGCATCCACTGCCGTCATTGCCAGCACGGCCGTGGCCTGGTTGACCGCCTCGATGGTGGCCCGATGGCCGAGTTCCCAGAGCCCGCCCGCCTGCTTGCCGGCGATCGACGCCTCGGCAACCACGTAGGGGATGGCGAGAGCACGGCTCAGCGCGGGTCCGAGCCAGTCCGGTGCCTTGTGGTAGGCGTGATAGGTGAACCAGAGCTCCGGCGACTGACCCTGCCCATAGCTCGCCTTCAGCCGGGCCGCTTCGGTATCGGCTGCGGCAAGGAGAGCCAGCTGAGTCGCCCGATCGCCGCTGCGGTCGAAGCTGCGCAGGCGAGAGGCGACGGTGACCTCGTGACCGAGCGCTTCGAGCAGGCCGAAGAACGACCGGGCCATCAGCCGGTCGCCCGAGGGGACCGGGTGATCCATGGGCTTGAGCGGGGCATAGAAGGCAATCCGCATCAGCCACTCGCCTCGGCCAACTGGCGAAGCTCGCGGGCGATCTCGGCGATGCCCGGACCCGCGGCGAAGCGCTCCTCGACGAATGCCCGACCGGCTGCCCCCATGGCAGCTCGCCTCGCAGGATCGCGGATCAGCGTGGTGATCGCGTCGGCCAATGCTGCCGCATTGTCGGGCGGGACGACGAGGCCGGTCTCACCGTCGCGAACGATCTCGTCGACGGCACCGGCCTTTGCCGTCACCACGGCCAGGCCCTGCGACATCGCCTCCGCCACGACATTGGGAATACCATCACGGTCACCATCGGCGGCGATGCGCGGGGCGAAGCAGAAGAGATCGGCGCGGCCCAACACCTCGATGACGGCGTCGAATGGCAGCGCCCCGAGCCAGACGACCCGATCGGCGATGCCGAGCCCTGCGGCCCTGGCCTCGAGGCTGGACCGCAGGGGACCACCGCCGACATGTCGCCAGCGCCAGTCGATCTCTGCCGGTAGCAACGCCAGGGCGTCGAGGACGACGTCGAGGCCCTTCTTCTCGACGGCGCGCGCCACGGTCACGAGCTCGATCGGCCGGGCGGCAGCCGGGTCGGCGCCTTGCGTGGCTCGAGGCGGTGACGGCAGGCGGTCGAGGTCGACGCCGTGCGGCAGGCAGAACAGCCGGGCTCCGGGCGCCAAGCCTGCGAGGTGCCGATAGCCGAGGCAGGTGCAAGTGGTGAGCCAGGCCGCGTCGTTAAGCTTCTCCCGAATCTCCCAGTCCGGAATGGTCCAGATGTCCTTGGCATGGGCCGAGATGGCGAACGGCAGCCCGCGCATCGCCGCGGTATAGCGGGCCACCGAGGCCGGGGTGTGGAGATAGTGGACATAGAGGCAAGCGATGTCGGCCGGAAGTTCGCACGCCAGGACCAGCGCCTGGCCCAGCCGCCGCACGCGATTGCGAGTCGGATCGCGCCAGAGATCGCGGCCGAAGGCGGCCATGACCCGGCCCAGACGTCGCTCGCGCAGCGCCGCCCAAAAACCGCGCCAGACGCGGATCGGCTCATGGTGCAGATAGTCGGGCAAATAGAGGACCGGAGCACGGATCTCGTCGTGGATCGGATGCCGCGCCGGGTCGGTCGGATGCCTGAGCGAAACGATCAAGAGCTCGAGTCCGGCCAATTCGAGCCCGCGGATCTCCTGGGCGATGAAGGTTTCCGAGAGCCGGGGATAGCCCTTGAGCAGCAACGCAATCGAGCGTGACATGGTGATCAGGCGAAGCGGGCGACACGCTTCTGCGGGTCGAAGGCCGGCGCACAGAGCTCGGCGATCCGATCGAGCCCACCCAAGAGCCGGTGGCGCAAGGCCGCGGACGGCAGCGGCCAGCCGGCGATGCCGTGCAGACACGCCGCCATCGCATCGGGCCGATGCTCCGCTCCCGCGGGCAGCATTCGCACGAGGCCCAGGCGTTCCGCCCGCTGGGCGCGGATCAGCTGCTCCTGCCGCGGCTCGGTGCGCGGCACGATCAGCGCCGGCTTGCCGAAGGAGAGGATCTCGCAGAACGTGTTGTAGCCACCCATCGCGACGACCCCGACGGCAGGGCCGTAAAGCGCTTCCGGGTTGGCCTCGAAGGTGGTGGCAAAGACGTTCGAGAGGCGGCCGGCGCGCTGCTGGAAGAGCGCGCGCTGCTCCGAGTTCATGAATGGCCCGAAAATCACCAACGCCGGATGAGGAATCGTCGGGTCGGTCTCATAGGCGGCGAGCACGAGGTCGACGAGGCCGGCGCCGTCGCCACCGCCACCGGCCATCACCAGCACGTAGGGGCGATCGGGAAGCTGCAAACCCTGGGTCAGGCGATCGACATCGCCTGCGGCACGCTCGATATAGCCGGTGAAGCTGATGCGATCGGCGAGGTGCGCCATGCCCGGAATCTCCCGAATGGGATCGAGCATCTCCGGCAGACCGTAGACCCAGATGTCACGGTAGTAGCGTTCGAGCGCCGGGAACACGCCCTTGCGGCGCCACTCCTGGCAGAGAGCCCGCGGCTCGTCCATGATGTCGCGCAACCCCAGCACGCATTGGCGACCGCGCTTGGTCAAAAGGTCGAGCGCTTCCTCGACCTCACCCCTGAGCCCGAGTGGCTCCTTGTCGACGAGAAACATGTCCGGATCGAAAGCGCTCGCCGTGTGCGTGATGATCGATTGGCGAATCTGGAGCGTCGTGTTCAAGTTGATGTTCAGCTTGAGCGAGGTGTAGTCGCCGTTCTTCAGCTTGATCACGCCGGGCACGCGCACGAAGTCGACCCGTGACTTGAAGTCGAAGCTGCCGATGATCGGCGAGCCCGAAAGGATCAGCACCGAAAGGGTCGGGTAGCGATCGACGAGGTCGTGCGCGATCGCCCGGCAGCGGCGCAGATGGCCGAGGCCGAAGCTGTCGTGGCTGTAGATCAAGAGGCGGCGGCCGGTCGGCATCTGTCTCGGGGCGTCCTGCTTTTCCGGGACTATGTCAGAGGCACGGCACACTTCGAAAGAGGTTTATTGCGGCATGGCGCGGATATGATCGACGTCCTTGACATAGGTATATTTTCCTTTAAGATGCCGCCCCGACAGTCCCTCGATTGACGCCCTCATGCCCCTCCCGGAGACCCCAATGAGCCTGCTTCTGCCCGTCGACGACAACGGCAATCCGATGCAAGTCCTCGGCTTCGACAATGCCGGCACGCAAAGGCTCGCCGTCACCGACGTGTCGATCCGCACCTCGGCCGCCCTGCCTGGGCACATCGAGGTCATCACCCTGATCGCCACGGGCGCATGCCGGTTCGCCGTCGGCCAGGGTGACGTGGTGGCGGATCCGGCCTCCAGCCCGCTCCTCTATCCTGGCATCTACGTCGATGTGCCCCTGCGGCGCGGCGAGCGCTACGTCGCCTTCGTCGCCGAGGCCGAGGACTGCGTCGCCTATGTGATCGGCCGCAACTGACATGACGATGTCGCTGTCGCCGACGGCGCGCGGGCTCCGGCTGATTCGCTCGACCCGTAGCGCGCCCATCACCCTGCCGCCCCCCGGCGGCGGCAGCACGCAGCCGCTTCTCGTCACCGACGCCAACGAGCCGATCGCGACCGAGACCGGAGACCGTATCATCACGGAGACCGCCTGATGGCGAACAAGCAAATTCACGAGCTGCCACCGGTAGCGGCCCTCGCTGCCGACGACCGCATCCTCGTCTCGACCCAGGACGGCAACCTGACGCGGCAGGCGACACTCGACAGCATCGCCGCGAGAATGCCGGGCACCGGTGCGGTCGACCGGCGCATCGCCGGCAAGCTGGCCGACGCTGTCTCGGTCAGGGATTTCGGTGCCGTGGGCGATGGCATCGCCGACGACTCGCCGGCTTTTGCCGCGGCCCTCGCCGCCCATCGAAACCTCTTCGTGCCCGCCGGCCGCTACCGCCTCGTGACACCGATCGACGTCCTGCCCAAGCGGACCATCCTGGGTGCCGGTCGCGACGATGCCGAGTTGATCGCCGAGGGCAGCCACGCCTTCGTCTTTCGCCGGAACGAGGGTCAGTTTGCGATCGATGCCGGTGGCAGCGACGACTGGAACCGGTCGATGCTCGCCAACCTCTCGATCCGGATGGCAGAGGGCGGGGTCGAGGTTTGGGGCCACGAGTTCAGGCTCAGCGACGTCAATTTCTATGCCGGTGCGGCCACCGGCTGGTGCGTCGATCTGGTCGATTCGAACGAGTGCGTGGTCGAGAAGATCAATGCGGGCTATGGCGGTGGTGCCTTTAGCCTCTTCGCCAATGGCGTCCGCTTTCGCGCCGCCAAGCCCAGTGTCAATTACGGCGACAGCCTGGTCTCCGAGGTCTCGGTCAAGCTCGCCTCGGCGAATACGCAAGGCATCCTCCTCGACGGCAGCGCCGCGAGCCTGACCAACTGGATCAACAACATGATCCTGCAGCGCATTCAGGTGAATGCGGCGGTCGGTGGCGCCGGCCTCACTCCGCTTGCCGGCTGTGTCGGCATCAAGCTGAAACATGCGGCCCGGATCAACCTCATCGACTGCGATGTCGAGGTGGTCGAAACAGGTTTCGAGGAACAGTCGCAAAGCGGTGGAGGGAGCGCCGGCGCCTGCGTCGGCAACACCTTTATCGGCTGCATCACCCACTGGTGCCCGACCCCGTACAAGGACAGCAACGCCGAGGTCGCGCGCTCGGTCATCCAGCGCAACTTCATCGGCTGCGACAACATGGCGCCGCTGAACACCCGGCTCGAGCCGGAGCTCGGCCGCTGCCAGGACGGCGACGCCTTCCTGGTCGGCGCCTGGCTCTTCAACCGCTGGAGCGAGCCATCGATCCAGCTGCGCTCGCCACAAAAGAACATCTTGCTGATCACCGGCGACAACAAGGGTGCGGCCCAAGCAATGGCCGATGGCCATACGAGCCAGGGAAACCCTTACCGCAGCTTGATGATCGATATCGCATCGAAGAACTCGGCCAAGCTCACCCGCCCGATCAGCATCGGCGCACCCGACCCGGACAGTGGCAGCCCGATGCTCGACGTCCGGCTCGAACTCGGCAACGGCGAGGCCGGTCCCGGCGACGAAAACCATCCGGGCGAGCTCGCCCGAATCCAGGTCAACGATCCCCTGTTGCTTCGCCCGCGCACGAGCGAACCGCTGCGGCCAATCGACGGGCTCATGCACTTCGCCGTGGCCCCGACGGCGCTGCCAGCGACCGGTGAGCGCTATCTCGGTCCCGGCATTTACGCGCGCCTGAACGACGGCGAATACTCGCCCGTTGCGGTACAACGCGGAGCCGTGCCCGAGCGTGTGGTGAACTTCGACTGGATTATCTCGGCCAACGATTTCGGCAAGATCCTCCGCGTCGATCATGGCAATCCGCGAACGATCACCATCCCGGCGGACGTCGTGCCGCCCGGTGTCGGGGCTCGCCGGGTCTGGCTCATCCGCGAGGGCGAGGGCGCCGTCAGCGTCGCCGCCGGGCCCGGCATGAGCCTTCGCCTGCCACGCGCCGAGCGCAACTTCATTGCCAAGCGCTATCAGGCGGTCGAACTCGTGATCTTCGGCAACAACACCTGCTACGTCAACTACCTGGACCCCGACGTCGACCTCCACTACACGCTGCGCGCGCGAACCTCGATCGGCTATCCGACCGGCGTGGGCGCCATCCACATGGGCAACATCGTCCACGTGTCGCACGGCAGCGAGCAGGTCGATGTCCTCTTCGGGCCCGGTCTCGTGCCGGTTGGCGCCGAGGCCGCATGGATCAAGCTGGTCAAGGCCGGCAATGCGAACGTGCGGATCGTCGCCACGCCCGAAATGACCCTGAAGGTGCCGGGCGGCGGCTCCGAGTACATCATCACGCAGCTCAACAAGATGGTGGAGGTCTACGTCACGGCAGCGAGCGGCCCGGCAGCGATGAACGGCATCACCAACCATGTCTACGTCCGGGACTGAGCCGGCGCGGCGGCACTTTCGCACACCCCTGGTTTAGGGTGGGCGATTTGACTTGGGTCAATGCGTGGTCGGGCCGATCTGCGAACGTGAGCGTCACCTCCTCGAGCATCCTTTGCGGCGCGGAGGGGGAGCGCGCAATCGCCCGATCGGGGGAGTCCAATTCGGGCGTTCGCACGGTGAGCGCGGAGAGGGAGCCTGCCATCCCTCTCCGCGGCCCGTTGCGTGTTTACCGTAGACCTCCTCGACTTTCACGCCAGAGCCAGCGATAAGAGTGTCCGCCAAGCACAGTGGCAGAGCGATGAGCGATCAACTGGAACAACGACACTGCATTCCCTGTCGGGGCGGGATCCCGCCCCTCGACGAGGCGGCGGCCCGCGCGTACCTCGCCAGGCTGTCCGCGTGGGACCTGGCGCCTGACGCCAAACGCATCGAGCGCAGCTTCCGCTTCAAGGACTTCGCAGCCGCACTCGACTTCGTGAACGCCGTCGGTGCGGTCGCCGAGGCGGAAGGGCACCACCCCGACATCCGTTTCGGCTGGGGCTACGTCGACATCTCGCTGCAGACGCACAAGATCGATGGCCTGCACGAGAACGATTTCATCCTGGCGGCCAAGATCGACGCCCTCCCCAACACCTGAGATCGATCCGGCGATCGCCGACACTGCTTGCAGCGCCCGCGCGTTTGGCTTATCTCACCGCTGCGATCGGAGTGTAGCTCAGCCTGGTAGAGCACCGTCTTCGGGAGGCGGGGGCCGCAGG
>DAIRDJ010000026.1:0-36792 GCA_036796215.1 Geminicoccaceae bacterium
TCGCCCAGCGTGGGCACCCTGATCTCGCCGCTCATCACCCGTCCTTCCGTCCTCGGATAGTGCTGCCGGGATCAACCAGCCCCCAGCATCAACCGCCCCCAGCTTCAGCCGGCCCCCAGCTTCAGCCGGCCAGAGCCTCGTCGACCAATGCCCGCTGCTCGCGCTCGTGCTGCGCGTGGAACCCGGTGGCCGGCGCCGCCGCGGGCCGGCGCCCGGCATAGACGAGCCGCCGCTGCCCGATGCCGCGTGCCTCCATGAGGTTCTCGATCCGGGGTGCCACGAAGAACCAGTAGCCCTGGTTCCTGGGCTCCTCCTGACACCAGACGTATTTGGCGTCCACCGGATAGCGGGCGAGCTCGTCGGCCAGCGCCTCCTCCGGGAAGGGGGCGAGCTCCTCGAGACGGATCAGCGCCACCTTGCCGTCGAGGCCACGCTCCTCGCGCGCCGCCGCGAGGTCGTAATAGAGCTTGCCGGCGCACATCACGACCCGCTCGATCGCCTTGTCGGCCTCGCCGGGTGCCGTGTCCCACATCACCCGGTGAAAGCTCGAGCCGGGACCGAACTCGGCGAGGCTGGAGACGCACCGCTTGTGCCTGAGCAGCGACTTGGGCGTCATGACGATCAGCGGCTTCCTGAAATTGCGGTGCAACTGCCGGCGCAGCATGTGGAAGTAGTTGGCCGGGGTCGTCGCATTGCAGACCTGGATGTTGTCCTCGGCGAAGAGCTGCAGGAAGCGCTCGGGCCGGGCCGAGCTGTGCTCCGGCCCCTGGCCCTCCGAACCGTGCGGCAAGAGGCAGACCAGGCCCGAGAACCGCAGCCACTTGGCCTCGCCCGACGAGATGAACTGGTCGAAATAGACCTGCGCACCGTTGCAGAAATCGCCGAACTGCGCCTCCCACATGGTCAGGCAGTTCGGATCCGCGAGGCTGTGGCCGTACTCGAAGCCCAGCACCCCCTCTTCAGAGAGGAAGCTGTCGATCACCTCGAAACTCGCCTGATCGTCGCGGAGATGCATCAACGGGTGATACTTCTCCTCGGTCGTCTGGTCGTAGATCGCCGCATGGCGCTGCGAGAAGGTGCCACGACCGACATCCTGGCCGGAGAGGCGGACGGGAAAGCCCTCGCAGAGCAGCGAGCCGAAGGCCAGATGCTCGGCCGTTGCCCAATCTATCCCCTCACCGGTCTCGATCGCCTTCCTGCGCTGGCCGATCACCCGCTTGAGCCTGGGGTGAACGTTGAGATCCTTCGGCAGATCGGTCATCTTCAGACCGATCTCCTGCAGCATCTCGATCGCCACCGCCGTGCTGCCGCGCTCGTACTCGGTGGGCGGCGCCTTGAGTCCGGCCCAGGCCCCCTCGAGCCAGTCGACCTTGTTGCGCCTGTAGCTTCTCGCCGCCTCGTGCGCGGCGTCGAGCTGGGCGTTGAAATCGTCGAGCAGCTGCTGGCCGTAGCCGGGCTCGATCACCTTCTCCTTCTCCAGCCGCTTGACATAGACCTGCCGCACCGTCGGGTGCTGGGCGATCTTCTTGTACATCAAGGGCTGGGTGAAGCCGGGCTCGTCGCCCTCGTTGTGGCCGTGGCGCCGATAGCACCACATGTCGATGACCACGTCCTTCTTGAATTCCTGACGGAACTCGGCGGCGAGCCGCGATACGTGATTCACCGCCACCGGGTCGTCGCCATTGACGTGAAAGATGGGTGCCTGGACGCCGCGCGCGACATCGGAGGGATAGGGCGAGGTCCGGGCATAGGCCGGCGAGGTGGTGAAGCCGATCTGATTGTTGACGATCAGATGCAGCGTCCCGCCGATCCGATACCCCTTGAGCTCCGACATCTCGAGGCACTCGTGCACGACACCCTGGCCGGCGAAAGCGGCATCGCCGTGCAGCAGGATGCCCATGACCCGGCTGCGGTCGGTATCGCCCTTCTGCCGCTGCTTGGCCCGGACCTTGCCCATGACCACCGGGTTCACGGCCTCGAGATGCGACGGATTGGCGGTCAGGGAGAGATGGATCTGGCGGCCATCCGGCAGCACCCGGTCGGTCGAGGTGCCGAGGTGGTACTTGACGTCGCCCGAGCCCAGAACCTCGTTGCCGCCGGCACCGCCCTGGAACTCGCTGAAGATCGCCGCGTAGGGCTTGCCCATGACGTTGGCCAGCACGTTGAGCCGGCCACGGTGCGGCATGCCGATCACGATCTCCTCGACGCCGAGCTCGGCGCTGCGGCGGATCATCGTCTCCATGGACGCAATCGCACTCTCGCCACCGTCGAGGCCGAACCGCTTGGTGCCCGGGAACTTGACGTGGAGAAACTGCTCGAAGCCCTCGGTCTCGGTCAGATGCTCGAGGATCGCCCGCTTCTCCTCGGCATCGGTGTCGAAGAGGCCGCCCGCACTCTCGATCCGCTGCTGCAGCCAGCTCTTCTGGTCGGGGTTCTGGATGTGCAGGAACTCGATGCCGACGGTCGAGCTGTAGGTCTTCTGCAGGACCTCCATGACCTGGCGCAGCGTCGCCGTCTCCAGGCCGAGGACGAAGTCGAGGTAGAACTCGCGGTCGAGATCGGCGTCGGTGAAGCCGTAGGTGCGGTAGTCGAGCTCCGGATGATGCGCCTTGTCGCTCAAGTTCAAGGGATCGAGCTTGGCGATCAGATGGCCGCGCACCCGATAGGCACGGATCATCATGATGATGCGCAGATGATCGCGGATCAGCGCCTTGGTCGCACCGTCTTCGAGGTCGCCCGACGCGCGCGGCAGATTGAGGTTGGCGGGCTCGGCGTAACCCGAGGGGCGCGGTTGCAATGCCGCCCGCGCGCGATTGAAGAGTGCCCGGTCCTCGGCATCGAGGCTGTCGAAATAGCGACGCCAGCTGGGCTCGACGCTCGAGGGATCGACCAGATAGCCGGCGTAGAGCGTTTCGATGAAGCTCGAATTGCCGCCATATAGAAAACCCGTCTGCTCGAGCTCTTTGCGCGTCGCCATTGCCTGCCACACCCTCCCGATCGGCGCCCGGGGAGCGATCTCGGTCCCGAGGCGCCGCTTGTCGCCTGACGATCCGGTGAAGCCTACGCCTTGCCGAGCGCTTCGACCATGGCCTTGCCAATGGTCGCCGGGTTTTCGGCGATCACGATGCCGGCCGAGCGCATCGCCTCGAGCTTCTCCTCGGCGCCCCCCTTGCCGCCCGAGATGATGGCCCCGGCGTGGCCCATGCGGCGACCCGGCGGTGCGGTGCGCCCGGCGATGAAGCCGGCGACCGGCTTCTTCACCTTGCTCGCCTTCAGGAACGCTGCGGCGTCCTCCTCGGCAGTGCCGCCGATCTCGCCGATCATGATGATGCCGTGGGTCTCGTCATCGGCAAGAAAGAGCTCGAGCACATCGATGAACTCCGTGCCCTTGACCGGATCACCGCCGATGCCGATGCAGGTCGTCTGGCCGAGGCCGGTCACCGTGGTCTGTGCCACCGCCTCGTAGGTCAGCGTGCCGGAGCGCGAGACGATGCCGATCTTGCCGGGCTTGTGGATGTGGCCCGGCATGATGCCGATCTTGCATTGATCGGGCGTGATGACGCCCGGGCAGTTGGGCCCCACCAGGATGGACTTGGTGCCGATCATCGCCCGCTTCACCTTGATCATGTCGAGCACCGGAACGCCCTCGGTGATGCAGACGATGATGCCGATCTCGGCCGCGAGCGCTTCGAGAATGGCGTCCGCGGCAAAGGGTGCCGGGACGTAGAT
Source organism: Geminicoccaceae bacterium (assembly GCA_036796215.1). GTDB lineage: Bacteria > Pseudomonadota > Alphaproteobacteria > Geminicoccales > Geminicoccaceae > SLRI01. Next base: position 3,730 of record DAIRDJ010000026.1, read on the forward strand.
CACGCTGGCATCGGCCCCGGTGCCGGCCTTGGCGTTGGCCACGGTGTCGAAGACCGGCAATCCCAGATGCGTCTCGCCACCCTTGCCCGGGGTCACGCCACCCACCATCCGGGTGCCGTAGGCGATCGCCTGCTCGGAGTGGAAGGTGCCCTGCGCCCCGGTGAAGCCCTGGCAGATGACCTTGGTATTCTTGTTGATCAGAACGGCCATCAGCCTGCCCTCTTGACGGCGGCGACGATCTTCTCGGCGGCATCCGCCAGATCGTCGGCCGGGGTGATGGAAAGACCGGACTCGCCCAGGATCTGCTTGCCCAGCTCGACGTTCGTGCCCTCGAGCCGAACGACCAGCGGCACGTTCAGATTGACCTCGCGGGCCGCGGCCACGACGCCCTCGGCGATCACGTCACAACGCATGATGCCGCCGAAGATATTGACGAGAACGCCCTCGACGTTCGGGTCGGACAACAAGAGCTTGAAGGCCGCGGTCACCCGCTCCTTGGTCGCCCCGCCGCCGACATCGAGGAAGTTGGCGGGCTCGCCGCCGAATAGCTTGATGATGTCCATGGTCGCCATGGCGAGGCCGGCGCCGTTGACCATGCAGGCGATGTTGCCGTCGAGCTTGATGTAGTTGAGCTCGTGGCGGGAGGCCTCGATCTCCTGCGCGTCCTCCTCGTCGAGATCGCGAAGATCGACGATCTTGGGCTGGCGATAGAGCGCGTTGCTGTCGAAGTTCATCTTCGCATCGAGGGCGATGACGTCGCCCGAGCCGGTGACGACCAGGGGATTGATCTCGACCAGGCTGGCATCCCGCTCGACGATGCAGTGGTAGAGACCGAGCATGAAGGCCACGGCCTTCTTGACCGCTGTCCCCTCGAGACCGAGGCCGTAGGCGAGCCGGCGGCCGTGGAACGGCATGAAGCCGGTCACCGGGTCGATCGCCACCTTGACGATCTTCTCGGGATGGTTGGCAGCGACCTCCTCGATCTCCATGCCCCCTTCGGTCGAGGCCATGAAGGTAATGCGCGAGGTGGCGCGGTCGATCACCGCCCCCAGATAGAGCTCGCGGGCGATATCACAGCCATCCTCGATATAGACCCGCTTGACCACGCGCCCGTCGGGGCCGGTCTGGTGGGTCACCAGCGTCATGCCGAGGATCTGGTCGGCCAGCTGGCGAACCTCCTCGACCGAGCGCGCGAGCTTCACGCCGCCGCCCTTGCCCCGACCGCCGGCATGGATCTGCGCCTTGACGACCCAGACCGGGCCACCCAGGGCCCGGGCGGCCTGCTCGGCCTCCTCGGGCGTGTAGGCCACCCTGCCTTGCAGCACCGCCACGCCGTAATCGGCGAGCAGCGACTTGGCCTGGTATTCGTGAATGTTCATCCCTTGGGATCCTTCCCGGGCCCTGAGCGTGCCCGTTTCTAGAGCTTCACGGCCGCGCAGAGCTCCTTGACGGCAGCGACCGACTTCTCGAATTGCGCGCGCTCGTCTGCATCGAGCTCGACCTCGACGATCCGCTCGACGCCACCGGCACCGATCACCACCGGCACGCCGACATAAAGGTCGCTGACGCCGTACTGGCCGGAGAGGTGGGCGGCACAGGGCAGGACCCGCTTCTTGTCCTTGAGGTAGCTATCGGCCATGGCGATGGCCGCGGCGGCGGGTGCATAGAAGGCGGAGCCGGTCTTCAGGAGACCCACGATCTCCGCACCGCCGTCACGGGTGCGCTGGACGATCGCGTCCAGCTTCTCCTGCGTGGTCCAGCCCATCTTGATGAGATCCGGCAGCGGGATGCCGGCAACGGTCGAGTAGCGCACCGACGGCACCATGGTATCGCCGTGGCCACCGAGAACGAAGGCCGTGACATCCTCGACCGAGACGCCGAACGCCTCGGCGAGAAAGCAGCGAAACCGCGCACTGTCTAGCACGCCGGCCATGCCCACGACCTTCTCGGGCGGCAGGCCGGAAACCTTCTGCATCGCCCAGACCATGGCATCCAGGGGATTGGTGATGACGATGACGAAGGCGCTCGGGCAATGCTGCTTGATCGCCTCGCCCACGGTCTTTACGATCCCGGCATTGGTCGCGATCAGGTCGTCGCGGCTCATCCCGGGCTTGCGCGGGATGCCGGCGGTGACGATCACCACGTCCGCACCCGCGATGGCGGCATAGTCGTTGCTGCCCGAAAGCGCGGCGTCGAAGCCCTCGACCGGGGCCGTCTGGGCGAGGTCGAGGGCCTTGCCGGCGGGCATGCCTTCGGCGACGTCGAACAGCACGATATCGCCGAGTTCCTTCAATCCGGCGAGCAGAGCCAGGGTGCCGCCGATCTGGCCGGCCCCGACAAGGGCGATCTTGTGGCGTGCCATGACGATGATAACTCCCCCTCTGCTGGTTTGATGAATTGATGATCCGCGTCTGTGTACCGGCTGAGTCGCCGGCCATCAAGCCGACGCCGATGTCGCAGGTGCGATTGGTGCGCCAGAAAAAACCGGCACCCGCGCGAGGCGGATGCCGGCTTCGACCTATGGCGCAACGGACCCCCGCGGTCGGGGGCCGTCGTTCAGGTGGCCGCGGGCTCGTTGTTCGGGATGATGATGTAGGTCGACGGATCGGTCGACCCGGTCACCCCAACCGGCTGCGAGAGGAAGGCCACATTGACGAAGCGATGATCCGAACCGGCCCCGTCGAGGTCGGCGCGAACCATGACCCCGGTCTCACGGTCCTCGGTCTGCAGGAAATGGTCCAGATTGGCGTCGTTGATGTCGCTGTCGCGGAACAACAGGCTGAGATCGAGCCGATCACCCTCGGTAGCGTTGAAGTTGCGGATCGTGTCCTTGCCGTCCGAGAGGCCGGTGATCCGCACAGTGTCGGCGCCGGCGAACACGCTCAAGATGATCTCGTCGGGCTGCGGTCCACCAGAGACGATATTGTCGCCCGGACCGCGGGTGACGATCCGATCCTTGCCGTCACCGCCGTCGACGAAGTCGTTGCCACTCAACGCATCGATCTTGTCGTCGCCACCGCGCCCGCTGATCACGTCACGGCCGTCGGAGTCGCTGATCGACGTGCCGACAATAGTGTCGTCGCCGCTGCCGTCCCCCGGTCCGGTCAAGAGGTTGTCGTCGACCACGAAGGTGGTCGAGGCACTGCCGGTGTTGCCGTCCGGATCCTCGACGGTGACCGAGACGACCCGGTCGCCGAGCCGGGCGGCGGCGAGATCGATCTCGACGGTGGCGGCACTGATCACCGCCTCGTAGTTCGGGATGGACGATTCGCCGGCGAGTTCGATCCGGCTGTCACTCGCCTCGGTGATGATGATCCCGGTGCCGGCGAGCACGGCGGGGTCGAGCACAAGGCTGTCGCCGGCGAGACCGGCAAGCGTGATGGTCGCCGCGACCATGGAGTCGCTGTCCGCGTCTTCGATCCGGGCACCGAGGCCGGCAGCGACCCCGTCGACGACCAGCACCTTCTCGAGCGGCGAACTGAAGCGCACGCCGAAGACGAGATCGTCGAAGTCACGGTCGCTCTTCGGCCCGAAGCTGTCCTCCCCGCCGATGACCAGGAGACCTTCCTTGTCGTCCCAACCGGAAACGAACTGGCCCTTGCCGTCCGGATTCAAGCGATTGAGGTTCGGTGTGGACTGGTTGGCGTCGGCCGTGTAGTAGGTTTGGCTGCCGAGGACCGGCGTTACCGTTCCGTCATCCGCGACGTGGACGACCCTCGGCTGCTGCCAGGGCCGCGTCGTGTCGTGGAAATCGAAGATGGTGGCGGGCTCGCCGGTGAGTCGATTGTAGACTTCGAAGTGGCCGCCCTCGAACGCCTCGAAGTCGTTGAGCCGCAAACCGTCATTGACCACGATGAAGGCGAGCTGGGTGCCCTCGGGAACGACGCCGAGCGAGTACTCGGTGCCGAGCGGCGTCTGGTCCAGTTCCGCCAAGGGATCGCCCGGCTTGTTGGCACCGTCGAACACCAGGCGAACGTTCTGGAACTCGCCGTTCGGCCCGATCTCATGGACGAACAGCGAGTCGATCGAAAACGAGGTCTCGTCGATGAAGCGGACGAAGACCTCGCGATCGACATCCAACGTCAGGTTGCGCTGATCGACATTGTTGACTTCGGCGTCAGGAACCCGCGACCCGTCGCCGCGAATCGGCAACACCGGCGTGCTCGGCGGGTTGAACCCGGGCCCGGACTGCTCGCCGATGGTCGCCGAAATGGACGGCCGCAACTCGACCTCGGGCGCCGCCGTGTCGACCGGCGGCGCCGGCGGTTCGGGCTCGCCGCCATTGCCATCATCCCCGTCCCCGTCCCCATCACCGTCGGTGCCGTCGAGCGCATCCAACTCCGGTTCACCGAGCCCCAGGCCGAGTGCCGTCGGCCCCAGCGGCCCGAGCGGGTCGAGGCCCGGACCGATGGTCCCCTGATTATAAGCCGAAAAATTGGCACCGCCACCGTGCACCGTGCCGGCATCGGGCTCGGGCAATGGCGGCGCCGCTGCCGGCTCCACCTCGGGGACGGGCTCGGCGACCACCTCGGCGCGGGCCAACAGCTCCTCCGCCGTGGTGGCCGGGCCATCGAGCACGCTCATGAGGACCGGCACCTCGCTCGTGGCGAAGAAGCCGGTAAGCACGAGAACCCCGCCATTGGCCAGGGTCACGACCAGATCGTTGCCGTTCACCGCGTAGGTCGCGACAGCCGGATCGAAGGACGCATCGCCGAGCGACACCAGCCCACCGGCCGACATGTCGACGACCCGACGCTCGCCGGCGGCCAGGGGGGCCACCTCGATCGCCTCAGGCTCGGCCTGCGCTGTCGCCACCGCCTCGGCCGCGTCTGGCGCCGCATCGGTAACTTCCGGGATCACATCCGGGGCCACATCGGGAACGAGTTCGGTCGGTGCGAGCGGCCCGGTCGGCTCGAGCGGCCCCTCGGGCGCCAGGTTGCTCGGCGCCTCGGCCTGCGCCAGGATGAACATGCCGTCCGGATCAGCGGCGTCATCGGACGACTGCGACCAGGTCCGTTCGCTCATGAAGGTAGCTCCTGCGTTGCGATTCGGCTTTTTTCGTTCATGTTAACCAAAATCTAACTTATCGGGCGCATTTATTCTTCTCAATCGGAAAGCGGACCCGAGGTGTGTATCATGATGCGTATTAGCGCTGGGCGTGGGGACTTTACCACATGATTCGGAAGACGATGCGGATCGGCGAGGTAAGGACCTCGATCAAACTGGAAAGCGAATTCTGGGATTATCTCAAGGCCGTCGCCACCCAGCGCCACCTACGGCTCTCCGGCCTCGTCAACGAGGTCGCGGCCGCCAGTCCCGAGCGCACCAACCTCGCGTCCACCCTGCGTAGCTATGCCCTGGTGCATGCCCGGCTCCGGACCGAGGCGATGCAGCGCGACATGGAGAAGCTGGCGCTGGCCGGCAACACCCAGGATCTCGCCCGCGTCCTTGAGGCCTGCCCGCTGCCGGCCTTGACCATCGACGGCGATCGGGCGATCCGCCAGTTCAACCGCGCCTTCGCGCTCTGGCTGAACCTCGACGCCAGGGCCACGGTCGGCCAGCGCCTCGACAACATCATGATCCTGCGCGGCCCCGGCATGCGCGACATGTGGTCGAGCCTGCTCGACGGGCGGATGGCGCGGGCCGGCTTCAACGCCACCTACGTCTCGCCCGGCAAGGTCCGGACCGCCCAGGCAATCGCCGTCGCCCTCTCGGCCCCGGCCACCGAGCCGGACAAGCGTGGCTGCGTGGTGATGTTCGAAACGCTGGCCGGACGCACCTAGGCCTGCACCGACGGCCTGTGCGCGCCCGCCAGGGCGGCCCGACCTCGCTTGGCCGCGCGACGTCCTTCAGACGCCGACGGCTGGCACATCCGGCCTCTTGCGAATGCGTCGGTAGAAATCGTTGCCCTTGTCGTCGATGACGAGGAAGGCCGGCATCCCCTCGACGCGGATCCGCCACGCCGCCTCCATCCCGAACGCCTGAAAATCGATGACCTCGACCGCCTTGATCATGTCGCGGCCGAGCCGGGCGGCCGAGCCGCCGATCGTCGCCAGATAAAACCCGCCGTTCGCCTTGCAGCTGTCGACGACAGCTGCACTCCGATTACCCTTGGCGAGGGTCACCAGTGCCGCCCCCGCCGCCTGGAACTCGGCCATGTAGGCATCCATCCGTGCTGCCGTGGTCGGCCCGAAGCTGCCCGAGGGGTGGCCTTCGGGCGTCTTCGCCGGCCCCGCATAGTAGATCGGGTGATCCTTCAGATAGTCGGGCAATGGCCGGCCACGGCCGAGCCCTTCGGCCAGGGTCGCGTGCACGAGATCCCGGGCGACGACCAGCGTGCCCGAGAGCCGCACCGATGCACCCACCTCGAGGGCACCCAGGGCCGCCCGGATGGCCGCCATCGGCTGGTCGAGATCGATCGGGGTCGCAGCACCGATCTCGATCCGGGCATCCGGCAGGAAGCGGGCCGGATCGTCGTCGAGTGCCTCGAGAAACACCGCTTCCTCGCTGATCCGCGCCTTGATCTGCCGGTCCGCCGAGCAGGAGACGCCGATCCCGACCGGCAGGGAGCCGTTGTGTCGCGGCAGGCGAATGATCCTGACGTCGTGGCAGAAATGGCGGCCGCCGAACTGCGCCCCGATGCCGAGCCCGCGGGTCATCGCCAGCACGCGCTGTTCGAGGCCGCGGTCGCGAAACGCCTGGCCGAAGGTGGTTCCCTCGTCCGGCAGTCCGTCGAGCTCGCGGGTCGAGGCGAGCTTGACCGTCTTCAGGCACTGCTCGGCCGAGAGGCCGCCGACCACGATCGCGAGATGATAGGGCGGGCAGGCGGTGGTGCCGATCTCGGCCACCTTCTCCTCGAGCCAGGCGAGCAGCCGTTCGGGATCGAGCAGCCGACGCGTCTCTTGAAAAAGGAAGGTCTTGTTGGCCGAGCCGCCGCCCTTGGCGATCATCAGAAAATCGTAGGCGGCCCCCGGCACGGCCTCGATCTCCAGCTGTGCGGGCAGGTTGGTGCCGGTGTTCACCTCCTCGGTCATGCTCAGGGGTGCGAGCTGGCTGAAGCGCAGATTGTAGCGCGCATAGGCGTCCCGGACGCCCCGGCTCAAGGGCTCCCGGTCGTCACCCGTCGTGAGCATCGCCTGGCCCTTTCTCGCGATGACGATGGCGGTGCCGGTGTCCTGGCAGGAGGGAAAGACGCGGCCGGCCGAAATGACCGCGTTCTTCAAGAGCTCCAGGCCGACGAAGCGGTCGGCGGGCGAGCTCGACGGGTCGTGCACGACCGCGGCCAGCTGCTCGAGATGGCTCGTGCGAAAGAGATGCTGCACATCGAAAAAGGCAGCCAGGGCGAGGCCTTCGAGAGTCGCATCCTCGAGTGCCAAGAACCGCCGACCGGCGGCCTCGAGCGGCACGGGCGGCGCCAGGTCCAGTTGTCGGTAGACGGTTCGCTCGGCGGCGAGCGGAAACAGCGGCCGATGGGCCGGGGTCGACGTCTCACCCATGGGGCACTCCTCGGATCACCGATCCGGGCACGCTAGCAGCGTTGCCGGACCTGCCGAAGCATAAGCGACAACCACGCCGTTGGAGACACCAGCCGGCCCGTGGTAGAAGCTCGGTCGGGCAGAGAGCCCTTGCTACTCTTTTTTCACCGGTAAAGATCCGTTTACGCGGCTCGGCCGTACCGGCTTGACAGTTGGCGCTTGCACGACTGCCGGGGCGGCCGCAGCGTGCAGGGGAGAGCGCAGACATGCGACACTTCGATGGTTACAAGCGAATTTTCACACTGACGCTGAATCCGGCGGTCGATGCGTCGTGCTCGACCAAGCGGGTCCGGCCTCTCCACAAGGTCAGAACCACCAACGAGCGTTTCGACGCAGGCGGCGGCGGCATCAATGTCGCCCGGGTGGTCAACGAACTCGGCGGCCGCAGTTTTGCGGTCTTCCTCGCCGGCGGCACCTCGGGCGACGTCCTCGAGGATCAGGTCCACCGCGCCGGTGTGCTGCACCACCGCATCGCGATCCACGAGCCGACCCGGGTGAGCCATGTCGTCTACGAGGAGGATACCGGGCAGGAGTACCGCTTCACCCCGGAAGGCCCGACGATCACCGAGGACGAATGGCACGAGGCACTGGCCTTTCTGGAACTGCTCGATATCGACTACCTCGTGGCCTCGGGCAGTCTCCCCCGTGGCGTGCCGGTCGACGTTTACGCGCGCCTCGCGCACGACGTCAAAGCGCGCGGCGGCAAGCTGTTGCTCGACACCTCGGGCCCGGCACTGGCCGCGGCCATGGAGGAAGGGGTCTTTCTCGCCAAGCCGAGCCGCGGCGAGTTCGCAGCCTTGGTCGGCCGGGATCTCGACGACAAACAGGACCTCGAAGAGGCGGCCCGCGAGGTTGTGGCGAGCGGCCGGGTCGAGATGCTGGCGATTACTCTCGGCCACGAGGGTGCGCTGCTCGCCACCGACAACGGTGGCGTGCGCTGGCTCCAGCCGCCCGAGGTCGAAGCGAAGAGTGCTGTCGGCGCCGGCGACAGCTTTGTCGGCGGCATGGTGCACGCGTTGTCCACCGGTGAAAACGTCGACCGCGCGTTCGCCCTCGGCGTCGCCGCCGGCACCGCCACGGTGCTCACCGCCGGCACGGACCTCTGTCACAAGGCGGATATTCTGCGCTTTTGGGATCAGCTATGTCGGGCTCAGTCCTAGGCTTCGATGCCTATATCATCGATCTCGACGGGGTCCTCACCGACACCGCAAGCCAGCACGCCAAGGCGTGGAAGCAGTTGTTCGACGCTCTCTTCGTCGACCAGCGGCAGCGGTTCAACGGCAACGAGCCCTTTCGCATCGGTGAGGACTATGCCGTTCACGTGCGCGGCCGGTGCCATGCCGACGCGCTGCGCAACTTCCTCGGCTCACGCGACATCGTGCTGCCCGACGGCAATCCCGACGATCCCGAGGACAGCTTGACCATCCACGGCCTCGCCCGGCGCAAGAGCAGCCTCTTTCGCGCCCTGATCGAGGAGCGCGGCATCACGGTCTTTGCCGGCAGCCGCCGGTTTCTCGACCATCTGCAGTCGCTCGGCCGCCCGATCGCCCTCGTCACGGCATCCCGCAACGGGGCTTTGGTCCTGGAGCGGGCGGGGCTGGCGCCACGTTTCGATGTGGTCGTCGACGGCCGCGTCCTCGAGCGCGAGCGCCTGGCACCGCAGCCCTCTGCCGAGGGCTTTCTCTTCGCCGCCGCCTGGCTGGGCGTCGAGCCCGCCTGGACCACGGTCATCGAGGCGACCACTGCCGGCGTCGCCGCCGGCCGGCAGGGCGGCTTCGGCTGTGTGGTGGGCGTGCTCCGCGGCAACAGCCGGGCGGCACTCAGGGCCGCCGGTGCGGATCTGGTGATCGAGGATCTCGGCGAACTCCTCTAGCGGCGCGAAAAAAATCTACTCTGGGGCTTGTCTTCGACTTGTCATAGTCGTTCTCTAGGCAAAGCGACCAACGATGTTCGAACCACGGAGAGGCAAGTCATGTCGCAGACCAAGACGCGTCTGGCCCTGTTGGCCAGCACCGCCATCGTCGCCGGCAGTTGGGCCACGAAGGCCGACGCCGACGAACTCGTGCTCTATTGCAGTCCGCAAGAGGAATGGTGCCAGCAGGTGGTCACCGCCTTCGAGAGCGAGACCGGCATCTCGGTGGCGATGACCCGCAAGAGCTCGGGCGAGACCTACGCCCAGATCAAGGCCGAGGCCGACAACCCGAGAGGCGACGTCTGGTGGGGCGGCACCGGCGACCCGCATCTGGTGGCGGCCGAGGAAGGCCTCACCGAAGCCTACGACTCGCCGATGCTCAGCGAGCTGCACGACTGGGCGATCGACCAGTACGAGGCCTCGGGTGGGGCGACGGTCGGCATCTACGCCGGGGCCTTGGGCTTCGGCTACAACACCGAGCTTCTGGCCGAGAGGGGCCTCGAGCCGCCGGCCTGCTGGGCCGACCTGATCAAGCCCGAGTTCAAGGGCGAGATCCAGATGGCCAACCCCAACAGTTCGGGCACGGCCTACACGGCGCTCGCCACCTTCGTGCAGCTGATGGGCGAAGAGGAGGCCTTCGAGTACCTCGAGGCGCTGCATGCCAACGTCAACCAGTACACCAAGTCGGGCTCCGCCCCGATCAAGGCGGCAGCGATGGGCGAGACGCTGATCGGCATCGTCTTCCAGCACGACGCGGTCACCCAGAAGGTGACGGGCTTCCCGATCGAAGTGGTCAGCCCCTGCGAGGGCACGGGCTACGAGATCGGCTCGATGAGCATCATCAAGGGTGCCAGGAACCCGGAGAGCGCCCGCACCTTCTACGACTTCGTGCTCAGGGCCGACATCCAGTCGCAGGCCGGTGACGTCGGCGCCTATCAGGTGCCGTCGAACAAGGACGCGACGCCGCCGGAGCAGGCCCCGGACTTCTCCGAGATCAACCTCATCGACTACGACTTCAAGGAGTTCGGCTCGGCCGACACCCGCACCCGGCTGCTCCAGCGCTGGGACAACGAGGTCGGCAGCCTGCCCAACTGACGCCGGCCGATCACGAAGCCGTTCGCTTGCCGTTGCAGGAGGCGTCACCCGCACGCCAGAGCATGAGCGCGCTCGGCCTTTGGCTCGCCATCGGCTGGGCGGGCTTCGTGCTGCTACCCTGGTACGCGCAGTCGCGCGGCCTCCTCGATTCCGGCTGGATCCTCGCCTGGAACCGCCAGGGTCCCGCACCGGGCCTGCAGCAGGCCCTGCTGCACGGCCGGCTCTGGCTGTTGCCGCTCGTCCTGCCGCTGGCGCTGCCGCTCTTGCTGATCAACCGGCGGCAGGACACCCCGGCCGCCGCCCGGCTGCTGCTCGGCAGCGGCGTCGTGGGCGTCGTCTGGCTGCTCGGCCAGGGCTTCGCCATCGTCCACAATGGCTGGGGCTTCGCTTTCCTCGAGGCCTGGTTCGGGCCGCTCGAGATCCGGCAGTACGGCATTGGCGCCGGCGCGTCTTTGACCCTGCTCGCGTTTCTCATGTTCATCGCCCAGGGCCTGGCGGCGCGCGGCGCGGTCAACGGCGACCGTTTCGTCGTCGGTGCCATCAGCCTGATCGTGGCCCTGGTCCTGGCCTTCATCTTCTTCCCCGTCGGCCGCATCCTGACCAGCGCGCTGCAGGGCGACGACGGCGGGCTCGCCATCGGCCTCTTCGCCGAGCGCTTCCTCGATTCGCGGATCTGGGGCCTCGGCTGCCTGCAAGGGGCGCCGAGCTGCGGTGTGGCCTGGAACACGCTGGCACTCGCCATCACCACGGGTGCCTTGACCACGCTGCTCGGGCTCGCCTTCGCGCTGGTCGTCACCCGGACCGCCTTTCCCGGCAAGAAGGCGCTTCGGGCATTGACGATCCTGCCGATCATCACCCCGCCCTTCGTCGTCAGCCTCGCCATCATCCTGCTCTTCGGCCGGTCCGGTACGATCACGCAGTTCGTCGCCGACCTGCTCGGCGTTGATGGCGGGCGCTGGGTCTACGGCTTCACGGGCGTGCTCCTGGCGCAGGTGCTCTCCTTCACGCCCATCGCCTTTCTCGTCATGATCGGCGTGGTCGAAGGCGTCAGCCCGTCGCTCGAGGAGGCATCGCAGACGCTCAGGGCCAGCCGCTGGCAGACCTTCGTGACCGTTTCCCTGCCGCTGATGCGGCCGGGTCTCGCCAATGCCTTCCTCCTCGGCTTCATCGAGAGCATGGCCGATTTCGGCAACCCCCTGGTCCTCGGCGGCAATTTCCAGGTCCTCTCGACCGAGATCTTCTTCGCCATCGTCGGGGCCCAGCACGATCCCGGCCGCGCCGCCATGCTCGCCATCGTGCTGCTCTTCTTCACCCTCATGGCGTTTTGGGCGCAGCAGCAGTGGCTCGGCCGGAAGCACTACACGAGTGTCTCCGGCAAGGGCGACGCCGGCATGCCGACGCCGCTGCCCACCCCGCTCAAATGGGCGGCCTATGCGATCACCCTGCCCTGGGCCCTGCTCACCGCGGTGATGTATGGCATGATCCTGTTCGGCGGCTTCGTCGAGATCTGGGGCCGTGACCACAGCTTCACGCTCCGCCACTACCGAAGTGCGTTCGGCGTCACCGAGGGTGCCTTCGGCCTCGTCTGGTCGGGAACCGCCTGGAACAGCTTCACGACGACCCTTTGGATCGCCGTCGTCTCGGCGATCCCGACGGCCTTGATCGGCCTCTTGACCGCCTGGCTCCTGGCGCGTCAGCAGTTCGGCGGCAAGCGCTTCTTCGAGTTCGGCACGATGCTCTCCTTCGCCATTCCGGGCACGGTCATCGGCGTCGCCTACATCATGGCCTTCAACGTCCCGCCGATCGAGATCACCGGCACCGGCATCATCCTGATCCTGGCCTTCATCTTCCGTAACATGCCGGTCGGCGTGCGCGCCGGCATCGCGACACTCGCCCAGCTCGACAAGAGCCTCGATGAGGCGTCCTTGACCCACCGTGCGACCACCTTCCAGACGGTCAGGCTGATCCTCATGCCGCTCATGAAGCCGGCCATGCTGGCTGCCCTCGTCTACAGCTTCGTCTCGGCGATGACCGCGATCTCGGCCGTGATCTTCCTGGTCTCCGCCCGCTACGAGCTCGCCACCACCTACATCCTCAACCGGGTCGAGAACGGCGACTACGGCATCGCCATCGCCTACAGCTCGGTGCTCATCGTCGTCATGCTCGTCGTCATCAGCCTCTTCCAGCTCGTCATCGGCGAGCGCCGCCTCGGCCGGCGCGGAGCCGCCCCCGCCACCTCGTCCGCTTTCGCCGGAGGTGCCGGATGAGTGGCGCGATCACCGTCCGCTTCGACGCCGTCACCAAGGCCTTCGGTCCGGTCGTGGCCGTCAAGGAGGTGAGCTTCGAAATCGAGCGGGGTCACCTCGTCACCCTCCTGGGCCCGTCGGGCTGCGGCAAGACGACGACGCTCAGGATGATCGCCGGCCTCGAGCTGCCGACCCGGGGGCGCATCTTCATCGGCGAGCGCGAGGTCACGACCCTGCCGGCGACCGACCGCGACGTGGCCATGGTCTTCCAGTCCTATGCCCTCTTCCCGCACATGAGCGTGCTCGAGAACGTCGGCTACGGGCTCAAGGTCTCGGGCCGGCCGAAGAGCGAGATCAAGGAGCGCGCAGCGGCAGCGCTCGAGCTGGTCGGGCTGGCACATCTCGGAGCCCGATTGCCGGCCGAGCTATCGGGCGGCCAGCAGCAGCGGGTCGCCGTCGCCCGCGCCGTCGTCCTCGAGCCCGAGGTCCTGCTCTTCGACGAGCCGCTCTCCAACCTCGACGCCAAGCTGCGGCGGCGGGTCCGCGAGGAAATCCGCGAGCTGCAGCAGCGGCTCGGCCTCACCGCCGTCTACGTCACCCACGACCAGGCCGAGGCGCTGGCCATCTCCGACCGGATCGTGGTCATGAACAACGCCGTGATCGCCCAGATCGGCGAGCCCCGGGAGCTCTACGAGGCCCCGGCCGACCGTTTCGTCGCGGATTTCATCGGCGACGCCAACGTCATCGAGGTCACCATCACCGCGACCGACGGTGAGCTCGCCGAGGTGATCATCGGCAACGCCAGACGCCGGCTGCCGCATCGCGGGCTGCGGCCCGGCCCGGCCCACCTCGCCATCCGCCCCGAAGGCATCGTCCTCGCCCGCGACCCGGCCGCAGCCGCGATCGGCGGTCAGGTCAGGCGCGCCTCCTATCTCGGCAACCACGTCGAGTACGACATCGAGACCGCGCTCGGCGAGCTCTTCGTCACCGACACCGACGTCGAGCACATCCACGCCGTCAATAGCGACGTCGGCCTCGACCTCGGCACGCACGGGGTGACGCTGGTGCGGGAGTGAGCGGGGGAAGCAAAGACCCGGGGGAAATGATTTCCCCCGCGCCCCCTCGTTCTTTCAGGTTGTCGGTTGGGGTCGTCGTCGCAATGAAGGGATAGTGCGTATCCAATTACGCATCACCGCCGCCACATGCCGGCCATGCGCCCATGAGTTGCAAAACCCTTGCTTTTCAACGACCGATCTGCGCTTATGCGGCTACCGAATTCCGGTCCTGTGGCTCCAGCCGCGTGAAGGGTGCGTCTCGCAATGGGCGAGGGACCAGCGCCTTATCTGTTGAGCCCCCTGATAGTTCATCCTGGCCGCCCAGATACGCGGGGCGCCGCTTCGCAACCCGGCCGTTGCAGCATTTGCCCGCGAGGCGCTGCATTCGGCCGTCCCTGAAGGACGTCTCTTGACCTCTTTTGCTGATTTCGGCCTCGCCGAAACCATTCTTCGTGCCCTCGCGACCGAGGGCTACACCACCCCCACCCCCATCCAGACCAAGGCCATCGCCCCCGTGATGGCGGTCCGTGACCTGCTCGGCATCGCCCAGACCGGCACCGGCAAGACGGCCGCCTTCGCGCTGCCGATCCTGCATCGGCTGTTCGTGACCGCGAAGAAGCCGTTGCAACCGCGATCGGCCCGGACGCTGGTCCTGGCCCCGACCCGCGAGCTCGCAGCCCAGATCGCCGCCTCCTTCGAGACCTACGGCCGGCATCTCCGCCCCTCGGTCGCGGTCGTCGTCGGCGGCGTGAAGCACAACCCGCAGGTGCGAGCATTGGCGCGCGGCGTCGACGTGCTGGTCGCCACGCCCGGCCGGCTGCTCGACCACCTGCAGGGCGGCACGGTCCGGCTCGACCGGACCGAGATCGTCGTCCTCGACGAGGCCGACCACATGCTCGACCTGGGCTTCCTCGTGCCGATCCGGCGGATCCTCGCCAAGCTGCCGAAGAGCCGCCAGACGCTCTTCTTCTCGGCGACCATGCCGAAGGACATCGGGGCGCTTGCCCGCGACATGCTGACCGAGCCCGTCGAGGTCAGCGTCGCCCCCGTCGCCACCACGGCCGAACGGGTCGACCAGTCGGTCTACCTGGTCGATGCCGCCGACAAGCGCGGCCTGCTGGTCGAGCTTCTGGGTCAGCCCGGCTTCGATCGGACGCTGGTCTTCACCCGCACCAAGCATGGTGCGGACAAGGTGACCCGGCATCTCGAGACCGCCGGCATTTCGGCGGCCGCGATCCACGGCAACAAGTCGCAGCCGCAGCGCGAGCGGGCGCTCGCCGCCTTCAAATCCGGGCGCACCAAGGTGCTGGTCGCGACCGACATCGCGGCCCGCGGCATCGACGTCGACGCGGTCAGCCACGTCGTCAATTTCGAGCTGCCGGACGTGCCCGAGGCCTATGTCCACCGCATCGGCCGGACGGCGCGGGCCGGGGCCGAGGGCATCGCGATTGCCTTCTGCAGCGCCGACGAGCGCCGGGCGCTGCGCGACATCGAGCAGCTGACCCGCCAGACCCTGCCGATCGTCGACCGCAGGCGGCCCGGCAGCCTCGAGGCGGTGACGGCGCGCGAAGACCGCCAGCCCAGCCGGCATCCCAATCGCCCGCAAGGTGCCCGCCCGCAAGGTGCCCGACCCCAGGGCGACCGCCCGCAAGGCAGCCGGCCGCAGCAGGATGGCCGGCCACAGCAACAGCGCCGCCGCCCGGCCCGCAAGGCCGCCTGAGCTCTCGCTCGAGGACAAGCGTGCGGGGGAAATGATTTCCCCCGCGCCCCCTCGAAACCTGGCGACAACGCTCATCACGGCCACCGCCGCAAAGTATTGGTGGGGCGTGGGGAGGATCATCCTCCCCACATTTTTTCGCCCTTTTTGAGTTTCATGTCCCTCATTTGCGACCCTTGACGGCGACGGCGGGGCAGGCGCATCAGTCTGCCACGCTTTTGTCATCATCGAGCCCCCCGACGCCGGACAGCCCCGCTTGAGCCCTCTCGTCTTTGCCGTGGTGCTGCTGGCGGCGGTCCTGCATGCGAGCTGGAACGCGCTCGTCAAATCCGGCGGCGACCCTTATCTCCGGCTCGCCATCGTCAACCTCACGCACAGCATCGCGGTCCTGCCGCTGCTCCCTTTCGTGGGCGTGCCGGCGGCCGAGGCCTGGCCCTGGCTCTTGGGCTCGGTCGCGTCCCATCTCGTCTACTACTTCTTCCTCGCCGCCGGCTATCGGG
The DNA here is from genome assembly GCA_036796215.1 of Geminicoccaceae bacterium. Classification (GTDB taxonomy): domain Bacteria; phylum Pseudomonadota; class Alphaproteobacteria; order Geminicoccales; family Geminicoccaceae; genus SLRI01. The sequence goes on from DAIRDJ010000026.1 coordinate 19,790, forward strand.
TCGGCGATCTCAGCCACGTCTACCCCATCGCCCGCGGCATCGCCCCGCCGCTCGTGGCTCTCGGCGCGCTCCTGATCGCCGGCGAAGCCCTGAGCCTCCTGGGCACCGCCGCCATCCTTCTCGTCTGCCTCGGTATCTGGATCGTTGCCGGTCGTGGCCCGACCAGCCGCCGCCCGCTTTTCCTGGCACTCGGCACCGGCATGTCGATCGCCGCCTACACAGTCTGCGACGGCATCGGCGGGCGCGCCTCGGGCGATGTCCTCGCCTATATCGTTTGGCTCTTCTTCCTCGACGGCTGGCCCTTCGCGCTCTTTGTGGCACTGCGTCGCCGCCGGGCATTGCTCGCCACCATCCCCCATGCGTGGCGGCCAGCGGTCGGCGGCGGCTGCATGTCGATCGTCGCCTACGGCATGGTCATCTGGGCGATGAGTGTCGCCCCTTTGGCCTATGTCTCGGCCTTGCGCGAGACCAGCGTCCTGCTGGCGGCGGCCATCGGAGCGATGCTCCTGGGCGAGCCCTTCGGCCGCCGGCGCATCCTCGCGGCATGCCTCGTCGTCATCGGCGTCGCGATCCTCCAGCTCAGCAGCACCTGACCTTGCGCCGCCGAGGCCGATTTGGTCCGCTCGCTGATGCCGCGCCGCGTCACCGGTGGCGATCACGGCTGGACCGCGTGACCGCCGAGCGCCGGATGAAGCACGAGGGGGTCGACCCCGGCGGGAAGCGTCACATGGTCCCCGTCGATGCGCACATCACCACGGGCCAGAAGATCGAGGGCCAGCGGGTAGCAGCGATGCTCGACCTCCAGCACGCGGGCGGCGAGTGTGGCGGTATCGTCATCGGCCAACACCGGCACGACACCCTGCACCAGGATCGGCCCGTCATCGAGCGTCGGGCGGACCAGATGCACCGTGCAGCCATGCACCCGGCAGCCGGCGGCGAGCGCTCGCGCATGCGTCTCCAGCCCCGGGAAGGCCGGCAGCAGCGACGGGTGGATGTTCAAGAGCCTGTCCCGCCACCCGGCGACCAAGCCGGGGGTCAAGACCCGCATGAAGCCGGCAAGGCAGACGAGTTCGATCCCGGCCTCGCGCAAGTGCTGGTCGAGCACGGTCTCGAACGCCTCGCGCGACGCATAGCCGCGATGATCGACGACGGCGACCGCGATCCCGTGCCGCCTCGCCCGCTCGAGGCCGAACGCATCGGTGCTGTTGCTGACGACGAGGGCGATTTCGGCCGCACACCGACCGGCCTCGCAAGCATTGATTAGCGCCTGGAGATTGCTGCCGCCACCCGAAATCAGGACGGCGGTGCGGCGGCCGGCCATGCCGTCTCCACGCCTTCGATCACCACTTCGGCCGGACCCTCGCCGCCCGGCTCGACGACGCCCACCAGCGCCGCACTCTCGCCCTGACCGCGCAGGATCTCCAACAAGGCCTCGGCCTCCCCGGCCTCGACGAAAAGCAGCATCCCGAGCCCGCAGTTGAAGGTCCGCGCCAGGGTCGGCCGGTCGAGCCCGCCCGCCTCGGCGAGCCAGCGCATCACCGGCGGCAGCGCCCAGCGCGTCGCGTCGAGCCGCAGGGTGAGCCCGTCCGGCACCACCCGCGGCGGGTTCTCGATGAGCCCACCACCGGTGATGTGCGCCAGGGCCTTGACCCCACCATGCCGGATGGCGGCCCGGCAGCTGCGGACATAGATGCGGGTCGGCTCCAAGAGCACACTCCCGAGTTCATGCCCTGGATCGAAGGGGGCCGGTGCCCGAAGTTCGGCCTTGGCAGCCTCGACGATCCGCCGAACCAGCGAGAAGCCGTTGCTGTGCAGGCCCGAGGCGGCGAGGCCGATGATCCGATCCCCAATCTCGACCCGCTTCGGCAAGAGATCGTCGCGCTCGACGGCACCCACGGCAAAGCCCGCGAGATCGAAGCGGCCAGGGACATAGACCCCCGGCATCTCCGCCGTCTCGCCGCCGATCAGTGCACAATTGGCGAGCGTGCACCCCTTGGCGATGCCGGTCACGAGTGCCGTCGCCGCCTCGAGCTCGAGCTTGCCGGTCGCGAGATAATCGAGGAAGAAGAGGGGCTCGGCCCCCTGCACCACCAGATCGTTGACGCACATGGCAACGAGATCGATGCCGAGCGTGTCATGCCGGCCGAGGGCCTCGGCGAGCAAGAGCTTGGTGCCCACACCATCTGTTGCCGCCACCAGCAGCGGGTCGGTGAAGTCCTCGGCCTTGAGGTCGAAAACCGCGCCGAAGCCACCGAGCCCGCCCATCGTGCCAGGTCGGGCGGTGGCCATCGCCAGCGGGCCGATGCGGCGCACCAGCGCATTGCCGGCGGCGATGTCGACCCCGGCCCTCGCGTAGGCATCGCCGCCGCCTTCCTCTTGTGTCACAACAGGGTTGCGCCTTATCTCTGCGGTTGACGAATGATCTGGGCGTCGGTCGCCACGGCGTGGCAATCTAGGAGAGAACATGGCTGTTGCAAAGCGCGCCCTCGCCCTCGTGCTGGTGATCGTCGCCTTGGCATCGCTGACCGGTGTAGCACTCGCCGATGCCTTCACCGTGCGGGGAATCGCGGTCGACGTCGAGGCGGACACTGCGGTGCTGGCGCGCGAGATGGCGATCGAGCAGGCGCAACGCGACGGCCTGCGGCAGCTGCTCGAGCGGTTGACGCTGCCGCAGTATTTCGACCGGCTGCCGGTGGCCGACCAGCAGTCGCTCACCCGGCTGGTGACCGCCTTCGAGGTCGAGGAGGAGAGCACCTCGGCCACCCGCTATGTCGGCCGCCTCTCGGTCAGCTACGACGAGGCCGCGGTGCAGGACCTCTTGCAGGGCACGGGCGTGCCCATTGTCGTCGAGCCCCCGCCCTCGCTCCTGCTGGTACCGGCGCTCGACGAGGCCGAAGGGCTCGCCGTCTTCACCGGCCCCGACGGCTGGCGCGACGCCTGGTCCGCGGAGGCCTCGCGCAACACGCTCTTGGACATCCGCCTGCCGGTCGGCGATCTCATCGACCTGCGCACGCTGAGCGGCGAGGCGCTCGCGAGCGAGCCCGAGACGGCGCTCGCCCTCGCCGCCGAGCGCTACGCTGCCGAGGCAGCACTCCTCCTGATCGCCCGGGCCGACGACCCGCTGAGCCCGACCCGGGTCACCGTGACCCAGGGCGGCAGCCATGCCTGGCCAACCGACTTTGCCGGCGACAGTCTCGCCATGGACGGTGATGCGGCGACGGTCTGGCAGGCCGCCGTCCGGCGGACGAAGAACGCGCTGGAGACGGAGTGGAAGTCCGCCAACCTCATCGCCATGGATCAGCTGACACCGTTGTCGGTCGCGGTGACCCTGGGCTCTCTCGAGGTCTGGGCCGACATCCGCCAAAGGCTCGACCAGGTGGGCGCCATCCGGGCCATCGAGATCGAGGCGTTCTCGCAAGGCGAGGCCGAACTCGTCGTCAACCACATCGGCAATGTGAGCCAGCTGCAGCGCGCGCTCGAAGCCCGCGGCTTGCGCTTGTCGGAAGGAGCAGGGACATGGCAGCTGCAACGCATGGCTGGCCAGCCCGCGGGCTGAGTCTGGGGCTTCGGGTGATCGCGGCACTGCTGGCGTTCCTCAAACGCAACCTCGCCAATCTCTTCACCCTGTCGCGCCTCGTGGCCCTGCTGCCGATCTGGTTCTTGATCGACGCCGGGAGCTACGCTGCTGCTCTCACCCTCTTCATCATTGCCGCCCTGACCGATGCCGTCGACGGGGCGATCGCCAAATCGACCGGCACCGCCTCCACCTTCGGCGCCATCCTCGATCCGCTCGTCGACAAGCTGATGCTGGGGGTGCTGTTCATCATCGCCGGTACCCTGGGCTGGACCTCGCTCTGGCTCGTCGCCCTCGTCGTCGGCCGCGATCTCGCACTCGGCATCGGTGCCTTGAACCTGCAGGTGCTCTCGAAAACGCGCCGACTCGAGCCCCTGGTGATCGGCAAGCTCTGCACCATGATCCAGTTCGTCTTCATCGCGGTGCTGATCGCCGAGGCCGGCGGCTTCATCGCCTACGGCCTCCTGCACCAGGTCGTGGCGGCACTCGTCGTGGTCACCGCCACGGCCTCGATCTTCGCCTATCTCCACTTCGCCCGCTTCGGTGCCGATGCGCTCAGCGTCGACAACTGAAGCACCTCTGTCGTGCGCATGTTGAGCCCGCTGGAGGCGAGCCAGCTCGTCCTCGATCTGCCGTTCGAGGACGGCGACCGGCTCGAGGATTTCCTCCGTTCGCCGGCCAACGCAGAGGCGCTCGATGCCGTCCTCGCCTGGCCCGCCTGGCCCGCACCAGCGCTCGTCGTCTGGGGGCCGCCGGGCAGCGGTCGCACCCATCTCGCCCGGATCTGGGCGCGGCTGAGCGGTGCCCGGTCCCTCGACGGCAACCGCCTGGGTGCCGCGCCCGAAGCGCTGGAGCAACTGGGCGGTGCCGCGCATTGCGTCATCGACGATGCGGATCTGGTGCACGACGACCGAACCCTCTTTCACCTCTACAACATGGTCGCCGGGCAAGGCGGCCAGCTGCTGTTGACCGCGAGCGGCCCGCTCGGCGCCTGGGGCCTGACGCTGCCGGATCTCGTTTCCCGGCTGCGGACGGCCTGGAGCTGTGCCATCCACGAGCCCGACGACGCGCTGCTGTCGGCCCTGCTCGTCAAGCAGCTGCAGGACCGGCAACTGACGGTCCTGCCCGGTGTCGTCGCCTACCTCGCCTGCCACATGGAGCGCTCTTTCGCGGCTGCCCGCCGCATCGTCCGCGAGCTCGACCGGGCATCGCTCCGCGCCCGCCGCCCGATCACCCTGCCACTCGCCCGCGCCGTGCTCACGGCCGAGCAGCCGCCCGACTGACCAGCAAGGCCCGACCAGCAAGGAACACCGAACCCATGGACCTCAAGATCAGGGGCAAGACCGCCATCGTCTGCGCCGCCAGCAAAGGCCTTGGCCGGGGCTGTGCCGAAGCCTTGGCCGAGAACGGTGTCGATCTCGTGCTCAACGCCAGAGGCTCCGAGGCGCTCGAGGCGACGGCCGAGGCCATCAGGAACGCCACGGCGGTGACCGTGGCCACCGTCGCCGCCGACATCACCACCGAAGCCGGCCGCAACGCCGTGCTCGCGGCAGCACCGGTTCCAGACATCCTGATCAACAACGCCGGCGGCCCGCCACCGGGTGATTTCCGCGACTGGGACGACGACGACTGGATCAAGGCTCTTCGCGCCAACATGCTGACGCCCATAGCGCTGATCAAGGCCACCGTCGACGGCATGGCCGAGCGCGGCTTCGGCCGGGTGGTCAACATCACCTCGAGTGCCGTGAAGGCGCCGATCGCCACGCTCGGGCTCTCGAACGGGGCCCGCTCCGGGCTCACCGGCTTCGTCGCCGGCACGGCGAGAGCCCTTGCCGGCACCGGGGTCACCATCAACAACCTCTTGCCCGGCCGCTTCGCCACCGACCGGCTCTGGAGCAATCTCGACGATGTGGCTGGCCGCACGGGCCAGAGCCGCGATGCCGTGGAGGCCGCCGCCAAGCAGGCCATCCCCGCCGGCCGGTTCGGCGATCCCGCCGAGTTCGGCGCCTATTGCGCCTTTCTCTGCTCGGCCCACGCCGGCTACGTCACCGGACAGAACGTCCTGATCGACGGCGGCGCCTATCCCGGGACCTTCTGACCGTGACCCCGCTTGGCCGGCTGGCGGTACTCGACCGGAAGCCCGAGCTCCTGGTCGCGGGCCTGATGACCGGCACCTCGGTCGACGGCCTCGACATCGCCATCTGCCGGATCCGATCGAGCCTGGATCGGATGCCCGAGCTCGTCATCGGCCGCACCGTCGATCTGCCGGCCGACCTCCGCCGGCGGCTGATCAGCGCCAAGGACGACGGTGTCCCGGCACTCGCCCGGGCCGACCTCGAGCTCGGCCGCTTTCAGGCCGCAGCCGTGGCGGCGGTGCTCGAGGAAGCCGAACTCGGCCCGCTCGATCTTGTCGGCAGCCACGGCCAGACCGCCTATCACGAACACCGCGTCACCACCCTGCAGATCGGCGAGCCCGCCTGCCTGGCCCAGGCCCTCGACTGCCCGGTCGTCGCCGACTTCCGCCGCGCCGACGTCGCCGCCGGCGGTGCCGGGGCACCGCTCGTCCCGATCTTCGACGAGCTCTTCCTGCGCGATCCGAACGCCACCGTCATGGCATTGAATATCGGCGGCATCGCCAACCTCACCGTGTTGCCGAAGGACGGCAGCGCGCCGATCGCGCTCGACTGCGGCCCCGGCAACATGATCGTCGACGGCCTCGTCCGCCGCATGACCAATGGCCGACACCACTACGACAAGGACGGGGCGCTGGCCGCCAACCGTCGCATCGACCACGACCTGCTGAACGAGCTCGCGACCCTGCCGTCGCTCAGCGCGCCGCCACCCCGCTCGCTCGGCCGCGAAGAGTTCGGCGACCCGTTCGTCGACATGCTGATTGAACGCAAGGCCCCCTCGAACGACGCCGACTGGGGCGAGCTGATCGCCACGGCAACCGCGCTCACCGCCGAGGCCCTGGCCCGCACCTACACCGCCCACGTCGTGAAGCGGGCCCCGGTCGAGCGCATCCTCGTCAGCGGCGGCGGTGTGCACAACCCGACCCTGCTCCGCGCCATCGAGCTCCGCCTGCCCGAGATGGACATCGCCACCACCCTGAGCATCGGCCTCGATCCCGACTTCAAGGAAGCCATCGCGTTTGCCACCTTCGCCGTCCTCACCCTCATGGGTCGGCCGATCAACACCACCGCCGTCACCGGTGCTGCCTATCCCGTCCGCCTCGGCAGGCTAAGCTTCCCCTGAAAAAAGAAGTGGGGAGGCAGCGCCTCCCCAAGCCCCACCGTTACTTCGGGTCAGTGGCAGCTGATCCTTGGCTATCACGCGGCAGGACTGTTGAGCTCAAATAACGGTGGGGCGCGGGGAGGATCATCCTCCCCGCATCTTTCCTGAACACTTGAAGCCGCCACGGATCGAGACCGGTGCGGATGCTGTCGAAAAACCGTCCAGAGTTAACCAATCCTTCAGTAAAGGCTGGCATCATCGGTGGGTGACGTCGGTCTTTGCGCCGGGCGTTCACCCCATGTCGCCCGGTCGTCGCCTTTGCGCGGTGGCGATCGGCGGCGCTGCCGATGGTGAGGTCGCATGCCTTTGATAAACGGTCGAAGCCCCCTCCTCGCGCGCTTGTCGCTACTGCTGTTGATGGGTGTCGCCGGCTGTACGATGGGGCCCGGCGACGGCTTGGTCCTGGCCGAGCCCGGCACGGCCGCCCCGGGCCAGCCCGAAAGCGGTGTCGACCAGTTGGTGCGAATGGGCCAGCGGAGCCTCGCAAGCGGCGATTCGACAACGGCGATCGGCCTCTTGGAGCAGGCACTTGCGCGGGAGCCGAACAACCGGGACGCCGCCCTGGCGCTCGGCTACGCGCATCTTGCGGTCGGCGCACCGCAGAACGCCGGCAGCGCTTTCGGCCGCATCCTGCGGCGGAGCCCGGACGATCGCGACGCCGGTGTCGGCTATGCCAAGGCGATGATCGCAATCGGCCGCAGCGAGGCAGCACTCGAGCACCTGCGGCCGATCGTTGGCGACCGGCCCGACGACGTCGAGGCATTGAATCTCGCGGGCGTCGCCTACGACCTGCAGGGCGAGCATCTGCGCGCGGTCGAGGCCTACAGGCGAGCGCTTGCCGTCAGCCCCGATGCAGCCGACGTGAAGAGCAATCTCGGTCTTTCCTTCGCCCTCGCCGGGCGCCACGACGAGGCGATCGCCACGCTGCGCCCACTGGCCGAAGGCTACGTCTCCTCGCCCCGCAACCGCCAGAATCTCGCCCTTGCCCATGGGCTCGCCGGCCAGCTCGCCGAAGCCGAGCGCTGGAGCCGCATGGATCTGAGCCATGCCGATGTCGAGAACAATCTCCACTATTTCCAACTGGTCCGCGGCATGGCGCCGGGTGCGGTGCGCAGTGCCGCCCTGCAGCCGAGCTTCACCCAGCCTGTCGTGGTAGCCGCACCCGAGCCGGTGCGCTTGGCCGAACCGCGGCCGGCGACCGTCCCGCCAGCCCGAACGACACCGCCCGATCAACCCGCAACCGGCCAGCCGACGCCGCTGGCGCCGAGGCCGGGTTTCGACGCAGGCGATGCTGCGGTCGGCAGCATCGGCCTCGACGTTGCCACGGTCGGCGGCTGGTTCGTCGATCTCGGGCTGATGTCCGAAGTGCGCTGGCGCGAAGTGCGTGATGCCCATCCCGCCGAGACCGGCCCCCTCTTTCGCCTCGCCCCCGGGGATGCTGCGGACGCCCCCGTCATCGTCGGCCCATTCGACACCGGCGATCAGGCGGCTGCCTTTTGTCGAGCCCTGGCACCGAGCGTCGCGAGCTGCAGCTCGCTACGTCTCTGAGCACGGCGAAAAAACGTCCTTAGCAGCAAGAAATCATCTGGCCCTTTACCGATTCCTAACGATTGCGGCGCAAGATGCAGCCCGATCGATGCAGCAGAAGGAGTACTGCAGATGACCTCTCTCAAGCGTTTCCTCAACGACGAAAGCGGTGCCACCGCCATCGAATACGGCCTGATCGCCGCCCTGGTCGCGGTCGCGATCATCACTGCGGTCACAACCCTGGGCGACAGAATTACGGCCACGTTCGACAGCATCTCCGACGAACTCGTCGCTGCCGAGTAATAACGACGCCATCGCTCGGTCTGGCTGACGCATCGCTGTCGGCCAGATCGAGCAGGTCTCGCTGCCCGTTTCTCGAGGAACTGACCCTTGCCCGCTCTGGCCCACCTGACGATCGGCATCGCCGCCATGATGGTGGTCACGGTCGCTGCCTTGCAGGACGTCCGCGAACGGCTGATCGCCAATCGCCTGGTGGCGCTGTTGCTCGGCTTGGGCGTGCTCCGCCATGTGGTGAGTGCCACGAGCCTCGCTGATGGGCTGGCGAGTGCCGGCAGCGCCTTTGTCCCTGCCGCCGTTGTCTTCGCCGTCGGCTTCGTTATCTGGCGGCTCGGCGGTCTCGGCGGCGGTGATGTCAAACTGCTGGTCGCCGCGGTGTTCTTTGTCGGTCCAGCAGGCACTCTTGTCCTCCTGACCACCACAGCCCTCGCCGGCGGCGCCCTCGCACTGGCCTACCTCTTGGTGCCGAGGCTCTTGCCGCGCCACGCCGTTCGGCTCGCGAGCCCTGCCGCTCTCGGCGCCGCCGACCACTCGAGATCACTGCCCTACGGGGTGGCGATCGCCGCCGGCTTCGGCTGCACCGTCATTCCATCCCTGTCCGTCCTGACCGGCTGAAGGCGCACCCCATGCGGCGTTTCCTCTTTCCGCTCTTCGCCCTCGTCATCGCCACGGGCACGGCTCTCTTCGTCAATGCGTGGCTCCAGGACCAAAAGCGCGCGGCGCTTGCGAGCGTGCAGGCGGTGACCGTCGTCGCCGAGCCCGACTATATCGAGGTGCTGGTCGCTGCCGAGCGGCTGCTGCCTGGCAGTTTCATCAAGCCGAACTCGGTACGCTGGCAGAAGTGGCCGGATGTCGAGGTCCCGTCGGGCTACCAGGTGCGCGGCCGCAGCGAGGACGTCGACCTCACGGGCTCGGTGGTTCGCCACGTTCTGGCCCCGGGCGACCCGATCCTGCCCGAGAATTTCATTCGCCCCGGCGATCGTGGTTTTCTCGCCGCGGTGCTCGACCCCGACATGCGCGCCGTCTCGCTTCCGGTCGACGAGGCCTCGAGCAATGCCGGGTTGATTCTGCCTGGCGACCGCGTCGACCTCATTTTGACCCAGTCCGTGAGCCAGTCCGATGCGGCTGGCAGTGCTCGTCGGGTCAGTGAGACGATCTTGGAGAATGTCAGGGTCATCGCTATGGGACGGCGGTTGCACGCCGACCCGGGCGAAGAGACCGGCAACAATGCCGTGCGGACGGCGACGCTTGAGGTGAGCCCAGAAGGTGCGGAAGTGGTGGCGCTGGTCACCGAGCTCGGCAAGTTGTCGCTGAGCCTGCGGAGCATCGCCAGTGCATTGGAGCCGTCATCGGTACGGGCGCCACGCCGGACGGTCACCTGGGACAGTGATGTCAGTCAAGTGTTGGAGTCCACCGGCCCATCCGCTGCGACCCTTACCGTCATTCGCGGCACCACCAGCACGCAGCAGTCGTCCGCAGGGGAGAGCCAGCCATGAACATGTGGAACTGCGGCCAGGTGGGCGACGGCAGCTATCGTGGCACGAAACCAGGCATGCGGGCTCTGGGGGCCGCGCTCGGCATGGCCTTGCTGTTCACCTGCCATTTCGCCTTGCAACCAATCGGGAAGCTCGATGCGGCCGAGGCGTCAGTCCCGGCAGCCGACGAGCCGACGGTGCTCGAGGTTCGCCAGGGCAAGATGATCCGCCTCGATCGCCCAGCTGCCTCGGTGTTCGTGGCCGACCCGGAAACCGCCGACGTGCAGGCTCATTCGGCTACACTGGTCTACGTCTTCGGGCGGCGGGCCGGAACAACGACGATCTTCGCCGTCGACCAGGAAGAGAACGTGCTGTTCAGCAGTGCAATCGAGGTTCGCCATCCCGTTACCCGGATCGAAGAGCTGATCGCCGGCCTCGGCCTCGCCAATCGGGTCGCGGTTCGCTCGATCGATGGCGGCATCCTCATGAGCGGCAGCGTGTCGGACCCGGCAACGGCCGAGGACCTCCGTGAGTTGGTGAGCCAGTTCGTCGGCGAGGACGAGATCGTGATCAACCGTCTGGCGGTCGATGCACCAACTCAGGTCAGCCTTCGCGTGCGGGTCGCCGAGATGTCACGCGAGGTGACCCGGCTCTTCGGCATCCGCTGGGACGGAGCTCTGAGCTTCGGTGATTTTGCCTTGGGGCTGGGGACCGGCCGGGTGCTTGAAGGTGCCGACCGGGTGCTCGGCAGCTTCGAGAACAGCGATTTCAACATAGCCGGTGTGATCGAAGCCCTGGAGCGCGAGGGCCTCGTGAGCGTTCTGGCCGAGCCGAATCTGACGGCACTCTCCGGCGAGACGGCGAGCTTTCTCGCCGGCGGCGAATTTCCCGTCCCGGTCGGTGTCGACAACAATGAGACACAGATCGAGTTCAAGGAATTCGGCGTCAGCCTCTCGTTCACGCCGACCGTGATGACCCGCAACCGGATCAGCCTCCGCGTCCGCCCTGAAGTCAGTGATCTGAGCGAGACGGGCGCTATCACGATTGGCAATCTCGTGATCCCGGCACTGACGACCCGGCGAGCAGAAACCACGGTCGAACTCGGCAGCGGCCAGAGCTTTGCCATCGGCGGCCTCATCTCCAACAGCACGCGCAGCAATATCGAAAAGCTGCCGGGCCTGGGCGATCTGCCGATTCTTGGTGCTTTGTTCCGCTCGACCAGCTTTCGTCGCTCGGAAAGCGAACTTGTCATTATCGTCACTCCCTACCTGGTGGCGCCCCGCAGTGACAACGACCTCGCCTCGCCCAACGATGGCTTTCGTCCCAGCAGTCAATTGGAGCTGATCCTCGAGGGCAAGCTCGCCGCGAGCACACCAGCACCAGGTGTGACCGCACGCTCGACCGGTCCCGGGCTGCGCCTTGCCGGACCCGCCGGCTTCGCAATCGATTGAGGGGTAGACTATGGCAAGGACAAGAGAGTTGCGCTGCCTGCGAACCGTTCTCTTGGGCGGTCTCGCGGCACTTGCCGGCTGCAATCCGGTCCTAGCACCGCCTCTTGCTACGCCACAGCCGCAGGTCGCCGGCGTGGCCCAGCTGGAGCTCGTGCACACGGTCTACTTCTACACCGACCAGGCTGAACTCCAGCCGGCCGAAGCAGCAGCTTTGCGCCAGTTTGCAAGGCAGATCGATGATCGGCTGGCCGTGGAGAGCATCGTGATCGGTCATGCCGACGTTCGGGGGACTGACGCCCACAATGATCCGCTTTCCGCGCGCCGCGCCGCGATGGTCGCCGAGGTGTTGCAATCTGAAGGTGTCGAGCCCGAGCAAATCACGCGCCACGCGCTCGGCCAACGCCTGCCCGTGACCGCAGACGATGAGGAGACGAGCTGGCAGTTGAGCCGCCGCGTCGAGATCGTGGCGCGGGGTGTTGTTGTGGTCGAGCCCAACTGCCCCAACTGGTCGAGGCCCTCGGCGGCTCACCCGGCAAACCTGCCGACGAGCAATTTCGGTTGTGCAACGTTGCTCAACTTGACGCGTATGGTGGCCGATCCGCGCGACCTCGCGCGCGGGGCCTCGCTCGGCCCCGCCGACGGAAGGCGCGCCGCAGATGCGGTGAATCGCTACCGCCGCGACGACATCAAGCCCTTGAACGTGGAAACATCGAGCCAATGAGCATCCAGTCGGAGCTTATGGGAAGCAACGGTAAGTCCGACGCGGTTCAATTCTGCGCGTATGTGGAAGACGACGAATCGCGCGCCGTCGTCGAGCAAGTGGTACGTGATCTGGTGATCGCTCACGCCACGGTCGTAAAGGGCTCGATCCGCACCGCAATCAAAGCGCTCGGCCAACGGCGGTCGCCAAAAACGCTGATCGTCGATGTCTGCAAGTCAGAGTTGCCACTGTCTGATATCAACGAACTCGCTGAGGTCTGTGAACCCGGCGTAAGCGTAATCGCCATCGGCGATCGAAATGACGTCGGGCTTTTCCGCGAGCTATTGAATAGTGGCGTGAGCGATTATCTAGTCAAACCGATTACGCCTGGCCTGGTCCAGCGAGCGCTCTTGGCTACTGCGGACGGCGACAGCCGCAGCCGCCAGACCAGCCGCCTCGGACGATTGGTTGCGACAGTGGGAGCGAGAGGTGGCGTTGGCGCCACCATGGTGGCCACCAGTATGGCGTGGAGCATTGCCAACCGGCGTCGCCGCCGAGTCGCCCTTCTCGACCTCGACTTGCAGTTCGGTAGTGTTGCGCTGTCTCTTGATCTTGAACCGACACATGGGCTGCGAGAGGCATTGGAAAATGCGAGCAGGATCGACGCCCTGTACATCGAGCGCTCCATGGTCCAGCAATCGGAATCCCTCTTCGTCCTCAGTTCAGAGGAGGAAATCGTCGATGATTTGCCGCGCGATCCGCAAGCAGTGTCCGTTCTGATCAACGAATTACGCAACAAGTTTCACTATGTTATCGTTGATCTTCCAAAAATGGTTGCACTTGAATCCCAACAGATTCTAACCGAAGCAACACATTTGGTTCTGGTAACGGATCTTTCATTGGCCGGTATGCGGGATACACTAAGAATTGTCCAGTATGCTTTGCAAGGAAATGCTGCGTGTCACGTGACAATTGTCGCGAATCGGGTCGGTGAATATAAAGAAGGCGAAATCGCCTGCACCGAGTTCGAAAAAGCAATCAGCCGCAAGATTGATCTGATCATCCCATTCGAATCAAGGAGTGTTGCCGCTGCAATGAATATTGGCAAACCTGTATCCAGTCATTCCAAAAAAGTCGGGGAATCGATCGACCAACTTATCGACATACTGTCCGGCGTGGCCAGCCCCCAAAAGCGGAGTTTACTTGACAGTCTCTGGAAGCGATAGAGCGACAAGAATGTTTGGCAAGCGCTCAGGCACTGACCCTTCGGCAAAGGCAGTCGCCGACGTTCACGACCGCCGAGAATTCAACGTGTCCGAGGCAGGCAGTGGCCACCTCACCGTACGTCAAGCGACGACACTGCCGGCAGTCCGACCAGACCAGAACAACGGCGGCCGCCGCGCTCCGAATGTGCATGCTTCGCAGCAACTAGTACAAAGCCTCCTCTACGAGCGCATTGATGGCGCGGCCGCTGCCCGCCTCCCTCGCGACGTTCTCCTCCAACAGGTAATCGACCTCATCAGCGAGATTGTCGTCGAGCAAAGGCTCTCGCTAACCGGCAGCGAACAACTGATACTCGGGCGTGCAATCGTCGATGACATGGTCGGGCTTGGCCCGCTAGAGGAATTACTTCAAGACGATACCATAACTGACATAATGGTAAATCGTCCCGATCAAATCTACGTTGAGCGACGCGGGAAGCTGCAACTTACCGAGGTGCGTTTTCGCGATCGCAATCATGTTATGAACGTCGCCCAACGTATCGTTACGCGCGTCGGGCGCCGAATAGATGAGACATCCCCAATCTGCGATGCCCGCCTTGAAGACGGCAGCCGGGTAAATATCATCGCGCCACCGCTCGCTCTCGATGGCTGTAGCATCTCAATTCGAAAATTTGCAAAAAAGAAGATCACCTTAGATCTAATGGAACGACAGAATAACCTAAGTGCCAACATGGCCAAGGTCTTAAAAATCGCGGCTGCATGTCGCTTGAACGTCGTTATATCAGGTGGCACCGGCTCCGGCAAAACAACTATGCTCAATGCGATGTCGCAGCTAATTGATGAAGGGGAGAGGATTGTCACGATTGAAGATGCAGCCGAACTCCAACTTCAGCAACCGCATGTAGTTCGCCTAGAAACGCGGCCAGCGAATCTAGAGGGGCATGGCGAAGTGCTCATGCGCGATCTCGTTAAGAACTCGCTCAGAATGCGACCAGATCGGATTATATGCGGCGAGGTTCGCGGGCCCGAAGCCATGGATATGTTGCAGGCAATGAATACGGGACACGACGGTTCGATGTGCACGTTACACGCAAACAACCCACGGGAAGCAATGAGCCGTCTGGAGAATATGATCACCATGGCGGTCGGCAACTTACCCCAAAAGGCCATACGGGCGCAAATTGTTGGCGCTGTCAATCTGGTGATTCAGGTCTCACGAATGCGCGACGGCATTCGCCGCGTGACCCATATTTCGGAAATCATTGGAATGGAAGGAGACATCATAACGATGCAGGAGCTCTTTACATTTGAATATCACGGTGAAAATCGTGACGGCACACTGCTTGGAACTTTTCGTTCAGCGAACGTCCGTCCGTTTTTTTCGAAGCGTGCCGCCTATTTTGGTCTCGACCGGGCCTTGCATACTGCACTTGGTGAATAGGAAACTCTAGCAACATGGCAATCGATATTGCAGATGCGCTTCTTACCCCGTTGCTGGCTGTTGCAACACTTCTAATAATTCTTTTCCTGCAGCGCTATCGTCACCGCCACCATATAAAACCCTCGCGACTAACTCGTGCCACGTGGCGCGACAGCGGGAGAGCAACGGCTATTGTCGATCTGCCGACCATTGCCCGCGAGCGTTTTGCATACTTGCGAAAGTCCGTCGATCAGCGCAACATTTTCACTTCTTTCTTGGTTTTCATTGACCATATGATATACTCTAGCGGAATTGGATGTTCAGTCAAGCAATTTTTCTTGCTCAATGCTGCCTTTGCAGCATTACTGGCCTTGACGCTACATATCATGCTGGCGCTTCATTCATTGGTGGCGATTCCAATATCGATATTATTGTCAATATCCATATCGATAAATTTCCTGTCACGTTCGAGGGCGAAAAGATTAGAGCGCTTTCGAGATATTTTTCCGGACGCGCTTGATCTGATTGTTAGAAGCGTGCGAGCCGGTTTGCCAGTTAGCGAAGCTGTGAAGATCATCGGAAACGAGATAGCAGAGCCGGTTGGAGATAATTTTCGGGAGGTTGCCGCCAATCTCATGATTGGCATGTCACTGGAGGAGTCTCTTTTACTTCTTCAGAAGCGCGTGCCTATCGCGGAGATCAAGTATTTTTCTATTAGTCTCACAATCCAGCAAGAAACGGGTGGCAACTTGGCCGAGATACTTTCAAAACTTGCCAATATTATGCGCAAGCGTATTCAAATTCGGAAGAAGATTCGGGCATTATCGTCAGAAGCGAGAGCGTCCGCAATCATTATAGGCGCGCTTCCCTTTATCGTTGGCTTGGCAATATTTGCGCTCAATAGGGACTACATAGAAGTATTGTATCTCGATGATTTCGGAAGGCTCTTTCTCGGTGGCGCGGTTGGCAGCATCACGGTTGGTGGCGTTGTCATGTCTAAGATGATAAGGTTCGACATATGAATATCGTAGATCTGATCTCATATGGCAAAATCGATCCGGCATTGCTTGCGGCAGTGGTCGGTGTTGTCATATTGCTAGTATTGATTGCTCCAACTATTTTTTTTGCGGGATCCAATGCAGCGCGTGTGCGGAGCTCCATGATTGAGAGACATCGGGCGAAGCTTCAAGATGCCTTGCTTCGCCGCGGTCGCGGCTCTCGCAGTGGAGAGCCCGATCGTATCATTGATCGACTGATTAGGCTTGTCGCATTTTTGCCAAACCAAGCGCGACTTGATACGCAAAAACTGCTTCGGTCAGCGGGCTTTGTGGATGATCGGGCGATTATCGTATTTTGGCTATCGAAACTCTTATTTGCTTTTCTAGGTCTCACTTTTCTGCTGAGCGGACTCTTTTTTCCATATTCGCCGATTTTGGATTCTCGCGTTCTTGTGACAATTGCTGTTGTTGCGTTAATTGGCTATTTTCTCCCCGAGTTCTTTGTAAAAAATCGGAGAATGGCGCGGTTGCAACGTATTGAGCAGGGTTTACCGGATGGTCTGGATTTGCTTGTAATCTGCGCCGAAGCAGGTTTGAGCTTGGATTCGGCACTGAGACGGGTAGCAGATGAGTTTGTAGCAATGACGCCTGAGCTTTCGGAAGAGCTTCTTTTGACGTCCATAGAGCTTAATTTCCTTCCAGATCGGCGGCAAGCCCTTCTAAATCTAGCACACCGTGTCGACGTGCCGGCGATCCGGGGCGTTACCGCAACCTTGATCCAAACAGAAAAATACGGCACACCGCTTGCGCAGGCGATGCGGACGCTTGCGTCGGAGTTTCGCGAAAATCGCCTGTTGCGGGCGGAAGATAAGGCTGCGCGACTCCCGGCAATCCTTACTATACCTATGATCGTATTCATCCTTCCGGCACTATTCATCATTTTGGCGGCCCCGGCATTTATTAAAGTGGCGGAAAAGATGGGGAATTGATAAGAGCCTGACTCGATATCTCATAAGTTGATCATGGCTTGGCCAACCGTCGCAT
>DAIRDJ010000027.1:0-36539 GCA_036796215.1 Geminicoccaceae bacterium
GGACGAAGCCGACATAGCGCGAGAGGATCTGCATCGCGACCGGCACGATCAGCACCGCGATCAAGAGCGTCAGCACCACCTGCAGAAAGCGGTAGTAGATGTCGATCAGCTTGCGCATGGCTCTCGGTTCGGGCTAGCGGCGACGATCGGGACGAAAAAGGGGCCGCCTCCGGTCGGGGCGGCCCCTTCCACTCGTTGCCGCCCTACTGGACGGCGGCGATCGCCTCGTAGACCTCGAGAGCACCGAGCTCCTCGGCATAGGCCTTCATCACCGGTTCGGCGAGCTCGCGGAGCCGCTCGCGCCCCTCGAACTCGTGCGTGGTGATCCAGCCATTGTCGATCATCGCCTGGAGCTTTTGCGAGTCCTCGCCGCTCTCGGTGTCGCGGCCGAGCTTGCCGGCGGCCTTGCCGGCCTCGTCGATGCAGCCCTGCAGCTCGGCATCGAGGCGCTGGTAGGTGGCATTGGCGAACGAGAGCGGCCGCACGGTGATGGCGTGCAGGGTGAGCGCCAAGTCGGGCGCCACCTCGTAGAACTTCATCTGCTCGATGCCGGCGGCCTCGTTCTCGGCCGCCGCGATCACGCCGGTCTGGATGGCGTTGTAGACCTCGTTATAGGCGATGACGGTGGGTGCCGCACCGAGCGCGTCGAAGACGCGGGTCCAGATCGGGGCCCCCTGCATGCGGATCGAGAGGTCCTTCATCTCGTCCATGTTGCGCACCGGCTTGTTGGCGAAGACGTTGCGCGTGCCGCCACCGGCATAGCCGATCATCCGCACATCCGCCTGTTCGAGGATGTCCTCGGCGATCGGGTCGAGGGTGTTGGCATCGATGGCCTTGTTCCAGTGGTCGAGGTCACGGAACAGGAACGGCATGTCCATCAAGGGCGCCATCTGCGAGAAGGTCGACATGTGCGCCGGCGAGACCACCGCATAGTCGACGGCGATGCCCTGGCTCATGTTCTCGAAATAATCCTTCTCCAGGCCGAGCTCGGAGTTCAGGTGGAGATCGAAGGTGACGTCACCCGAGTAGCACTCGGTGACCAGCCGCTCGAACTCGCGCATGGTCTTGGTGAAGGCGTGGTTCTCGTCGAACTGGCTGGCCCCGACGAGGGTGACACCCTGGGCGTGGGCGGTGCCGGCGATGGCGAGTGCGGCGACAGCACCGAGCAGGGTCTTGGCGATTGTCGACATGGATCGGCTCCCCGTTGTCGTTTTTGGTCGAGAGCCGTTCAATCGCGCACTTCCGGCGTCGTGTCATCAGTAGATCGCAGGCCGCGCCTAATCGGAAGTCCCGATCAGCCGCGCCGTGCCGTCCTCGTGGCCGACCACCATGGCCGAGGCGATACCGAGAAAGAGCCCGATTTCGACCACGCCCGGCAGCCGCCGCAGGCCTTCGGCCAGGACCTCGGGCTCGCCGATCCGGCCGAGGTCGAGATCGAGGATGTAGTGGCCGCTGTCGGTGAGCAGCGGATCGCCCATCACCTCGCGGCGGCGGATCGCCCGCCTGTCCGCATCGGAGGCGGCGAGCACCGCTGCGACGTGCCGCTGGGTCGAGCGCCAGCCGAAGCGGACCACCTCGATCGGCAACGGGAACGCACCGAGCGTGGTCACGGTCTTGGTCGGGTCGACCATGGCGACCATCCGTGCCGAGGCCGCGGCCACGATCTTCTCCCAGAGCAGGCAGGCGCCACCGCCCTTGATCATCCGCAGTTGCGGGTCGATCTCGTCGGCCCCGTCGAGGGTGACGTCGAGCCGCTCCACGGCGTCGAGCTCGACCACCCGGATCCCCTCCTCGCGCGCGAGGTCGGCCGTCGCCGTCGAGGTCGCGACCCCCACCACATCGAGCCCGGCCCGCACCCGCTGGCCCAGGAGCCGGACCATCCAATGCGCGGTCGAGCCGGAGCCGAGCCCGAGCCGCATGCCGGGCTCAACGAAGCGGTCGATGGCCAGGGCAGCGGCGGCGCGCTTGGCAGTATCTTGGGGGGTCATGGGCGGGTCCCGGGCTGGAGGGCGGCTGGCGCCTCAGTGGCTCAGCCGTGCCCGACAGGCAAGACCTCCCGTGCGATCCGCGCCGCTTCGGCCGCCCGCAACCGTTCGAGGTCGTAGCGCATCTGCAGGTTGAGCCAAAGTTCCGCACTGGTGCCGAAGAGCCAGGCGAGCCGCAACGCCGTGTCGGCGCTGATCGAGCGTTCACCTGCGACGATCGCGAGGACCCGGTTGTGCGGCACAGCCAGGCGACGCGCCAGCTCTCGCGCCGACCAGCCGTAGTCGTCGAGAAACTCGGCCAGATGCTCGCCTGGATGGATCGGCGCATCGATCCAGGTCCCAAGCTCGATGCCCTCCTCCAGATCAATCCGCCCGGCATCGACGTCGGCACGCTTGAAGGATCGGCGAGGCTCGAGGGTCGTCGTCATGACGCGAGCATGCCTCTCCCCAGAAACCCGCACAAGGGTGCACCGTGCCCCGCTTGATTGCTGCGAGGCTCAAGAGGGCTCAAACCGGGCTTTGCACCCGCTTGCCGACCGGCTGATCCGCCGCGTAGGTCTCGATCGCCTCGAGCGTCTCCCTGACCTTGGCGACGATGCTGGCGGCATCCAGGCCGGCGTCGGCCATCTGGCCTGCGGGGGTGCCCTGGTCGATGAAACGGTCGGGTAGCATCATCGAGCGCAGCCTGGCGTGCGCGCCGTCGAGCAGGCCGGATTCCAGGAGGTGCTGCTGGACGTGGGCGGCGAAGCCGCCGATCGCCCCTTCCTCGATCGTCACGAGCAGGTCGTGGTTGCGGGCGAGGGTGTCGACGAGGCCGGTATCCAGCGGCTTGGCGAAGCGGGCATCGGCAACGGTCGTCGAGATGCCCATCGCATCGAGCTCGTCCGCGGCCTTGAGGCAGTCGCCGAGCCGGGTGCCGAGCGCCAGAAGGGCCACCGTGCGACCGCGCCGGATCAGGCGCCCCTTGCCGATCTCGAGGACCTGGCCGCGTTCGGGAAGGTCGATGCCGACCCCCTCGCCGCGCGGGTAGCGAAAGGCGATCGGCCCCGAGTCATAGGCCGCGGCGGTGGCCACCATGTGCATCAGCTCGGCCTCGTCCGCTGGTGCCATCACCACCATGTTCGGCAGGGTCGCCAGATAGGTGATGTCGAACGAGCCCGCGTGGGTGCAGCCGTCGGCGCCAACCAGCCCGGCGCGGTCGATGGCGAAGCGGACGGGCAGGTTCTGGATGGCGACGTCGTGGACGACCTGGTCGTAGCCGCGCTGCAGGAAGGTCGAGTAGATCGCACAGAAGGGCTTCTTGCCCTCGGCCGCGAGCCCGGCGGCGAAGGTCACGGCGTGCTGTTCGGCGATGCCGACATCGAAGACCCGGGTCGGGAAGGCCTCCTGGACCTTGTCGAGGCCGGTTCCGGCCGGCATGGCGGCGGTGACCGCGACCACGCTGCCGTCGGCCTCGGCTTCCTTGATCAGCGCCTTGGCGAAGACCCCGGTATAGGAGGGTGCATTGGACTTGCTCTTGACCTGGGCGCCGGTGACGACGTCGAACTTCGAGACCCCGTGATACTTGTCGGCGGCGGCCTCGGCCGGGGCATAGCCCTTGCCCTTCTGGGTCACCACGTGGATCAGGACGGGGCCCCGGTCCGGATCGTCGCGGGCATTCTCGAGCACCGGGATCAGATGGTCGAGATTGTGACCGTCCAACGGGCCGATATAGAAGATGCCGAGCTCCTCGAAGAGCGTGCCGCCGGTCGCCATGCCGCGGGCGTATTCCTCGGCGCGCTGGGCGGCGCGCTGCAGCGGCCGCGGGAAGTGCCGGGTCAGCTGCTTGGCCACGTGGCGGAAGCTGCGATAGGTGTGCGACGACACCACGCGGCTCAAATAGGCGCTCATGGCACCCACGGGCGGGGCGATCGACATGTCGTTGTCGTTGAGGATGATGATCAGCCGCTGGCGCAGAGAACCCACGTTGTTCATGGCCTCATAGGCCATGCCGGCGCTCAGCGAGCCGTCGCCGATCACCGCGATGACGTTCTGCTCGCGGCCGTCGAGCTCGGCCGCGATTGCCATGCCGAGCCCGGCCGAGATCGAGGTCGAGCTGTGCGCGGCGCCGAACGGGTCGTAGACGCTCTCCGAGCGCTTGGTGAAGCCGGAGATGCCGCCCGGCTGACGCAGTGTCCTGATCCGATCGCGCCTGCCGGTCAGGATCTTGTGCGGGTAGCACTGGTGGCCGACGTCCCAGATCAGCCGGTCGAACGGCGTGTCGAAGACGTAGTGGATGGCAATCGTGAGCTCGACCACGCCGAGCCCCGCACCGAGATGCCCGCCGGTGACCGAGACAGCATCGATGGTGTCCTGCCGGAGCTCGTCGGCGAGCTGCCGCAGGGAGGCGGGCTTCAGCCGGCGGAGATCACGGGGCTCGTTGATCTGGTCGAGAAGGGGTGTCTTGGTCATCGTCGGCACCGTTTGTGTCGTCAAAGGGTTGAACTAGGGCGTTTCAGTAGCTGCGGTCGATCACGAAGCCGAAAAGCGTGTGCAACAAGGTCGCACGTTCCGCAAATCTGTCAAGTAAAGTTGACGCTTCGTGGTGTAAACTTCTCAATTCAGTCTCGGCGCCGGCGACCCCGAGCAGGCCTACGAAGGTCGCCTTGCCGACATCGTGGCCGACATCCTTGCCGACCGCCACGGCATCGCCGCGGACATCGAGAAGGTCGTCGCCAATCTGGAAGGCCAGCCCGAGCCGGTCGCCATAGCCGAGCAGGGCCTCGCGATCGGCGTCACTGGCACCCCCGAGGATGCAGCCGGCCTCGCAGGAAAAGCGGATCAGCGCTCCGGTCTTCATCGCCTGCAGCTCGCCGATTCCGGCAAGATCGAGATCCAGCCCATCGGCCAGGAGGTCGATCATCTGGCCGCCGCACATGCCCGCGGGCCCGGCCGCCCGGGCGAGCCCGAGCACGAGGGCTCTGGCCGTCGGGTCGTCGACCTCGAGGGCCGGCCCCGCCAGGATCTCGAAGGCCAGGGCCTGCAGCGCGTCGCCGGCGAGGATGGCGGTGGCCTCGTCATAGGCGAGGTGGCAGGCAGGCTTGCCCCGCCTGGTCTGCGCATCGTCCATCGCCGGCAGGTCGTCGTGGATCAGCGAGTAGGCATGCAGGAGCTCGAGCGCGGCACCCGTGGCGAGGCTGGTCTCGCCGGGCACCGCGAAGAGGTCGGCCACTGCCTTGACCAGAAAGGCGCGAACCCGTTTGCCACCGCCGAGGGCGGCATAGCGCATCGCCGCGTTCAAGGGTGCCGAATGGCCCCGGGCCTCGGGCAGGAAGGCTTCGAGCCAGGCATCGACCGCCTCGGCATGCGCCTTGAGCGCGGCTTCCACGGCCGCCGCCGACGTCACCACGTCAGGCCGTGCGGGGCCGGTCGAACGCAATGCGCAACCGTGTGCCGGTCGCCTCGGCGAAGCGCTCCAGGGTCCGTGTCGACGGCTTGACCCGGCCGCTCTTCAACCGGGCGATCACCGCCTGTGTCGTGCCGATGCGTCCGGCCAGCTGCGCCTGGGTCAGCGCCGCCTCCGCCAGCACCCGGATGAATGCGTCCGCGCGCGCGAGTTCCACCTCCAGGGCCGCGTCGGCCTTCATGTGGTCCGGGTTCTTCAGCCATTCCTCGTGCAGCTCCCGCGCCGTCTTGTTGCGCTTGCTCATTGCACCGCCTCGGCCGCGTCCCGGTCCGGCTTTCGGCGACCTGCTCGTGGCGAGCCAGCGACCACCGTGACCTTTAGGGGTACCAGGTACCCTTTACGTCCGTTAACCACTCTGCCCCCCCGACGCACCGCCCATCAGTCGTCCTCGACCGGCTCGAGGGTGGGCTTGCCGTTCTTGTCGCCCGATTTATCGAAGGTGATCGTCTCGACCCTGAGGCGCGCCGCCTCGAGCTTGGTGGCGCAGTGGCGGCGGAGTGCCGTGCCGCGCTCGTAGGCGTTGATCGAGGCCTCGAGGTCGAGCTGGCCGCGCTCGAGGCGCTGGACGATGGCCTCGAGTTCGGCCAGCGCCGCCTCGAAGGTCAGGGTGTCGATCGGGGTGTCGCTCATGGGCTGCTGCTCGGCTCGCCGGCCAGGGCTTCGAGATGGGCGAAGACGCTCTGGGCCAGGGCCGTCGGGTCGTAGCCGCCCTCGAGCACCGCCACCACCCGCCCCTCGGCGTGCCGCTCGGCGAGGGCCACGGCCTCTTGCGTCACCCAGGCGAAGTCCGCCTCGTCGAGCTGCAATTGCGCCAAAGGATCGGCGCGGTGCGCGTCGAAGCCCGCCGACAGCATCACGAGCTGCGGCCGGAAGGCCTCGATGCGCGGCAGGATGCGGCCCTGCACCAGCCGCCGCCAGGCGGCCGAGCTCGTGCCGGCGGGACAGGGCGCGTTGACGATATTGCCGAAGCTGCCGGATTCGTCGGTGGCCCCGGTGCCGGGGTAGAGCGGCATCTGGTGGGTCGAGAGATACAGGGTCTCGGGATCCTCCCAGAAGGCCGCCTGGGTGCCGTTGCCGTGATGCACGTCGAAATCGAAGATGGCGATCCGGCCGAGGCCGTGCGCATGGCGGGCCTGCATCGCCCCCACCGCGATCGTGTTGAAGAGGCAAAAGCCCATGGGCCGGTCGGGTTCGGCGTGGTGGCCCGGCGGCCGCATCGCGATAAAGGCGCGCCTGGCCTCGCCGCCGAGCAGTGCATCGACCGCGGCACAGGCAGCCCCGGCGGCCCTGAGCGCTGCCTCGCCCGAGCCCGGCGAGATCACCGTGTCGGGATCGAGGTAGCGGTAGTCGGAGACGGGCTCGGCCTCGAGGATGTCGGTCGGATAGGGGGCCGGGTGGACCCGCTCGAGCTGCTCGAGCGAGGCCTTCGGCGCCTCGCGCCGCTCGAGAAAAGAAGGGGCACGCTGCTCGAGCAGGCGCTCGATCGCGACCAGCCGCCGCGCCGCCTCGGGATGGCCGGGGCCGGCATCGTGCGCGAGGGCCGACGGGTGCGTGTAATAGAGGACGTTCAAGCGGCTGGCTCTGTCTTGGCGGGCCCGCGGGCGCGGCTCGTCTTGAAGAGGTCTGGTGCCCAATTCGTCAGCAGGATGCAAGGGCCGATCGTCCGGCTGCCTGCCGTGCCGGCGAGATAGGGCCTGCCGTGCCGGCGAGATAGGGGTTGCGTCGCGGGCACGCTCCGGCACATTCTGCGATCACGAATCGAGACCATCAGGGAGACAACCAATGACCAAGCGACACATCCTGGCCGCTGTCGCCATCGTCGCCGGCCTCGCCATGACCGCGGGTGTCGCCGAGGCGCAGCAGCTGCGGCTGATGACCGGGCCGCAGGGCGGCTCCTGGTATCCGTTGGGTGGGGCGATCGCCAATATCGCCGCCAAGGACGGCATCAACGTTCAGGTCCTGCCCGGTGCCGGCATCGCCAATGTCCGGGCGATCGCCGAGGGCAAGGCCGATCTCGGCTTCGCCAACTCGATCTCGACGGTCGACGGTGTGAACGGCCGCGCCCCCTTCGAGACGGTGCAGGAGAACGTCTGCAACATCGGCACGCTTTATCCCCAGTATTTCCAGATCGTCGTCAATGCCGACTCCGGCATCGAGTCGATCGAGGATGCGCGCGGCCAGTCGATCGCCATCCAGCCCAAGGGCAACACCGCCGAGGCGATCAGCGAGCAGCTGCTCAGCGTGCATGGCATGACCTATGACGACATGAGCCGGGTGAGCTTCGTCTCCTACACCGATGCGGTGTCGTTGATGAAGGACAACAATGCCGAACTCTTCACGCTCGGCACCACGGTGCCGGCCTCGGCGGTGATGGACCTCGCCTCGGCGCGCGACATCAGGCTCCTGAGCCTGCCCGAGGAGACCTTCGCCGCGATGCGCGAGCTCAATCCGGGCTATGCCAAGCTGGTCATCCCGGCCGGCAGCTATCCCGGCCAGGACGAGGACGTGGAGGCTGTCGGCTACGCCACCCACATCATCGCCCGCTGCGATCTCGACGAGGAGGTGGTCTACAACGTGCTCGACGGGATGGTCGAGGACAAGGCGGACCTCGTCTCGATCGTCAAGGTCATGGACGGCACGACGCTCGAGGTGATGGCGTCCGACACCGGTGTGCCGATGCATGCCGGTGCCACCCGGTTCTACGAGGAAAATGGCGTGATGTAAGAAAGCCGGCCCGCCGCCGTCCGGCCGGACAGCCGGGGGGCGGCGGGCGTGTCTCCGGCCGACCGGGAGCCTCGGCGCCATGCAGTTGCCCGCCTCCGTCACCCGCTGGGCGATCACCGGTGTCGCCGTCTCGATGTCGGTCTTCCACCTCTATGTCGCCTTCGTCGGACCGCCCGACGCCTATGTCATGCGCGGCATCCACGTCGCCTTTGCGCTGGTCCTGGCGTTTCTCGTCCTGCCCGGCTGGAGCACCAAGGCCGAGCGCCCCGGCATCGTCGACGTCATCCTCCTGGTCGCCGCTGCCGCCTGCGCGCTCTACCCGACCTGGAACCTCAACTACATCGTCAACCGGATGTACTATGTCGACGATCCCGTCTTTTGGGACTTCGTCTTCGGCATCGGGCTCATCCTGCTCATCATGGAGGCGACGCGGCGAGCCACCGGCTGGGCGCTGCCGGTCACCGCAGCCTTGTTCCTCCTTTATGGCGTGACCTGGGGCAACCAGTCGGTCGGCATCATGCTCGACCAGCTGTACCTGACGACCGAAGGCATCTTCGGCATCCCGCTCTATGTCTCCGCCACCTACGTCATGCTCTTCATCCTCTTCGGCGCCTTTGTCGAGCGCTCAGGTGCCGGGCAGATGTTCATGGATTTCGCCCTGGCGCTCGCCGGCCACACCTCGGGCGGGCCCGCCAAGGTCGCGGTCATCACGAGCTCGCTCTTCGGCACGGTCTCGGGCTCGGCGGTCGCCAATGTGATGACCACGGGCACCTTCACCATCCCCTTGATGCGCAAGACCGGCTACCGGCCGGCCTTCGCCGGGGCCGTCGAGGCCGTGGCGTCCACGGGCGGCCAGCTGATGCCGCCGATCATGGGGGCCGCTGCCTTCGTCATGGCGGAATTCCTCGGCACCTCTTATCTCACCGTTGCGGCCTTCGCGCTTCTGCCGGCGCTGCTCTACTACGTCGCGGTCTTCATGGCCGTGCATTTCGAAGCCCGCCGCGTCGGCCTCGTCGGCCTACCCAGGGCAGACCTGCCACGCCTCAAGGAAGCGCTGCTCGATCGCGGCCACCTCTTCCTGCCGCTCGCCGTCATCATCTGGGTCCTGCTGTCGGGCTATAGTGCCGCCTTCGCCGCCATCTGCGGCATCGCCTCGGTGGTGCCCACGACCTGGCTCAGGGCCTCGACCCGCCGAACCTTCACGCCCATTGCGATCATCGAGGCGCTCGAGGCGGGGGCGAGGAACACCATCGTCGTGGCCCTGGCCTGTGCCTGCGCCGGCATCGTCATCGGCACGATCACGCTCACCGGGCTCGGCCTCGCCTTCACCAATATCGTGCTGACACTCTCGCAGAACATGCTGCTGCCAGCACTGCTCTTGACGATGGTGGCCGGCATCATCCTCGGCATGGGCCTGCCGACGACGCCTGCCTACATTGTCCAGGTGGCATTGCTCGTCCCGGCCCTGGTCCGGCTCGGGGTGCAGGTCGAGGCGGCGCATCTCTTCGTGCTCTATTTCGCCGTGCTCTCGGCCATCACGCCGCCCGTTGCCATGGCGGTCTATGCCGCGAACGGCATCTCTAGGGCCGGGCTCATGGAGAGCAGTTGGGCGGCGATGAAGCTGGGTCTTACGGGCTACATCATCCCCTTCATGTTCGTCTTCGGCCCGTCACTCTTGATGATCGGTGCCTGGCAGACGATTGCGCTTAGCATCGTCACCGCCACTGTCGGCGTCACCTGCCTCGCCGGAGCACTGCACAACTACTTCTTCTGGGGCCGGACCCGGATCTGGGAGCGCTGCCTGCTGCTCGCTGCCGCCTTCGTGCTGATCAAGCCGGGCCTTTTGAGCGACACGATCGGTGCCACGCTCGTCGGTCTCACCGTCGCGAGCCAGCTCCTGATCCGGCCGGCCGCAGCACCGCCCTTGGCGGAAGCCGAACGCCAGCCGGGCGGGTGAGCCGCCCCGCCTCGCGCAAGGTCGCTCGCGGGCTCAGCCGTGCTGCCGGCGCGCGGTTTCGAGGTCGGGCTCGATGCCCAGCATCCGATCGAGGCCGGAGACCTTGAAGACCTCGCGCACGATCGGATTCATCCCGGCGAGGACCAGGCGCTTTTGCCCCTTCTGCGCAGATTTCGCCCCGATCAGGACGGCGCGCAGCCCGGCGCTCGAGACGTAGGGACAGCCGGCGAAATCGGCGTAGAGGCGTGAGTCGGCAGCCTCGAGCTTGGCGACGAGCTCCGCCTCGAACGCCTTGGGCGCGACGACGTCCAGCTTGTCCACGAACCGCACCAGCTGCGTGTCGTCTTCTCTGGCCTCCCTCTCGCTCATGGCTCCTCCGTGTCCCGCGTCGCCGGCCCGCCAGTGTCCGAGGCAGCGCTGGCGAGCCGCTTGACCAGCGTGACCCGGTTGCGCTCATTCTCGCGGAGGAAGCGCACCTCGTCCATCGGCTCGCGCACGAGATGTATCCCGAGCGCGTCGAGGTCGGCCAGCCTGAGCCGGGCGGGGTCACCCCGGTGGTCGATGAAGTCGCCGACCCCGCCCGGCCCGCTATCGGCCAAGGGATCGCAGGCCGCGATCAGAAACGGGCGGGCACCCGGCTTCAGGGCGGCACCAGCTGCGGCAACCGCGGCGATCTTGAGCCCGGCCAGGATCAGGAGCCAGCCGGCGCTGCGAACGACGAATGCCAGAAGGAGCCCCGCCGCCGCTCCGGCCCCGGTCGGCAGCCAGACCGCCGGCGGGGGCGGCAGGACAACCGGCCAGAGGAACGGCCAGAAGACCGGCAAGAGGCCCAGGTCGACTGCCGCAGAGAGAAGGACGACGGCCGGCTGCTCGGGTGCGATGACCAGCGGCAAGAGCGGCGGCTCGGCCAGGGCCGCCCGATGCTCGCGGACCGAACGCGCGATCGCCGGGTCGAACACCGCCCGCTCGACCTCGGGCTCGAGCGCTGCAGCC
Source organism: Geminicoccaceae bacterium (assembly GCA_036796215.1). Lineage (GTDB taxonomy): Bacteria > Pseudomonadota > Alphaproteobacteria > Geminicoccales > Geminicoccaceae > SLRI01. The sequence continues at coordinate 11,105 of DAIRDJ010000027.1, forward strand.
GTTCTCGTCCGTCGGGTCACGGCGGGCCGTCGACGACGACAAGCCGGCAAGCACGCCGCCGGGCGAGCCCTGCGGACACCGCAAAACCCGATGCCGACGCCCCGCCAGCCCGGCGCACGGCCGACGGCAGCCCGATGCCGCGTCGACGCTTGCGCCCGCTAGGCCCGCATCGTGGCCTTGCGCTCGAGCCGGCAGGCGTGGAGCACGGGCTCGGTATAGCCCGAGGGCAGCCTCGTCCCCTGCAACACGAGATCGCAGGCGGCCTTGAAGGCGATGCCGGCGAAGCCCGGCGCCATTGGCGTGTAGGCTGGGTCGCCCGCGTTCTGCCGGTCGACCACCGCCGCCATCTTCCGCATGATCGCCAGCACCTCGGCCTCGTCGACCACGCCGTGGTGCAGCCAGTTGGCGATGTGCTGGGCCGAGATGCGGCAGGTGGCGCGGTCCTCCATCAGGCCCACGTCGTTGATATCCGGCACCTTCGAGCAGCCGACACCCTGGTCGATCCAGCGCACGACGTAGCCGAGAATGCCTTGCGAGTTGTTCTCGACCTCGCGGCGGATCTGCTCCTTGGTCCATTTGCGGTAGCTGGCGACCGGGATGTCGAGCAGGGCATCGACATAGGCCCGCCTGCCGCCCTTCTTCAGTGCTGCCTGGACCTTGAAGACGTCGATCTTGTGATAGTGCAGTGCGTGCAGAGTGGCGGCCGTCGGGCTCGGGACCCAGGCACAATTGGCGCCGGCCTTGGGGTGCTCGATCTTGGTCTCGAGCATCGCCGCCATGCGGTCGGGCATCGCCCACATGCCCTTGCCGATCTGCGCCTTGCCGGAAAGCCCGCATTCCAGGCCAATATCGACGTTCTGGTTCTCGTAGGCCGTGATCCAGGCCTTGCGCCGGATGAAGTCCTTGCGGCTGAAGGGGCCTGCCTCCATCGAGGTGTGGATCTCGTCGCCGGTGCGGTCGAGAAAGCCCGTGTTGATGAAGGCGCAGCGGTGCGTGGCTGCCCGGATGCACTCCTCGAGGTTGACGCTGGTCCGCCGCTCCTCGTCCATGATGCCGAGCTTGACCGTGTAGCGCGGCAGGCCCAGCACCGCCTCGATCCGGGTCAGGGTGGCGTCGGCGAAGGCTACCTCTTCGGGCCCGTGCATCTTCGGCTTGACGACGTAGACCGACCCTTTGACCGAGTTCCTTGAGCCCGAGGTCTTCTTGAGATCGTGCATCGCGATGAGGACGGTGATCATCGCATCCATCAGCCCCTCGAAGACCTCGTTGCCGTCCCGGTCGAGGATCGCGGGGTTGGTCATCAGGTGGCCGACATTGCGGACCAGCATGAGCGCTCGGCCCTTGACCCGGATCTCCTGACCATCGAGGGCAAAGAACACCCGGTCGGGGGCGAGGCTGCGCTCGAGCTGCTTGCCGCCCTTCTCGAAGCTGGCTCTGAGATCCCCCTGCATGAGGCCGAGCCAGTTGCGGTAGGCCTGGACCTTGTCCTCGGCATCCACGCAGGCGACCGAATCCTCGCAGTCCATGATCGCCGTGACCGCACTCTCGAGCCGAATGTCGGCGAGGCCACACTGGTCGCGGGCGCCGATCGGATGGCTGCGGTCGAACACCAGCTCGACATGCAGGCCGTGATTGCGCAGCAGCACGGCGTCGGGGGCGCGCGGATGACCGCGATAGCCGACGAACTTCTCGGGCTGCATGAGCGGCAGCTCATCGACCAGCAGCCCCTCGCGCCGGACATGGTAGCGTTTGGCATCGGCATGGCTGGTGCCGATCAGGGGAAACGCCTCGTCGAGAAAGACGCGGGCGCGCGCCACCACCCGGGCCCCCCTGCCCCGGTCGTAGCCGCCGGCACGCGGCGGGGGACCCATGGCGTCGGTGCCGTAGAGACCGTCATAGAGGCTGCCCCAGCGGGCATTCGCGGCGTTCAGGGCATAGCGCGCATTGGTGATCGGCACCACCAGCTGCGGCCCCGGCACCGTCGCGATCTCGGGGTCGACATTGGCCGTCTCGATGGCGAAGTCGCCACCCTCGGGCACCAGGTAGCCGATCTCGCCGAGAAACGCCTTGTAGGCGTCGTGGTCGTGCGGCTGATTGCGCCGTGCCAGGTGCCAGGCATCGATCTTCGCCTGCAGCTCGTCCCGCCGGCGCAAGAGCTCGGCATTTTTCGGCCCCAGCTCGTGCACGAGGTCGGCGAACCCTTGCCAGAAATCCGCCGGCGCCACGCCGGTGCCCGGCAGGGCCTCGCTCTCCAGAAACGACGCCAGCTCGGCTCCGACCTGCAGCTCGGCGCGGGCCACCCTCTCCGCGGGCACGGTCGATCGCTCCATGACTATCCCAATCCGCTCATCGGCCAAGCAAAGCGCCCACCCGACCCGCTGGATCAGCTGACCGACCATCAGGCCCGGGCGCACGCCCAGCCAATCTAGCCCAGCGTGGATGCGAAGGCGACCCACGCGTGCGGGTGGTCCCGTGGTTCCCGACCGGGGGCCGACGACGGCAGCGATCGGCGGCGTTGTTGCAGGGTCGGCCCCCGGGGCTAGCCCCGCTCGGCAGGCTCGGCCACCTCGAAAGCGTCGACCGGGGCAACGGCCAGGAGGGCGGCGGCGATGCTCGACGGGAACCGCTCGACGAGCGCGTTCAGCCGCTGCACCGCCCGCCCGTACACGGCAAGCGCCTTTTCCAGCTCACCCTCGAGCGCTCCGAGATCGCCCTGCAACTGGCGACAGTCCGCAGCGGCGTGGAGCGCCGGGTCGGCCTCTGCCTCGGCGACGAGCCGGTCGAGGGCGGCGCTCAACCCCGCCTCGGCGCGCGCCCGCTTCGCCGTCGCCCGTGGCTCGGCCTCGCACGTCTCGCGCGCCTGCCGCACGTCCTCGAGCACGCTCGCCGCGGGCACCGCATGGCGCTCGACCGTCTCGAGCAGGCTGGCGGCGAGTTCGTGGCGCCGCTGGAACACCGCCTCGAGTCGCTGCCAGCCCTCGCGCACCCGGTTGCGGCGTGCCAAGAGCTGGCTGCGGCTGGCGAGACCATAGCCGACGACCACGCCGCCGACGGCGAACAGACCGAGCAGAAGGCTGATGAGCAGCACCAATCCAGTCATCCGCGTATTGCCGAAACTGTTGCAGCTCAACTGCCGGCTCGACGCCGCCCCTGTCAACTGGGCGTGATCTGTCCTATCTGCTGGCCGGTGTCTCGCCTCTGACTGCGTTTCCCGCTAGACTAGGGCGCTGGGTTCGGCTCGAGCAGCGAGCCGGCCTTCTCCCTTGGCACTTTCGGATGGGCGCCATGCCGAATCTCATGCCTCGCCCGGACGCGGCGAGCCGGATGTCGAGACCGCCCGAGCCATTGCGCGGCCGGGCTGGCGCCGTCGCGGCCGAGCGCCGCTCGTTTTGGCCCCGATCCCGCCGGCGGGGGTTGCTCGCCAGCGTGCTCGCACCGCTTGCTGGCGCTGCTGCGGTCCTGCTGCTCCTGGCGGGAACGCTCGGCATCGGCACCAATTGGTGGACCGGCTACAGCCGCGATCAGGTCTTCAGCCGGGCGGTGCAGCCGGACGGCTCGACCGCCACCATCGCCACCGGTGCGCCGCTCAGCGAGACCGTCACCATCCTGATGCGCGACGCGGACGGTGCCTTGCGCCGGCTGGTGGTCGAGCGGGACGCTGCCGATCGGTTCGTCAACGAGACCCTGCGCCGGCTCGATGCCGCACGGCAGGCGAGCAAGGCCGCGGCCCGGGCCGAGATCGCGACCGTCTTCGACCTCGCCTTCGCGGATGCCGAGGCCGCGGTCGAGCGCTACGCGGACTGGTTCTTCGCCTGGCAGCGGCCTTATGTCGTGCTCGGCAAGGCCTTGGTCTCGACCACCACGCGGCTCGCCGAGATCGGTGGCTACGAGTCCCTGCAGGTGGGCGTCGAGCGCGATCTGCAGGACTATTTCATGGCGCAGTATCAGGCGCAGGTGCTGCGTCCCGAGCACCGTGAGCCCGTGATCGACCGCGCCTTTGAAGAGACGGTGCGGCGGGCGCATGGAGGCTGGCTCGAGGTGGTGGCCGAAGAGGATCTCCGGCTCCGGCTCTTTCTCGCCGAGCACACCGCCCATCTCGATCCGGTGCCCGGCGACGCCCGGCTGAGCGAGGTCACCCTCGACTGGGACGCCCAGCGCTTCAAGGCCCCACACCATCTCACATCGGACACGGCCCTGGACGGGCTGGTCGGTGTCGCGACCGTGGCCGGCGGGGCCACGGCCGGGGCCGTGGCCCTCGGGCCGGTGATGCAGCGGGTGAGCCGCCGCGTCTTTGCCGGTCTCGGCCGGCGCTTTGCCACGGCCTTCGCCGGCCGGATCGCCATGGCGCAGGGTGGGGCCGTCGTCGGCAGTGCGGTGCAGCCGGTCGGCGGCACGGCCCTGGGGGCAGTGGCCGGCGGGCTGCTCGGCCTTGCCGCCGACTATGCGCTCAACGAGGCCAATGCCGCCTTCAACCGCGAGAGCTTCATGGCCGAGAATCTCGAGGCGGTGGCGTTGACGCGTGACCTCTGGGAGGAGCGTCTCACGGCCGCCCTCGAGACCGCGATCGACCGCTGGTTCGACGACACGCGGGCCGCCGTCGTCGGCATCGAGTGAGCGCTTTCCCGCCCCCTCTCCCTTCCAAGCGAGTGATCAGCGGGTGAAGTAGGCGAAGGGTGAGAGCGGCCCGTGACCGCGCGCACTGTCGTGGTAGCCGGGATGGGCCGCCATGCGCAGGAGGTGCTGGCGCATGTCCTCGCAATTGCGGATCGGGCTCGCGTGGCGCCCGGGGATTCGGTGCTTGGCGAGGACGAGGGCGGCGAGCCCGGCGACGAACGGGGTCGCCATCGAGGTGCCGCTCAGCTTGGCGTAGCCGCCCTGGCGGAAGGTCGACCAGACGTCCTGGCCCGGGGCCATGAAGTCGATCTGCGCCCCGCGCGAGGAGAAGCCCGAGGGCTGGCCGTGCTGGTCGTGGGCGGCGACCGTGATGACCCCGCCATAGCGGCCGGGATAGCCGATGCTGTTGGTGAACAGCGCCCCGGAATTGCCGGCAGCGCAGATGACGATGGCCCCCTTGGCCAGCGCCAGGTGGATGGCCTCGAAGAGCTCGGGCGAGCCAGCCTCGGCGCCAAGCGACATCGAGATGATGTCGACACGCTCCTCGACCGCCCAGTCGACGGCGGCGGCCACGGCGTCGAGCGTGCCGCCACCGGCATTGCGCAGCACCTTGCCGACCAAGAGCGACGCCTTGGGGGCGGCACCGATGAAGCCGATCGCGTTCTTGCGGGCGGCGATGATCCCGGCGCAGTGCGTGCCGTGGCCGTTCAGGTCCTCGATGCCTTCGCCGGTGAAATCGCGAGTCTGCTCGATCGCGCCTTCGAGATCGGGGTGGTCCGGGTCGATGCCGGTGTCGAGCACGGCGATCCGCACGCCCTCACCCTGGGTGCGCCGCCAGACGTCGGGCAGGCGCAGCAATTCCTCGGCCCAGCGCAGCCGCTCCTCGCGGTGGGTGGCGAGCGGGGCGAGGCCGCGCTCGTTGGGGACGAGGTCGACGAGGTCGTAGGGCGGCAGGCGCATCTCGCCGGCGGTGGGGGTCGGGTCGACGAGCATCGGCATGCCTCGCGCAGGTGGATCCTTCTGAGGCTTATAGGCCTAGGATTTATTACCTGTCAAGTTCCCCGCTCGACGGTCACTTGCGGACGTAGACCTCCACCCGGCGATTGGCGCGGCGACCGTCGATCGTGGCGTTGGAGGCGACCGGCTGCTCCTCGCCGAGGCCCTCGGTGGCGATCCGGTCCGGATCGACGGCGAAGCTCTCGACCAGCAGACGGGCCACGGCCTCGGCGCGCGCGCGAGAGAGCTCCTTGTTGGCCGCCGCGTCGCCGAAGCTGTCGGTGTGGCCGACGATCCTGACCGGCGCATCGCCGAAATAGCCGATCAGTGCCGCGATCTGGGCGACCACGGCCTCGGTGCCCGGGGCGAGCTCGTTGCTGCCGGGGGCGAAGACGAGGCCTTCGGGGACGGTCAGCCACCAGCCGTCGCCGGTATCGACGGCGTTCAGCTGGCCGAGGAAATGGTCGAGCGCCTCGTCGGGGGCGAGGCCCGCCGTGATCAGCTCGGGCTGGGCGACATCGGCCCGGGCCCGCAGGGTTGCGAGCTCGCTCGCCATGGCCGCGTTCTCGCTGGTCAGCGTCTCGACCTCGCGTTGCAGGAGCCCGAGCCTTTGGCTCAAGGCGTCGACATCGCCCTCGGCACTGCCGGACGCGAGCAGCTTGTCGCGGGCGATCAGCTCCTCGGTCAGGGTCGCGATCTGGCGACGCAGGGCGGCAAGCTCGGCGTCCATCTCCTCGACCACGGCATCGCTGGCGACCAGGGCGAGCGGCATGCTGTCCGCATCGTCAACGGCAGGGCCGTCGGCAGCGGCGGCGTAACTCTCGAGGTCGCGGCGTATCGCCACGAGCTCTTCTTCCAGGGCCGCGCGCCTGGTCCGCGCTTCGGCCAGCGCCTCGTTCTCGGCGAGTGTGGACAGCAGCGTCTCGCCCAGCGTCTCGACCTCGGCCACGGACCGGCTCGCGACCTCGCGCAGCGCGGCCATCTCGGCCGCGAGCGCCGCCTCGGCACTGCTCGCCGCCTTCGCCTCGGCGCGAAGCGTGCTCAACTCCTCCTCGGCGGCAGCGCGTCGCATCTCGGCCGCGCGCTGGCGTTCTTCGGCGGCAGTCAGTTGCTCGAGAACCGTCGCATGCAGCGCCTCGCTCTCGGCGAGTGACGTCTCCAGCCTCGCCCGCTCGGCTGCCACCGTCGCCAGCTCCGCCGCCACGGCGCGCCGCCCCTGCTCCGATGCTTCCAGCGCTGCCGCGGCCTCGCCTTGCGTCGCCTCCATGGCCGACAGCCGCTCCGCCAGCGCCTCGCGGTCGCTGCTCGCCGTCGCGAGTGCCACCTCGAGCTCGACGCGGCGCGTCTCCGTCGCTGTGAGCTGCGACCGGGCCTCGTCCCGTGCCGTCGCCGCCTCGGCCAGCCCCGCTTCCATTGTCGCAAGGGCGGTCCGCTCGGTCTCGAGCTCACGGGCGAGGTCGGCAGCCGCACTGCGCGTGCTCTCGAGCTCGGTGGCGAGGCCCTCGAAGCGGTCGGTCGCCGACGCGAGCTCGTTTTGCAAGGCCTGCTGCTGCTGTCTCGCCGTCTCGGCTTCTGCCCGGCTGTCGGCGAGCGCCGCCTCGAGTGCGGCGAGCTCGGCCTCGCTGCGCTCCGTTGTCTCCGCCAAGTTCCCGGCGGTCTCGCTCGCCCGCGTTTCGGCATCGGCGGCTCGCAGCTCGGCCTCGGCCAGCGCCGCTTCGAGCCCAGTCCGCTGCTCGAGCGCCGCTGCGAGCTCGGCACGCAGGGTCGCTTCGGCGTCGTGCGCCGTCGCCAGCTCGTCCTGCAGCGCGTCGTGCTCAGTCCGCAGACGCAGCTGGTTCTGGGTCAGCTCGGTGATCGCCGCCCGGGCCGAGCGCAGTTCGGCCGCGAGCTCGTCGGCGCCGGTTGTCTCGCGGCCTTCCTGCCGCTCGGCGATGCGCCGCTTGATCGCGTCGATCGCCGCCTGCAGCTCGCTGGCGGAGACCGCCGGCCCTTCCGGCGCGGTCGCCTGGGCGAGCACCGGGCCGGCGCTCTGGTCCGCCCTCGCGTCGTCGGACCTGGCGCCCGTCGCGAGCAGTAGCGCCCCGACTGCGACACTGGCCAGCAGCGTGCATTGCGGACCCGGCCGGCGGGCCATGGCAACGAGCATCGGTCTTTCTCCCGGGTGGGGTCGACAAGCAACAGCATCACCGCCGTCAAGCGCTTGTTCCTACAACGAATAGCGACGGAAGGGCGCCCCATCAACCGCGCCCGGGTCGCGGGGTATGCCAAGCGTGGCCTTTCCCGGTTCGGCGTGACCGTCGATCCGCGGCCCGGACCAGCTCAGCCCCAAAAGCGGCCACCGGCACCGATGGCGACCGTCAAGAGCCCGAGAGCGAGATTGACCGCGATGATCAGGCGGATCTGGCCGAGCCAGCGGCCGGCCCCGGCCGCATCGTCGGCGGCAAGCGCGCGCTGGTAGCGCTTCCAGGGGACGAAGAAGAGGTGGAAGAAGAGGAGGAACATCAGCCAGCCGGTCAGATGCATGATGTGGATGTGCACCCCGGCCCCGCCGAACCCGCCATGGGTCACGAACAGCATCCAGTAGCCGCTGAGCAGCAGGGCGGCGATGGCCCCGATCACCCAGGGGAAGAAGCCGTTGAATACACGCTGCCAGAGCGCCTGCCGGTCACCGGTGGCGAGCGGTCCGACACTCGGCCGCAGCACGACATAGGCGAAGAACATGCCGCCGACCCAGATGGCCGAGGCGAGCGCATGAAGGGCGAGGGAGAGGGCAGCCATGGCTCCGTTTCAATCAAGTTGGTGAACGTGGCAGGTTGGTGAACGTGGCAGGTTGGCGGACGTGGCAGGTTGGCGGACGTGGCAGGTTGGCGGACGTGGCAGGTTGGCGGACGTGGTGAGACGCCCGCAGGAAGCTGGACCGTGCCGCAGCCCAATCCAGCACCCGACAACGTTTCCGCGGCCACGCGGCGCCTGGCGGGCCGCGGCTCGGTGGCGACCGTCAGTTCGCCATGATCACCGGCAGGGTGGCCTCGGCGAGGATCCAGCTGGTCGCCCCGCCGAAGATCATCTGCCTGAGCCGGCTCTGGGTGTAGGCGCCCTTGAGCAGGAGATCGCCGCCGATGGCCGCAGTCTCGTCGAGGATCGCCTTGCCGATCGGCCGGTCCTCGAGCCTGGCCTCGCGAAACGCGGCATCGATGCCACGCCGGCGCAGGTTCTGTGCCAGATCGGCACCGGACGGCCCGGGCACCGAGCCCTTCTCGACGGTGAGCACCGTCACCTCTTCGGCCGCGGTCAGATAGGGCTCGGCGAAGCCGATCGTGCGGGCGGTCTCGGTGCTGCCGTTCCAGGCGATCACCACGTGCCTGCCGAACGCGGTGGGCGGCTCGGGCGGGGCCACGAGGATCAGGCGGCCACTGTCGAAGAGGGCGGCCTCGAGTGCCGCGATCGAGGGGGTCACCTCGTCGCCGAGCGGCCGGCCGACGACGCTGAGATCGAAGATGCGCCCCCGGCTGCCGAGGGCCGAGGGGCCGCTTGCGGTCTCGACCCGCCAGTCGGCGCAGAGCCCGGGTCCCTCGCGGCTGCCGGCCCGCGGCAGCCCGTTCTCGGCCATGAAGGCCTCGAAGCGGGCGGTGGCACGCTCGGCGCGGTCCTTGGCCTCGCGCTCGAAGCCGGCGACGAGGTCCGGGGCTGCGGCAACGAAGCCGTCGGCCCCGGCGGCGATTACGTCCGGTTGACCCGGCCGCATGTGGTAGCCTTCGAGGTAGGCGTCGTGGCGGCGGGCGACGATCAGCGCCGAGGCGAGGATCGAGTCGAGCACCGGGCTGAGCTCGAGATGGGCAAGAATGGTGCGCATCGGGCTGGTTTCCGGTTTTTGGCTGCGACCCGGCGCAGCGGGCGGCTCACAGGCCGTTGCTTGCCCGACCTGGGCTTTGCCGTCAATCGCGCTCGACCGCGACCAGCTGGCGATAGAGATCGGGGCGGCGCGGCACGGCCTGCCCTTGTTCGTCGATGGTCAGCGTCCAGCGACCGAGCCCGTCCGCCTCGGCAACGGGCAGCGGCGCACCGTCGGCCGCCGCGGCGTAGACCCGGCCGGCGGGGCCCACGAGCAGGATCGGCACGGCATTCTCGATCGCACGCAGGCGAACGAGGGGTTCGAGCAGGTCGGCCATGGCCGCCGGATCGGGCCCGACCGCGTCGTCGGTGACGGTGATCAGGGCTTCGGCACCGAGGCCCGAGAGGGCGCGGCCGACCTCGGGTGCCAGATGATCGAGGCCGGCCATGAGGCCGAGCGTGAGGGGCTCGAGCCGCGCCATGGTCAGCCAGTTGCCCGGTGTCCAGCCGGCGGCGCCGGCAGCGGGGGCCAGATGGGTCGCCCGATAGTTCGCGGTCGACCGGCCGTCGGCGAGCACCAGCTGCAGGGCCAGATGGGTGCAGCCGCTGCAGGCTTCGGCATAGGCGAAGAGGATGGCGAGCCCGTGCCCGGCCGCAAGCTCACCCATGGCGTGCGCCAGGTCACCGTCGCTGGCCTCGGCCGCGGCCCCCGGTCGGCGCTGGAGGACCAAAAGATCGGCGCCGGCCGCTGCGGCCCGGGCGGCGGCGGTGGCCGCTGGCAGCAGCGGCCCTGCCACCGCGACCTCGAGCTTGCGACAGCTCATCGTTCCCCGGCCCTTACGACCATTTCATCAAGCCGCCACGCGTGGTTCAACCGATCATCCTATAACACATCGTGAGTGGAGTTTTTTGCCCGTCGGCGGTAGCGCGCGACGTTGAACAGAGCCATATCATGCGCATGCGTATCCTGGTTATCGAAGACGATGTCGCGGCTGCCACCTACATGGCGCGCGGCCTCGAGGAAAGTGGCCACACGGTCAGCGTCGCGCATGACGGGCGGGACGGGCTGATGCTGGCGGCCGCGCACGATTTCGACGTCCTCGTGGTCGACCGGATGCTGCCCGGTCTCGACGGGCTGAGCCTCATCCAGACCCTGCGCGCCACCGGCAAGCGCACGCCGGTGCTGGTGCTCTCCGCACTCGGCAATGTCGACGACCGGGTCAAGGGGCTGAATGCCGGCGGTGACGACTATCTGGTCAAGCCCTATGCGTTCAGCGAGCTGAGTGCGCGGCTCGAGGCCCTGACCCGCCGCGGCCAGTCCAGCGGCGAGCCCGGCCCGCAGACCACGCTCCGCTATGCCGATCTGACCATGGATCTGCTCGCCCGAAGGGTCGAGCGGCGGGGCAAGCGGATCGACCTGCAGCCGCGCGAGTTTCGCCTCTTGGAAGTCTTGCTTCGCCATCCCGAGCAGGTGCTGACCCGCACCATGCTCCTGGAAAAGGTCTGGGACTATCGCTTCGACCCGCAAACCAACATCATCGACGTCCACATCAGCCGACTGCGACAGAAGATCGACCGCGACTTCGAGCCCCCGCTCATCCAGACCATCCGCGGCGCCGGCTACGCGCTTCGCGTTCCCGACGAGGCCGCTTAGCTCCTCGACCTTTCGGCTCGCGGTCGGCTATTTCGCGATCTTCACCGTCTCGGCGCTGGCCCTCTTGTCCTTCGTCTATGTCGCCGCGGTCGACTTCATGGAGCGGCAGACCGAGGAGACGATCGAGGCCGAGCTGCAGGGCCTGCGCGAGCAGTATCGCGATCTGGGCATGTTCGGGCTGGGTCGGATCATCGCCCAGCGGGCGGCGGCCGAGACCGAGATGGACAGCATCTATCTTTTGATCGACGACCAGGGCTGGACCATCGCGGGCAATCTCGACGCCTGGCCCGAGGCCGAGGACCTCGTCACCAATCGGGTCCGCTTTTCGATCGAGCCCGCGGGCGATCTCGGGCCCCGGCGCTTTCTCGGCCGCACCGTCCAGCTCGACGATGCCCGGCTGCTGGTCGCCCGCGACGTCGAGGACAAGCTGCGCACGCAAGCGCTCCTGGTCAATGCGATCGGCCTCGGCAGCGGGCTGATGCTCGTCTTCGGGGTGATCGGCGGGTTCGTGATGAGCCGCTGGATGCTGAGCCGGATCGAGACCATCAACCGCACCACGGCCCAGATCATGGCAGGCGACCTCGGCCGGCGGATCAGCGTCGAGGGCTCGGGCGACGAGTTCGACGAGCTGGCCGCCAACCTCAACGCCATGCTGGAGCGGATCGAGCGGCTGATGGCCGGGATGCGCGAGGTCACCGACAACATCGCCCATGACCTCCGCACGCCCTTGAGCCGGCTGCGCTCGAGGCTCGAGGTGGCGCTGATGAACGAGATCGACCCCAAGTCCGCCCGCCAGCTGCTCGAGGAGACGGTGGCCGATGCAGAGGGGCTGATCGCCACCTTCAATGCGCTTTTGAGCATCGCCCGGGCCGAGGCCGGCGAGCAGCGGGCGAGCTGGGAGCGGGTCGAACTCGGCGCCCTGGTCCATGACATCCAGGAACTCTACGAGCCCCTGGCCGAGGAACGCGAGATCGACCTTCGAGCGGAATCGGAGCCCGGGGTGGTGGTCATGGGCAACCGGCAGATGCTGGCCCAGGCCCTGGTCAATCTCACCGACAACGCGATCAAGTACACCCCGGTCGGTGGCCGGGTGACGCTGCGCGCGACCCGGCTCGAGAGCGGCGGGCGCCAGCTGCCGCTCCTGCTGGTGGCGGACAGCGGCCCCGGCATTCCGCCCGAGCTCCGCGCCAAGGCGCTCGAGCGCTTCGTCCGCCTCGAGTCCGACCGCTCGACCCCGGGCAACGGCCTCGGGCTCAGCCTGGTGAGCGCCGTGGCGCAGCTGCACCAGGCGACCCTGGAGCTTGCCGACAACGCGCCGGGTTTGCAGGTCAGCCTGGTTTTCGCGCCGGCACCCCCTGCCCCAGCGGCCGACCAGAGCCTTGGTTGACGGGCCGTCACACCCCGGCGCATCGGCGGCGAGGGTTGACGGGCGTTAACCGGCGAAATTCACACCTCGTTAAGATTTGCAGCCCCATATGGACGGTGTTAATGGCCGCTTAAGGAATCGCGTCATGCGCAACCCGGTGCAATCCTTTCCGGTGGAACTCCATGACATCTACGAGGACGCCCGCGCCAGCATGAAGACCCCAGAGCGACGCATCTGGCCCGCGGTCTGGGGCCTCACCACCCTTGCCGTGCTGCTGGGTGCCGGGCTCGGCTGGTATCTGGCGATCGACCGGGCGGCCGGGCCCGCGATGCTCCAGCCGATCGCCAGCATCGCCACTGCAACGGGGGTGGGCGAGCCGCGGCAGGCGGCGGGCGGCGACACGATCGAGGCTGCCGCCGGCAGCGCAGCGCTGGCGTCGGCCGAAGCCACGATCGAGACGTCGATGCAACGGACGCTCGACATGGCCGCCAGCTGGCTGCGTGGCGGCGCGGTCCCGGTGGCACCGGGCGACGGCAATGCCTGGCCGATCATCCTGCATCGCGCCGGCGACGGTGAGTTCTACGCCGATCTCAGCCTCGATGGGCACATCGTCAATTGCCGGATCGATCTCGGCAGCAACCGCTCGACCCTGCGTCTCGACGACCTGCCGGCCGGTGTCGCATCGGGCGGCGAGCTCCTGGAGGCGAGCGACGTCGTCCTCGAGCATCTGCGCCTGCCCGCCAGCCGCTTCGTCGTCAGCGACGATCCGGCGGCCGAGTCGATGATCGGCAGCGATCTGCTCGGCCCGTCCTTCACGATCGAGGAGCGGGTCGACCGCCTGCGGCTCGTTCCCCGCACCAGCTGACCCGCCCGCCGCGCGTCGCGGCAGCAGGCGGCGGCCGGCGCGGTCCGACCGCTTGCCCGACCAAGCTGGTCAGCCGCCGTTCCGGCCGGCGGCCGGGCTGACGAGGTCATGTTCGACCACAGCGGGCGTCTGAGCGGTCAAGGCGAGGCGTTCGGCCTCGGGCAGGCCCAGGCTGTAGCCGAGCAGCATCCCGGCGACCGCCACCCCGGCGATCGTCAGGCCACCTTCCGAGAGCCGTGCGAGGCGATTGGTCAGGGCCGCCTCGGCCACATGGGTGCGCAGCCCGCTCGGCAGCTCGATGAAGGCGCGGCTGCGACCGTCGATCTCCTCGATGTGGATCAGCTCCACCGGCTGCCCGGTTTCGACCAGGACAATACCGCGGGCCCACTTGTGCAAGCGGCGGATCGTCTGGCTGTGCAGTAGCATGGTCGGCTCCATCTCGGCTCGGCTGGTTATAGGAATAAACTCTTAGCGCCACCCGTCCGTACCGTCAAGCGTCGTTCGGGCGAGACAGTCGCTAGCCGATTCACCATTAAAAAAGGGTTAACCCAGCGAGGCCGTTCGACGAGACACGACGATGCACCCGTTGCGGGCGCGGCAGCAGTGCTGTCGGTGGCCGGGTCCGGCCGAGCTCTATGTCCGGCTGACTCTGGCTTTCATGCTCGGCCTCTATCTGCCGTGGACAGGGGCGGCTGCCGATGTCGTCCGACATTTCGGCGAGGCGGTGCACAGTTGGGCCATCGTCTTTCTCGCCCCGCTTGCCTTCTGGCGTCTTCTCGGCAGTGCCCTTCGCCGTCGACCGGGTTGGCAGTCAGCTCCCGGCCCCGGCTACGGCAGACCGATCTGCCGACTGGCTCGGCAGCCGGGGGTCGTGCTATGGCTAGCCTCCAGTGCCCAACAACGAGCTCCTGGTCGCCTCTCGCATTGCATGAAAAAGCGCTCTCCCGCTCGTTCTACGCGACCCAGCCGGCCGCCTGCCCCTATCTGCCCGGCCGGATCGAGCAGCGCATCGTCACGCCCTTTTTCACCGGCGACGAGGCGGCCTTCTTCGACAGCCTGAACCAGGCGGGCTTTCGCCGCAGCCACGGCTTTCTCTACCGCCCGGCCTGTCCCGGCTGTCAGGCCTGCATCCCGGTGCGGGTCCCGGTCGCCCGGTTCGAGTGGACGCGTCGCTTTCGCAAGGTCTGGAACAGGAATCGTGATCTCGTGGCCGAGGTTCGCCCGGCCCGGGCAACCGACGAGCAGTACGCTCTCTTCAAGCGGTATCTCGAGGCCCGCCACGACGATGGCGGGATGGCGCGGATGACCCGCGAGGACTACCGCGAGCTGGTCGAGAACGCGCCTGCCGACACCTTCGTCGTCGAGTTTCGCCGCAAGGGCGAGCTCGTCGCCGTGGCCCTGTCCGACGCCCTGCTCTCGGGTCTGTCCGGGGTCTACAAGTTCTTCGCGCCGGAGCTCGAGAAGCGCAGCCTCGGCACCTTCGTCATCCTCTGGCATCTCGACGAGGCGGCACGGCGGGGATTGCCCTTCGTCTATCTCGGCTACTGGATCGAGCAGTCGCGCAAGATGCGCTACAAGGCGCAGTTCCAGCCGGTGGAGCAGCTCGGCCCCGGTGGCTGGATGAAGCTGCCGCCGTTGTCCGGACCCGACGGCGAGACCTGACGCAACCGCCGGCCCTGCCGGCATCTGGTCTCGTGCCGCGGGCTCGGCTATGCAGGGCGCCGAGAAGTCCGGCCGAGCCCCGGCCGGGCAACCCGTGATCATGGGAGTGCACACAATGCAACGTCGTCGTGTCGTCCAGACGCTCGGCGTCGGCGGTCTTGCCGCCGGTGCTGCGGCCTCGACCTTCCCGAAGCCCGCGATCTCGCAGAACCGCCTGGAATGGCGCATGGTCACCACCTGGCCGGCCAACTTCCCGGGTCTCGGCACCGGCGCCAACCTTCTGGCCGAGCTGATCGGCAAGATGTCGGAAGGCCGGCTCACCGTCCGGGTCTTCGGTGCGGGCGAGATCGTCCCGGCCTTCGAATCGATGGACGCGGTCGCGAGCGGCACGGTCGAGATGGGCCATGGCGCCCCCTACTACTGGCAGGGCAAGGTGCCGGCCGCGTCCTACATCGCGGCTATGCCGTTCGGCCTGACGGCGATGGAGCAGAATGCCTGGTTCTACTATGGCGGTGGGCAGGAGCTGGCCGACAAGGTCTATGCCGAGATGGGTGCCAAGTTCTTCCCGTCCGGCAACACCGGTGTGCAGATGGGTGGCTGGTTCAACAAGGAGATGAACAGCCTCGCCGACTACGCGGGACTGAAGATGCGGATCCCGGGGCTCGGCGGCAAGGTGGTGGCCGCGGCCGGCGGCACCGTGGTCAACCTGCCGGGCGGCGAGATCCCGCCGGCGCTGCAGTCGGGTGCCATCGACGCCACCGAATGGGTCGGCCCCTACAACGATCTCGCCTTCGGCCTGCACCGGGCGGCCAAATACTACTACTACCCGGGCTGGCACGAGCCGGCGACGGTGCTCGACAACTTCATCAATCTCGCCACCTGGAACGGTCTTCCCGACGATCTCAAGGCGATCGTCGAGGCCGCGAACCGCGCGGTGAACGTCTCCGTCCTCTCCGAGTTCCTCGCCCGCAACAACGACTCGCTTGAGAGCCTGGTCAACGAGCACGGCGTCGAGCTTCGCCCCTTCAACGACGAGATCCTGGCGGGCCTCGGCCGGCTCGCGGGCGAGGTGATGAACGCCGAGGCCGCGGCCGATCCCCTCTCGCGCGAGGTCTTGGACAGCCTCTTGACCTTCCGCGAGACCTCGAAGTCGTGGGCCGGCGTCTCCGAGCAGGCCTTCATGGCCGCTCGTCTGCTCGACTTCCCCTACGCCCAGCCGTCGGCCGGCTGAGCCGGGAGGCGCCGGCCCTCGTAGCCGGGGGCCGGCGCCAAGGCCAGCCAAGCCGACCCAGATCCCGGCATGCTGACGCGACGGGTCGGTGCTATTGCCCCGCCAAAGGCAACGGAGGGGCCAGGGGAGGCGCTGCCTCCCCTGACTTCTTTGCCGACTGGCGAGGCTGCCGGTCGCCGGCTCAGACGGTTTCCTTGACCATGTCGATCGCCCCGCAGGGGCATTCGGCGGCACAGATGCCGCAGCCCTTGCAGTAGTCGTAGTCGAAGGCGAAGCGCTTGCCGGCGCCGAGCTTGATCACCGCGTTGTCCGGGCAGACACCGTAGCAGTTGTCGCACTCGAAGCAGTTGCCGCAGCTCAGGCAGCGACGCGCCTCGAACAGGGCCGTGTCCTCGGTGAGCCCGCCCTGCACTTCGTCGAAGCTGCTGGTCCGGCGCGCCAGGTCGAGCTGCGGCTGCACGGTCTTGGGCGCGTCGCTGTAGTACCAGGTGTTGAGCCGGTCGAAGGTGGCGACCGGGTGCTTGAGCTCGCGCTCCAAAGTCTCGCCCTTGAGCCAGGCGTCGATGTGCCGGGCCGCCTTCTTGCCGTGGCCGATGCCGACCGTGACGTTGCGCTCGGCCGGCACCATGTCGCCGCCGGCGAAGACACCCGGATGGCCGGTCATCATGGTGGCAGGGTCGACCTGGACGACCCCGTCCTCGACGCTGAGGCCGTCGAGCGTGTCGAGCAGCGAGAGGTCGACCTCCTGGCCGAGGGCCAGGACCAGGCTGTCGGCATCGAGGGTCTCGAACTCGCCGGTCGGCTGCGGGAAGCCCTTCTCGTCGAGGGCCATCTTCTCGATCGTCAGCGTCTCGCCCTCGGCCTTGGTGATGGTGCTCAGCCACTTGACCATCACCCCTTCCTCGAGCGCTTCTTCGAGCTCGAAGTCGTGCGCCGGCATCCGCTCGCGGTTGCGGCGGTAGACGATCACGGCCTCGGTAGCACCCAGCCTTCGGGCGGTGCGGGCGACGTCGAGGGCGGTGTTGCCGCCGCCATAGACGACGACCCGGCGGCCCAGCATCGGCTGGTCGCTGGTCTCCATCGAGCGGAGCACCGAGACCGCATCGAGGATGCGTGATGAATCCTTGGCCGGGATGTAGGCGCGCTTGGCCATGTGGGCACCGATCGCGAGGAAGACCGCATCCGCCTTCTCCGCGGCCATGGTGGCAGCGAGATCGGTCACTTTCTCGTTCAGGCGAATGGCGATACCCATGGCGGTCAGGCGGGCCACCTCGGCATCGAGCACGTCGCGCGGCAGGCGGTATTTGGGGATGCCGAAGCGCATCATGCCGCCGGTCAAGGGACCGGCCTCGATGATGGTGACCCGGTGGCCCTGCCGGCGCAGGTGGTAGGCGGCGGAGAGCCCCGAGGGCCCGGCACCGATCACCAGCACATGACGGCCGCTCTCGTTGGTCGGGACCGGGAACTGCCAGCCCCGGCGCAGCGCCTCGTCGCCGAGGAAGCGCTCGACCGAGTTGATGCCCACGGCCTCATCGAGCTGGGCGCGGTTACAGACGCTCTCGCAGGTGTGGTAGCAGACCCGGCCCATGATCGCCGGGAAGGGATTGTCGCGGGTGAGGTGCCGCCAGGCGGCCTCGTAGTCGCCGTTTTCGGCGTGATAGAGCCAGCCCTGGATGTCTTCGCCGGCCGGGCACTGGGCGTTGCAGGGCGGCAGCCGGTCGACATAGATCGGCCGCTCGGTGCGCCAGGTGCCGGTCTTGTTGGCGAGCGACGAGCCCGGGTCGAGGGTGATCGCGAAGGGTTTTTCCATGGTCATGATGTCGACTTTTCGTCCAAGAGGCCGAAGCGCTCGATATTGCGGTCGGCACCGGCCTGGATGCGGGCGACGGTCTCGGGGTGACCCGGATCGCCGAAGAGGTGGGCGAAGCGTTTCTGCAGGCGGAGATAGGCCTCGACCGGAACCCGATGGCGGATCTTGGTGACGTCGGTCACCGCACCGTTCTCCGCCTCGAAGACCGGGAAGATGCCGGTCTCGCGCGCCAGCCGTGCGATCTTGATGGTATCGCAGCTGGCCGAGCCCCAGCCGAGCGGGCAGGGGACGAAGACGTGCAGATAGCGGGCACCGCGGAGGCTCATCGCCTTTTCGACCTTGGTCTCGAGATCGCGGAGATCGGCCACGGTGGCGGTGGCGACGTAGGGGATCTCATGCGCCATGGCGAGCAGCGGCAGGTTCTTGCCCTGGCCGAAGGGCGCCCCAGGCTCGTCGCCGAGTGCCTGGGTCGTGGCGGTGCGGGCCGAGGCCGGCGTGGCCGAGCTGCGCTGCACGCCAGTGTTCATGTAGGCCTCGTTGTCGTAGCAGATGTAGAGCACGTCGTCGTTGCGCTCGAACATGCCGGATAGGCAGCCGAAGCCGATATCGGTCGTGCCGCCGTCGCCGCCCTGGGCGATGACCCGGGTCTCGCTTTGGGCGCGGCCGGCTTTGAGCGCCTTGACGTGGAGGGCAGCTGCGATGCCGGTGCCGACGGCAGCGGCGTTGCCGAAGAGCGAATGCAGCCAGGGGAGCTGCCAGGAGGTCTCGGGGTAGGGAGTCGAGAAGACCTCGAGGCAGCCCGTGGCGTTGGCCGCGACCAGCCGGCCGCTGGTCGCCCGCATCGCCGCATCGACGGCGTAGCGGGCACCCAGGGCCTCGCCGCAGCCCTGGCACGCCCGGTGCCCGGAGTTCAGCGAATTGTTACGGTTGATCGAGGCCTGGACGGTGCGCTCCTCGGGCGAGAGGAGGCGGTTGCCGACGGTGAAGGTGCCGGTCTGGTAGAACTTGATCGGTTGGGTCATCGCAGTGTCCTCAATGCACCTTGGCCTGGACGGTGCCCAGATCGCGCAGCAGGTTCTCGGCGATCGGGCCGCTGCGGCGCATGCTGGCCTCGCGGGCGAGCTGGCGGTTGACGATGCCCCAGTCGAGATCGAGGAAGGTCAAGGGCTCGAGCTTGTCCTGGACGGCATCGGCCAGCATGCGCTGGAGCGAGGCCCTGGTGATCGAGCGGCCGCCGAGCCCGGCGACGACGGTGTAGCCGTGCAGCTGAATGCCGGAAAGGGCGAGGCGCACGTCGGTCGAGACGACGCCACCGAGGCCGACGGAGAAGGCCTTCTCCAGCACCACGACCCGCTCGGCGTGCTGCAAGGCGGCGCGCACCGCGGCCAGGGGGAAGGGGCGAAACGAGCGGATCGAGAGCAGGCCGATCATCTCGCCCTGGTCGCGCATGGCGTCGATCGCCTCCTCGAGCGTGCCGACAACCGAGCCCAGGGCGACCACGATGGTGGTCGCATCCTCGGTCCGGTAGCGGCGCACGAGGCCACCCGCGGCCCGGCCGAAAGCGGCTTCGAACTCCTGGGCGATCTCGGGGATGCGCTCGAGCGCCATGGTCTGCTTGGCATGGGCGATGTAGCGGACCTCCATGAAGGCTTCGGGGCCAACCATCGCCCCGATCGAAACCGGGTCGTCCGGATCGAGCACCTGGCGCGGCTCGTAGGGCGGCAGGAAGGCGTCGACCTCCGCCTGGGTCGGCATGGCGACCCGCTCGTAGGCGTGGGTGAGGATGAAGCCGTCCATGCAGACCATGACCGGCATCGACAGCTCCTCGGCGAGCTTGAACGCCTGGATGTGGATGTCGAGCGCTTCCTGGTTGCTCTCGGCAAAGAGCTGCAGCCAGCCGCTGTCGCGCTGGCTCATCGAATCGCTGTGGTCGTTCCAGATGTTGATGGGTGCCCCGATCGCCCGGTTGGCGACGGTCATGACGATCGGCAGGCCGAGGCCCGAGGCGTTGTAGACCGCTTCCGCCATGAACAACAGGCCCTGGCTGGCGGTCGCCGTATAGGTCCTGGCCCCGGTGGCCGAGCTGCCGATCGCGACACTCATCGCGGCGAACTCGCTCTCCACGTTGATGAAGGCACAGGGGCTCAAGGCACCGCTCTTCACCAAGGCACCGATGCCCTCGACGATATGGGTCTGCGGCGAGATGGGATAGGCGCAGATCACCTCGGGACGACAGAGGGCGACGGCCTCGGCCACGGCCTCCGAACCTTCGATCTGCTTCATCATGGCCGGGCCTCCGGGGTCTGGGATGGTGTGGGCGGAGGCGGGGTCGATCGTCGCTCGGAGACCACGGCATAGGCCTCGCGCGCGGCTTCGATATTGCGCGCCGCCACCTCGCCCGTGAATTTGTCGCTGATCGCATGCGCCACGGCATCGATCGACAAGAGGCCGGTAAGCGCCGCAAAGCCGCCGAGCATCACGGCATTGGGCAGCGGCCGGCCGAGATGCGCGAGGGCGATCGCGGTCGCCGGCACGGTGAGCAGCCGCTCCTGACGGAACCGGTCGGTGAGCTCACCGACGCCGAGTTCGGCAAAGCCGCGGCCGCTGTTGATCAGCACGTAGCCGTCGGCGTGCAAGCCCTGAAAGACGTCGACCTGGTGCAGGAGTGTCGGGTCCTGGACCAGCAGCACATCGGGGCTGAGGATCGGCTCGCGCAGCCGGATCGGCCGGTCGTCGATCCGACAGAAGGCGACCACCGGAGCGCCGGTGCGCTCCGAGCCGAAGCTCGGGAAGGCCTGGGCGTGCCGCCCCTGCTCGAAGGCGGCGACGGACAAGAGCTCCGCTGCCGTGACGACGCCCTGGCCGCCCCGTCCGTGGATCCGAATTTGCAGCATGTGTCCCCTCCCCTGCCAAGGGCTTGTGATCCTCAAGTTGGACGGCACTCTAGCGGCAGCGGCCCCTGGCTGTCTTGATGCATGTCAAGGAACGACGATGCAGTGTTGCGACGGCCGAAAATAACCGAGGTGCACGTCCTGCCGATGTGCGGGGGTCGTGATCAACGATGCCGTGGCGTCGGCTCCGTGCCGCCGAGGTCGTTGAGCGCCTGGGCGAGCTGGGTGGCGAAACGGGAGGTGGCGACGGGCAGGATGCGGCCCTTCATCTGCCCGAGCAGCAGGAGGCCGGGCGGCACGTCGCGGCTGGCGATCGGGCGAAAGACGAGGCCGCGGTCGGGCAAATGGTGCAGGCCGATCGGGATCTGGAAGCCCACCGCGCGTTCGTGCAGCACGTAGTGGCGAATGAGCTCGAAGGATTCGGTCTCGAGCACGGGCTCGAGGCGCCGCCCGGTCCGCCGGGCCGCGAGGTCGAGCAGGTAGCGCACGCCGTATTTGGCGGCCGGCGCCACATGCGGGCCGTCGAGGCAGTCGCGCAGGCGGATCTCCAGCGCAGCCGCCAAGGGATGGTCGGCGGCGAGAACGGCACAGACCGGCTGTGGGATCTGATGCAGCACCTCGAAGTCGGCCAGGAGCTCCGGCTCGAAGACGAGGGCGAGATCGCTGCGGAAGGCGGCGAGCTCCGCCTCGGCCTGGCTGCGATCGCGGACATTGACCGCGAAAGTGACGCCCGGATGGGCCTGGCGATAGCGGGCGATCTCCTCCGGCAGGAAGTACGGCAGGAGGGCCTGGCTGCAGGCGAGCGTCACGTGGCCGCGCCTGACCCCGGTGAGATCGGCGACCTGGCTCGTCAGCCGGGCGAGGTCCGAGCGCTGGGCGCGGTAGTGCTGCAGTACCAGCTCGCCCGCCGGGTTGAGGCGCACACCGCGCGAGAGGCGCTCGAAGATCTTCGCACCGAATTCCTCCTCGAAACGGGCGATGCGGCGGTTGAGGGCCGAGGCGGTCAGCCCCGCATCCTCGGCCGCCTTGCGGATCGAGCCCGCCCGCGCCACCGCCTCGATCAGCCGGAAGGTCTCGAGATGCCGCATGGTCCGTCCCTCGGCGGTGCATGCGCTGCACCGATCCTGTGAAATATTAGCGTTTCTCGAACAGCTGGCAACGCGGCATGGTCCAGGCAGCGAGAGGCCTCAGCACTGGCCACCCCCCTGCCCCCGGAGAACCGCCATGCCTCATCTGGACCGCCGCACCCTTCTGGCCTCGGCTGCTGCCGGCGCCGGCGGCCTGCCCTTCCTGCGTTTCCTGCCGGCGGCAGCGCAGGCGGGCCGGGACACGCTGATCACCGTCTTCGGCCAAACCATCAACAGTCTCGATCTGCACCGTTTCGGCACCAACCGGGCGAGCTATCAGGTCGCGATCAACTGCTACGACCGGCTGGTGGGCTTCGCCGCCAAGCAGCTGCCGGGTGGCGAGATGTCCTACGACTACGACACCATCGTGCCGGAGCTGGCGGAGAGCTGGACGATCTCCGAGGACGGGCTGACCATCACCTTCACGCTCAAGCCGGACGCCACGTTCTTCGATGGTCGCAAGGTCACGGCCGAGGACGTCAAATGGTCGTTCGACCGTGCGGTGCTCGCCGGCGGCTTTCCGACGACGCAGATGCAGGCGGGCGGCTTCTTCCGGCCCGAGCAGTTCGAGGCGGTCGACGAGGCGACCTTCGTGGTCAAGCTGGATTATCCCTCCAAGCTGTCCCTGCCGAACCTCGCGGTGCCGGTGCCGTTCATTATCAACTCGACCGAGGCCAAGGCGCAGGCGACCGAGGCCGATCCCTGGGCGATGGAGTACCTGCACACGACGACGGCGGGCTCGGGGGCGTTCAAGGTGGTGCGCTGGGACCAGGGCCAGCAGCTGGTCTACGAGCGCAACGACGCCTGGGTCGGCGGCGAGCTGCCGGCCATTCGCCGGGTCGTGGTGCGCGAGGTGCCGAGTGCCGCAACCCGGCGCGCCTTGGTCGAGCGTGGCGACGTGCAGATCTCCTTCGACATTCCGGATCGGGACGCGGCCGAGCTCGCGGACAAGCTCCAGGTGCATTCCACGCCGATCGAGAACTGCATCCACTGCCTCTGCCTGAACACCACCTTCGAGCCGTTCCAGGACCCGGACGTGCGCAAGGCCGTGGCCTGGGTGGTGCCCTACGAGGCGATCTTCCAGACCGCAGCCTATGGCCGCGGTGCCCCGCTCTGGGGTGGTCCTGCCGAGATCGACGATATCGCCTGGCCGCGGCCCTTTCCCTACACGACCGATCTCGACAAGGCCCGTCAGCATCTGGCGGCGTCGGGCTATCCCGACGGCTTCGACGTCACGCTCTCGATCAGCCTCGATCTGGTCGACTGGATGGAGCCCACGGCCCTCCTGATCCAGGAAAGCCTCGCGCAGATCGGCATCAATGCGACGGTCGACAAGATCCCAGGCGCCAACTGGCGCACGGTGGCCCTGGTCGAGAAGAGCCTGCCGCTGCATCTCGAAAATTTCGGCGGCTGGCTGAACACCCCCTGCTACTACTTCTTCTGGGCCTATCAGAAGGATCGCCTGTTCAACTCCTCGGCCTATGCGAGCGACGTGGTGCACGACCTCACCGACCGGGCGCTGCACATGGCGATGGACGATCCCGAGTATGCGCCCCTGATCAAGGAGATGTTCGCGCACGTCATCGAGGACTTGCCGCGCATCCCGCTCTACCAGCCGGCCTTGAACGTCGCCTTGAACAAGGCCGACGGCTACGAGTTCTGGTTCCATCGCCAGCTCGACGTCCGGCCGCTCGTGGGGGCCTGAGCGGTGGGCATACAGCTGCATCCCGTGGTCTGGCGATTGCTGCAGACACTGCCGGTGATCTTCGGCGTCGTCGTCATCAGCTTCGTTCTGACCCGGGCCCTGCCGGGTGATCCCGCGGTCTATTTCGCGGGGGCGATGGCGACCCCGGAATCGATCGCCGAGGTGCGCCGTGCGCTTGGTCTCGACCAGCCGCTGCTGCACCAGTTCGTGCTCTATTGCGGGGCGCTTCTCCAGGGCGATCTCGGGCGCTCGGTGGCGACCGGCCAGCCGGTGCTCACGGATCTCGCCATGCGGCTGCCGGCGTCCCTGGAGCTGACGCTCACGGCCCTCCTGCTCGCCTGCCTCGTCGCCATCCCGCTCGGTGTGCTGGCGGCCGTCCGGCAGGGCAGCTGGATCGACCATCTCTGCCGGGTCCTGGTGACGGCCGGCGTGTCGCTGCCGACCTTCTTCACCGGCATCGTTCTGATCTATGTCTTCTACTATCTCCTCGGCTGGGCCCCCTCGCCACTTGGCCGGCTGGATTTCGTCTATCTCGACCCGCCCCGGGTCACCGGCTTCTTCCTGATCGATTCGCTGCTCGATCGCGACCTCGAGACGTTCGTGGGTGCCGTGCGTCAGCTGGTGCTGCCGGCGGTGACCCTGGCGCTCTTCACGCTCGCGCCAATTGCCCGGATGACCCGGGCGGCGATGCTGTCTGCCCTTTCCTCGGACTACGTGCGCACTGCCCGGGCGGCCGGCCTCGCTCCCACGAAGGTGCTCTTCACTTATGCCTTCCGCAATGCGCTGCTGCCGGTCGTGACCACGCTCGGCATGGTCTTCTCCTTCGTGCTGGGAGCCAACGTGCTGGTCGAGAAGGTCTTCGCCTGGCCCGGCATCGGCTCTTATGCGGTCGAGGCCCTGGTGCAGTCGGACTATGCCGCCGTGCAAGGCTTCGTGCTGGCGATGGCGCTGCTCTTCGTTCTCCTCAACCTCGTGATCGATCTCAGCTACGCGCTGATCGATCCGCGCATCGGGTTCGCCGCCAAATGATCGCTCACGCCCCGGCCCCGGCCACGCCCGGTGCCTTCAGCCATGTCGGGCATGTGCTGCGGGAGAACCCGGTCACCGCCCTGGCCTTTCTGCTCTTCGCGCTCATGGTGCTGTCGGCGGTCTTCGGCCCGGCGCTGGTCCCTTACGACCCGCTTGCCACCAATGCCGCCCGCTCGCTCGAGCCGCCCTCATGGGCGCACTGGTTCGGCACCGACCAGCTCGGCCGTGATGTGTTCAGCCGAGTCATCGTCGCGAGCCGCCTCGATCTCACCATCTCGGTCGCGGCCGTGGCGCTTTCCTTCGTCATCGGCGCGGTGCTGGGGGCGATCGCCGGCTACTGGGGCGGCTGGCTCGATGCCGTGCTCAACCGCATCCTCGATACGATCATGGCCTTCCCGCTCTTCGTCCTGGCCATGGGGATCGTCGCGGCACTCGGCAACACGGTCGAGAACATCATCTACGCCACGGCGATCATCAACATCCCGTTCTATGCCCGGGTGGTCCGGGCCGAGGTCAATATCCGCCGCGAGGCCGGCTTCGCGCTCGCCGCCCGGCTCGCCGGCAACAGCCATGCGCGCACGCTCGCCTTTCACATCTTCCCCAACGCCCTGCCGCCGATGATGGTGCAGGTCTCGCTCAATCTCGGCTGGGCGA
>DAIRDJ010000028.1:0-36194 GCA_036796215.1 Geminicoccaceae bacterium
TCGTTCGGCGCCTGGATCGCCATGCAGCTCCTGATGCGCCGGCCCGAGATCCAGGGCTTCATCTGCGGTGCACTGCCGGCCAACATGTACGATTTCACCTTTCTCGCCCCCTGCCCCTCCTCGGGTCTGATCATTCACGGCGAGCGCGACATGGTGACCCCGCCCGATTCGGTCGAAAAGCTGGTGACCAAGCTCAGCCAGCAGCGCGGCATCACCATCGACTTTCATCAGATCGACGGGGCCGACCACGTCTTCAACAACGAGAACGAGGAGTTCGAGGCGATCTGCGAGGCCTATCTCGACAAGCGCCTGAAGCCCACGGCCGAGCCCATGGCGCTCGCCCGCTGAACGGGTTAAGGAAGACTCGCCGCCCTTGATCGACGCCGCTGGTCGAGCGGGGCGGCGGCCACCCATCCAGACAGTCGAGACCGATGAGCAGCTTTCGCTCCGACCTGTTGCGCACGCTCGACGAGCGTGGCTACATCCACCAGTGCACCGACGCCGAGGCGCTGGATGCCCTGGCGCTGACCAGAGGTGCGGTGACCGCCTATGTCGGCTACGATTGCACCGCATCAAGCCTGCATGTCGGCAATCTCGTCAGCATCATGATGCTGCGCACGCTGCAGCGCACCGGCCACCAGCCGATCGCTCTCGTCGGTGGCGGCACCACCAAGGTCGGCGATCCGTCCTTTCGCGACGAGTCACGCCCACTGCTCGACGATGCCGCGATCGAGGTCAACAAGGCGGGCATCAGGCGCAATCTCGAGGCGTTCTTGGACTTCGGCCCCGGCTCGGGTGGCGAGGGCGGGGCGATCCTCGTCGACAACGCCGCCTGGCTGGACGAGCTCCGCTACATCCCGTTCCTGCGCGATTTCGGCACGCATTTCACCGTCAACCGGATGCTGAGCTTCGACAGCGTCAAGCTCCGACTGGAGCGCGAGCAGCCGCTGACCCTGCTCGAGTTCAACTACATGGTGATGCAGGCCTACGATTTTCTCGAGCTCAGCCGGCGCCACGACTGCCGGCTGCAAATGGGCGGCTCGGACCAGTGGGGCAACATCGTCAACGGGGTCGAGCTCGGCCGGCGGATCGCCGGCAAGCAGCTCTTCGGCCTGACCACGCCGCTGATCACCACGGCCTCGGGGGCCAAGATGGGCAAGACCGCCGCGGGTGCGGTCTGGCTCGACCCGGAGCGCCTGTCGCCCTTCGACTACTGGCAATACTGGCGCAACACCGAGGACGCCGATGTCGGCCGCTTCCTCAAGCTCTTCACCGAGCTGCCCTTGGCCGAGATCGAGCGGCTGGCCGCACTCGAAGGGTCCGAGATCAACGAGGCGAAGAAGATCCTGGCCGTCGAGGCGACGACGCTGGCGCATGGCCGCGCGGCGGCCGAGGCTGCGGCGGCAGCGGCCCGCGCCCAGTTCGAGGGTGACGGCGAGGCGGCTGGCCTGCCCATCGTCGAGCTCGGGCCCGAGGAGACGGCGGGTGAT
Organism: Geminicoccaceae bacterium; assembly: GCA_036796215.1. GTDB lineage: Bacteria > Pseudomonadota > Alphaproteobacteria > Geminicoccales > Geminicoccaceae > SLRI01. The sequence continues at coordinate 1,491 of DAIRDJ010000028.1, forward strand.
CTTTCGATCCTCGACCTCTTCCGGCGGGCCGGGCTCGCGAGCTCGAATGCCGAGGCGCGGCGGCTGATCCGCGGTGGCGGGGCGCGGCTCGACGACGAGCGGATCGACGACGAGCAGCTGGTCGTCTCCCGTGACCGGCTAATGCGGGGTGCGGTCAAGCTCTCGGCCGGCAAGAAGCGCCACGTGCTGGTGAAATCCGCTTGATGGCTTGACCGCGAGCGCTGGAGCGGGAACCCTCCGCTCTCCCCTCTGCCGGCCACCCTTGCCAGCTACCTTTGCCAGCCACCTTTGATCGAGCGGTGCCCCCTTGCGCGAAGCCGAGCCCACCGTTGCACCACCCCTGCCCTCGCCGGAGAGCGAGCCCGCGCGTGAGCCCTGGCGGGCACGCTGGCTGCAGGCAGCGGGCCGGAGCAACGACGGCGACGTCACCAGCCGGCTGGAGGCGCGGCTCGAGGATCCAGCCGACCGAGCCCTGCTGTCGGCCGTCTTCACCTACAGCCCCTATCTTGCCGAGTGCCTGCTCGCCGAGCCCGGCTTCCTGCTGGCCTATCGCGAGCAGGGCCCGGCGGCCCTGGTCGAGGCGGAGCTTGCCGGCATCGACGCCATTCCCCTCGATCGCAACCGCATGCTGCCGGGGCTGCGGCGGGCGAAGCGGCGGATCGCGACCGCGGCCGGCCTCGCCGATCTCGAGGGGCACTTCAGCCTCGACGAGGTGACCTCGAGCCTGACCCGGCTCGCCGATCGCGCCACCGAGGCGGTGCTCGCCACTTTCCTCGTCGAGAGCGAGAAGCGCGGCGAGATCGGGCTCGCTCATCCGGACGCACCGACCACGGATTGCGGCATCTTCGTCATCGGCATGGGCAAGCTCGGGGCGGGCGAGCTCAACTACTCGAGCGACATCGACCTCATCGTCTTCTTCGATCCCGAGAAGATCACCTATTCCGGGCGGGAATCGCCGATGGCACTCGCCGTCCGCGCCGCCCGGGCGATCGTCTACGGCCTCGAGAACAAGAGCCGCGAGGGCTATGTTTTCCGCGCCGACCTCCGTCTTCGCCCGCACCCGCCGGGCCATCCGCTCGCCCTTTCGGTGGATGCGGCCGAGGTCTACTACGAGCGGCACGGCCAGAACTGGGAGCGCGCGGCCTTCATCAAGGCCCGGACCGTCGCCGGCGACCTCGCCGCCGGCGACGGCTTTCTCCGGCGCCTCGCCCCCTTCGTCTGGCGCCGGCATTTGGATTATGCAGCCATTCGCGACATCCATTCGATCAAGCGGCAGATCAACGCGCATCGCGGCTTCGGCACCATCGCCTTTCGCGGCCACGATCTCAAGGTCGGCCGCGGCGGCATTCGCGAGATCGAGTTCTTCGTCCAGACCCAGCAGCTGATCCTCGGCGGCCGCCATCCCGAGCTCAGGGACCGGCGCACGCTGGTGACGCTAGAGAGCCTGGTCGAGGGCCGCTGGGTCGGCCCTGCGGCGGCCGACGAGCTGGCCCGGGCCTACCGTTTCCTGCGCGGGCTCGAGCACCGGCTGCAGATGGTCGCCGACAAGCAGACGCAGCAGCTCCCCACCCGTGACCAGGAGCTCGCCCAGTTCGCGCGTTTCGCGGGCTTTGCCGATGCCGAGGCCCTGGGCCAGGCCCTGACCCTCACGCTGCAGCGGGTCGAGCGCCACTATGCGCAGTTGTTCGAGGCCGAGCCGGATCTGGGGGCGGGCAAGCTTCTCGTCTTCACCGGCACCGAGGACGACCCCGGCACGCTCGAGACCCTGCGCGAGAAGGGGTTTCAAGACCCGGCCGCCGCCTCGACCCGCATCCGCCACTGGCACCATGGCCATATCCGGGCCACCCGCAGCACCCGGGCGCGCGAGATCCTGACCGAGCTCACCCCCGGCATCCTCAAGGCGCTCGAGCGGCAGGCCGATGTCGACGAGGCGTTCCGGCTGTTCGATGCCTTCCTGTCGGGCCTGCCGGCGGGTGTGCAGTTCTTCTCGCTGATCCGCGCCAACCCTAATCTCTTGAGCCTGCTGGCCGATCTGATCGGTGCAGCACCACGCCTCGCCGAGGTCCTGGCCGGCAACGTCGCCCTCTTCGACGCCATGCTCGCCCCGGACTTCTTCGAGCCGTTGCCCGACGAAGCCGCGCTCGAGGCCGAGTTCGAGCTCTTGCGGCGCGACGCCCGGCATCTCGAGGCCCTGCTCGATCTCTGCCGCCGCTGGGCACAAGGGCGGCAGTTCCAGGCGGGCCTGCACGTGCTCCTGGGCTTTGCCGATGCGACCAGCGCCAGCCGGGCCTTGACCGGCATCGCCGAATTGGTGCTCAGGACGATGCTGCCCGAGGCTGCCCGCTGGCTCGAGGACCAGCACGGCCGGGTGCCCGGCGGCAGCTTCTGCGTCATCGGCATGGGCAAGCTGGGCTCCAGGGAGCTCAGCCTCGGCTCGGATCTCGATCTCGTCTTCGTCTACGACGCACCCGACGACGCCAAGTCCGTCGGTCCGCGGCCGCTCGATACCACCACCTACTACGCGCGCCTCGGCCAGCGCCTGGTCAGTGCGATCAGCGCGCAGACCGCCGAGGGCCGGCTCTACGAGATCGACACCCGGCTGCGCCCCTCGGGCAATGTCGGACCGGTCGCGACCTCGCTCGACAACTTCAAGAAATACCACGAGACGACCGCCCAGATCTGGGAGCGGCAATCCCTGACCCGGGCACGGGTCGTGGCCGGCGATCCGGGCCTCGCCGCAGCCGTCAGCGCCGCCATCGACGAGGCGCTGGCCCGGCCGACCGAGCCCTTGAAGCTCGAGGCCGAGGTCCGGGCGATGCGTCTGCGCATCTTCAAGGAGCACGGCAACGAGGATCCCTGGAACCTCAAGCACTGCCGGGGTGGCCTCGTCGAGCTCGAGTTCACGGCCCAGTTCCTGGTGCTCAGGCATGGCCCCGAGCACCCGGGGCTGCGCACCACCGACACCCGCGAGGTGCTCCGCCAGGCGATCGAGACCAGGGTTCTCGACGCGGCCCTCGGCCGCCGGCTGCTCCAGGCGCTCGATCTTCTGCATGCGCTGCAGTCGGTGTTGCGCCTGTCTACCACGACCCGCCGCTTCGACCCGCTGAAGGCGCCGGCCGGCCTCAAGGAGGCGCTGGTCCGGGCCGCCAACCGGCAGCTGGCCCTGGGCGTGCCGGTCAGCCATTTCGAGGCGATCGAGGGCCTGCTCGTTGAAAGCGAAACCCTGGTCGCCCAGTATTTCGACGGGCTCTGCCCGCCCGACAGCGCGGCGGAGAGCAATGGTGACAACAAGGGAAACGACCGATGAGCGAGCTCGACACAGGTGATGCGATGCCGGCTTTCAGTCTGCCGACCGACGGCGGCGGTACGGTCTCCGGCGAAGGGCTGAAGGGCAAGCCCTACGTGCTTTATCTCTACCCCAAGGACGACACCTCGGGTTGCACCAAGGAGGCCCAGGGCTTCACCGAGAAGAAGGCCGACTTTGCCGCTGCCGGGGTCGAGATCATCGGGCTTTCCAAGGACGATGTCGCGAGCCACGACAAGTTCAAGAAGAAGTACGATCTCGACCTCACGCTGGCCTCGGACACCGAGGGCAAACTGGTCGAGGCGTTGGGGGCCTGGGTCGAAAAGAGCATGTACGGCAAGACATACATGGGCATCGACCGGTCGACCTTCCTCGTCGGCGCGGATGGCCGAATCGTCAAGGTCTGGCGCAAGGTCAAGGTCCCGGGCCATGTCGAGGAGGTGCTCGAGGCGGCAAAGGCCCTCGCCCGAGGCTAGCCTGCCCGAGCGGCGCCGACAACGCTGGTCTTGCGGCCAAGTAATTGTTGGCAAAGCAGGATTTTTTCATCGACCTCCTCTGCCAGGCATTTTACGATGCGCGCGAGGCGAAATGATCGCCGCTCGTGAGTGCCTGGCAGGCCGTGGCACTGGACTACGGGGTGAATGATCTGGCGCGCCTCTCAAAGCCTCGCCTCTGCATGACTGGCTCGGTGAACCGATGCGCCGGGCCTTGCCGCTGAAGCGTTACGTCTTCGGCCTGATCGTGCTGCTTTTCATTCTTGGATTCGCGGAGCTCATGGCGTTCGCTTCCACCCGCGTGCTGCGGGAGTTTTTTCGCCCGTCGGACGACTCGATTGCAGCACTGCTGGCACCGGGCGCCTACCGGAGCTTCCTCGAGCTCGACTTCGACAGCGAGCTCGGCTGGCGACCGCCCGCTGAGCACAGCGAAGAACGGGCGAACTGTGTCGGCGAGCCCATCCGTCTGACCTATGACGGCGATCGCCAGCGGATCGATCCTTCGGCACCGCAACAGCCGATGGAGATCATCACGGACGGCGACAAACTCACCCACGGCGACGACGACGACGCCGCGGCAACCTGTCCGGCACTGCTGGCACGGCTGACCGGCCAGGGTGTCGCCGATTACGGGGTGAGCGGCTGCGGACCGGCGCAGGCTGCCCTGCGCTTCGAGGGCATCCGCTGTGCCATCAGGCTGGCGGCCAATCAGGTGTTCGAAAACAGTCCATCGGTGCCCATGCGCGTGCCTCGAGGTGGCCGCTGGGGCAACTTTGCCATCGATCCGGTGCCAACTGAAGGATGGCGGCCAACAGCAGGTCGACCTCAGGGCTATATCCGAGTGCGAAAAGCAATCGGAACAAGCACCAAGAGGCGGCATCGTTGACCAGCTACAAGCCATTCGGCGTGCTCAGAACCGTCCTGGCACTCCTCGTCATCGCCCAGCATGTCGACCATGCGGGGCCGGCCGGGATGGGCTGGCACAGTTGGGCCACCGGCACGATCGCCGTCTTGGTGTTCTTCTGCATCTCCGGCTACGTCATCACTGAAGCGGCCGAGCGCTTCTATCAGCGACGACCGATTCAGTTCGCGCTCAATCGGGCGCTGCGCATCATGCCGCAATACCTGCTGTCGCTGGCCCTGTCGGTGAGCGTGGTCGCGCTAGTGCTCCACCTGCGGCCCGGGTCCATACCGAACAGCCTCGTCACCGTCGATGGTGCCGCGCTTTTGGCACCCGACATCATCCTGCTCAATATCTTCATGGTCCTGCCGGGCATCGGCAAGGATGCCCCGACCCACATTCCCTATGTCTGGGCGCTGCGGGCCGAGGTCATCTTCTACGCGATGCTCATGCTGGTGATCGGCGCATCGTACTACAACCGAGGCATTGCATACGCTGGGCTGAGCGTCGGCGCGGCTCTGCTGTTCGTTTCATATTTGGCCGGGGTTGGTCAGGACATTTTTCAATTCGTGCCGTTCTTCGCCATGGGCGTGATCGCCTATTTCGCCTTCGAGCGGCAATCGAGGCTGCTCTACACCGCCCTGGCCGGCGCGCTCGCGCTCTCGGTGTGGACATGTGTCACGATCACCATCCCGACCATCTTCACACCCAGCGAGCTTTCATCGATCCAGCTCGCCTTTCATCCACTGTTGTTCATTTTTTTCATCGTCACTTTCTTTTTCCTAATAAATATGCGGATATCGGACGCGGCTGCAAAAGTCGATCGCCTGGTGGGAGACATTTCATATCCCCTCTATCTTCAGCAGCATGCGTTGATATTACTTGCCATGACATTCCTGCCGCAATCCTACTGGACCGTCGCAGCCATCTTCGCGGCTACCCTGGTCGTGGCATTCTCGGCCGACATGGCGGTCGAGGTCCCGCTGCGCGCGGTTCGCGATCGAATACGTGGCCAGCGATTGACCGGTGGCTGACCGGCGCCCTCGACGCAGCGCTACCCGCCGGTGGCCGAGGCGGCGAGCCGGTCGAGCGTTATTCGATCACCGAGCCGCATGGATCGCGCGGCACGTCGCCGTGGCCCTGCCGCGGTCGCCCTAGGCGCTGCCGTGTTTTTGGCTTATGTCACGCTGCCAACGAAGCCGGTCTCGATGCCGGACCCGCCAGTCTTCGATGAGGGCCAGTCTCCGATGAGGGCCAGTCTCCGATGAGGAAACGCCGCTCATGAGCCCGCGAACCCTGACGGTCGATGCGGCCCTTCAGGCTTGGCTCGACGCCTTTGGTGGCCGCGAGCATCCGGTGCTCGCCGAGCTGCGCCTGGCCACCGACCGGCTGCCCGATGCGGGGATGCGCAGCTCGACCCTGCAGATGCAGCTCCTCGCACTGCTCATCGAGCTCACCGGCACCGAGCGGGTCCTGGAGATCGGCTGCTTCACCGGCTACGGCACGCTCGCCATGGCCGCAGCCCTGCCGCCCACCGGGCGAATCGTCACCCTCGACGTCAACGACGAATGGACCAGGATCGGCCGGGCGCATTGGCAGAAGGCGGGGGTTTCCGAGCGCATCGAGCTGCGGCTCGGCCTTGCCATGGAGAGCATCGAGCGGCTGTTCCAGGAGGGCGCCGGGCAGAGCTTCGATCTGGTCTATGTCGATGCCGAGAAGAAGCGCTATCCGGACTATTACGAGGCCGCACTCGATCTCCTGAAGCCCGGTGGACTGGTCGCCCTCGACAACATGCTCTGGGGTGGTGCGGTCGTCGACGAGGCCGACCAGTCGCGGCAGACCGAGACCTTGCGCAGCCTGACCCGGACGATCCACAGCGACCGCCGGGTCACACCGGTGCTCCTGCCGATCGGCGACGGGCTGCTGCTGGCGCGCAAGCGCGGTGCATCCTTCCGCGAGCCCCCGACCGACACACTGCTCGACGATCTTTCAGAATAGCGCACCCTGCTCGGGTGCGGCCGGTGCGGCCGGCGCCTCGCCCACAGGCTCGACGAGGTCGGCCCGGTCGTTGGCCGGGCTGTTGACCGCCCGGCTCACCTCGTGCGCGGTGATCAGGGCTTCCGGCAGTGGCTGCAGCGCCAGCTGCAGCTGGACGGGATCCCGGGTCTCGGGATCGAGCCAGGCATCCCAGGCGGCGGGATCGAGCATCACCGGCATGCGGTGGTGGATACCCTCGATCGACGGATAGGCGTCCATCGTCAGGATGGCACAGCTGGTGTGCGTCGCGTCGCCGAGACGGCTCCGTCGCCAGATCCCGGCCATGGCGATGGGTGCCTTGTCCGCCCGGTGGATGAACCAGGGCCGGCTGGCGGCACCACCCTTCTGCCACTCGTAGAAGCCCGAGGCGGGGATCAGGCAGCGATGCCTGAGCGCGGCAGACTTGAAGGACGGCTTCTCGAACACGGTCTCGCTGCGCGCATTGATCTGCCGGCCGCGGTCGTTGGGCGCCTCGGCCCAGGGCGGCAACAACCCCCAGCGCAGGCGACCGGCGACCCTGCCCTGCTCGCCCCGGACAATGGCGACGATGGCGCCGTCGGGCACGATGTTGTAGCGGGGGGCGAGGTCGGCCGGGGCCGGGCAGCCGAAAATGTCCGCAAACGCCCCGGCCTGCAAATAGAGCGCGAAACGGCCGCACATGATCCCCTCTCCGCCCAAGTTCCGGCGCCTCAGCTCCAGACGACAAACAGCCCCGGGAGCATGACGATCGCCGCTGCTGTCGAGATGATCAGCACCTAGCGCATCTGGCCGGTCTTCTCACCCTGGCGGGCTTCGGGAGGTGTCCGTTCGGATGGCATGGCCACATCCTTCCCTCGATCATCGATGGCGAGCGGCCGACTGCCGCCCGACTACCCGCAACCTTGGTGGCTGGCCGTCGACGATCAAGCCGTCCGGCCATCGTCGAGGGCGGCAGCGAGCCGCTGCGCGACCTCCTCGACCGTGCCCGAGGCATCGATCGAGGTCCAGTCGATCACCCCTGTGCGCATCGTTCGCTGCGCCCGGACCACCGCGAGATCGGCATCCGACGCATCGCCCCGGCGCCCGGCAACCCGTTCCTCCAGCACGCTTTCCGGTGCCTCGAGCCAGACGCCGACGAAGGGCACGCCGGCCGCCGCTGCCGCGCGCTCGATCCGGGCGCGCTTCTCGGGCCCGCCGAACACCCCGTCCGCGATCACCGTCCGCCCGGCCTCGAGCAGGGTCTGCGCCCGCTCGGCCAGGTGAGCGAACACCCGTGCCGACACCACTTCGTCATAGGCCTCCTCGGGCAGCTGCTCGGCGGGCTCGCGGCCGAAGAGCCGCTTGCGGATGACATCCGAGCGCAGCAGCACGGCCCCCGGCAGCGCTCCCAGCCGTGGTGCCAGACGGCCCGCGACGCTGGACTTGCCGGTGCCGGACCGGCCGCCGATGGCAACCAGCCGTGCCGGTGCCGGGCGCAGCGTCTGGCAGGCGAGGTCGAGATAGGCCCTGGCCCGCGGGCCGTCGCCCGCGAAGGCCTCGACCTTGGCCCGGATCGCCGCGCGCACCGAGAGAAAGAACGGCAGGAGGGCCATGCCCGCATCGTCCTCCCGCCGGTCGTCATAGGCCTGGAGCAGCAAGCGGGCCTCGCTCACAAAGCCGCGATCGATCAGGTCCATGAGCAGAAAGGCGAGGTCGTAGAAAAGATCGATCCGGGCGAAATCGTCGTTGAACTCGATGCAGTCGAAGAGCACCGGCCGCTCGCCCAGCAGCACGATGTTCTCGAGATGCAGGTCACCGTGGCAGTGCCGGACAAGGCCGTCCGCGCGGCGGGCATCGAGCAGTGCGGCGCGACGCTCGAGCTCGGCCGTGGTCGCCCGGATCAGGGCTTCGACCTCGCCCTCGTCGAACACCTCGGGCACCGACCGGCGCAAGTCCAGGGCGTTGCCGTCCACGACCTCGCGCATCGCCGTGGCCCCGCCGGCATCGAGCGGATCCAAGCGGTCGTGAAAGGCGACGATCGACCGCGCCAGGTCCTCGAGCACCGCCGGCGTCAGCTCGCCCCGCTCGGCCACGTGGTCGAGCCGTGCCCGCTCGGGAAAGCGCTTCATGCGGAGCAGCCACTCGACCGGCGCGCCCGCGCCGTCGAGCGCGAGCCCGCCCGGCCCCTCGACCACCGGGACGACCGCCTCGTAGAGATCCGGTGCTGTCCGCCGGTTGAGCCGGAGCTCGGCCTCGAGGGCGGCACGCCTCGCCTCGAGCGGGCGAAAATCGAGAAAGCTGAAGACGACGGGCTTCTTCAGCTTGTAGGCCTGCCCATCGCTCAAGAGAATGACAGCGGCATGCGTCTCGATCCGCTCGACCGGCGGCGGCAGGACCAGGGCCAACCGATCGGCGATCCCCGGCTTGTCGCCCGCCCCACCCATCTCTACGTTATGGCTCAGTGAAACCTCCGCTTTCCCGAGAGATCCATGGATATCCGCCCCGGCACGCTCGACCTCATCGGTAACACACCGCTCGTTCGATTGAACCACCTCTCCGACGCGACCGGCTCTGAGATCCTCGGCAAGTGCGAGTTCATGAGCCCGGGCGGCAGCATCAAGGACCGGGCGGCCCTCGCCATCGTCGAGGATGCCGAGGCCAAGGGCCAGCTCAAGCCCGGCGGGGTGATCGTCGAGGGGACGGCCGGCAATACCGGCATCGGCCTGGCGCTGGTCGGCAACGCCAAGGGCTACCGCACCGTCATCGTCATCCCCGCGACCCAGAGCCAGGAGAAGAAGGACATGCTCCGGGCGCAGGGGGTCGAGCTGATCGAGGTGCCGGCGGTGCCCTACAAGGATCCCAACAACTACGTGAAATACTCGGGCAGGCTCGCGGCCGAGCTCGCCGAAAAAGAGCCCAACGGCGCCATTTGGGCCAACCAGTTCGACAATACCGCCAACCGCGACGGCCACTACCGCCAGCTCGGCCCCGAGATCTGGCGGCAGACCGGCGGCACGGTCGACGCCTTCACCTGTGCCGCGGGCACCGGTGGGACGATCGCCGGTGTCGGCCGCTACCTGAAGGAGCAGAAGCCGGCGGTCCGCATCCAGCTCGCCGATCCGATGGGGGCTGCCCTCTACCACTACTACAAGCACGGCGAGCTCAAGGCCGAGGGCAGCTCGATCACCGAGGGCATCGGCCAGGGGCGGATCACCGCCAATCTCGAGGGCGCTCCCATCGACGACGCCTACCAGATCCCGGACGAGGAGGCGCTGCCCGTGGTCTTCGACCTGATCGAGCGCGAGGGCCTGGTCCTCGGCGGCTCGTCGGGGATCAACGTGGCGTCCGCCGTCCGGCTGGCGCGAGAGCTCGGCCCCGGCCACACCATCGTCACCATCCTCTGTGATTCCGGGACCCGCTACCAGTCCAGGCTCTTCAATCCGGCTTTTTTGCGCGAGAAGAATCTCCCCGTCCCGCCCTGGCTCGGCTAAGCAGGGCATACACCAGGTCGACCAGACCCGAACGCCCAGGAGTGCCGCATGTCCGATCCGCTCGTCTCGACCGACTGGCTGCACCAGCATCTGGAAGCCCCGGACATCCGCATCGTCGATGCCACCTGGTTCATGCCGGACGACGGCCGCGATGCGCGGGCCGAGTACGAGGCCGCCCACATCCCGCGGGCGGTCCATTTCGACATCGACGAGATCGCCGACGACCAGAGCCCGCTGCCGCACATGCTGCCGTCGCCGATCAAGTTCTCGGCGCGCGTGCGCAAGCTCGGTCTCGGCGACGGGCTGAAGATCGTCGCCTACGACAACAACACCTACGCCGCCTCGGCCCGGGTCTGGTGGATGTTCCGGACGATGGGCCACGAGGATGTCGTCGTGCTCGACGGCGGCTTGAAGAAGTGGCAGGCGGAAGGCCGGCCGATCGACGACCTGTCGCGCCGCCCTTCCGAGCGCCACTTCACGCCGCGCGCCAACAGCTTTCTCTTGCGCGATCTCGAGCAGATGCGCGCCAATCTCACGAGCCGGCGTGAGCAGGTGGTCGACACCCGCTCGGCCGCCCGCTTTTCGGGTGCCGTGGCCGAGCCGCGCCCCGGGCTGAAGTCCGGGCATATTCCGGGTGCCTTCAATGTTCCGGCGAGCGATCTTCTGGCCGAGGACGGGACGTTGAAGGATGCGCAGGCGCTGAGTGGTGTATTCGCCGCCGCCGGGGTCGACCTCGAGAGGCCGATCACGACGAGCTGCGGCTCCGGCGTGTCGGCCGCCATCGCCAGCCTGGCGCTGGCCCGGGTGGGGCGCATGGACGTCGCTATTTACGACGGTTCGTGGACCGAATGGGGCAGCCAGCCCGACACCCCGGTGGCGCGCTGAGCCGGCGACGGTGGTGACTCGCCCCTTCAGGTAGCGCTCTGGCGCCAGCCTATCGCCCTGAAAGCGAATTTATACTGCAGAGTTGCAACAATTGGCTGCAAAAGCAACCATCCCTCAGCGATTCAGTGCTCCACGCCCGGCATCGCCGGCAGAACGGCAGCGGCGCTGAAAATCCCGACCGGTCGGCAGCTCCTGACGCTCGCCGAAATCGTCTTCTAACGCGTGCCCGACCGCTTATTTTTCGCTTTCAGCGTTTTATTTGGAGCCACCAGCACCGCCATTCAATCAGCAACTAGAAGTACTTTGGTACGACAATCGCATAGCTGGTCTTGACCGCTCGGCCGCAACCGTTCACCCCTGATATTGAGCGCATATTTGATCGGGGTTCGTCGTTCCGGACGAAACCGCGAGCTGATCGAGCAGGATCGGGACCGCTCGCCCCTGGTCAGGCGCCGCGCGCTCATTTGTTGCGTCGCGTGGAGATAGTCCGATGGGTGTGGGTGTGGCCGCGATTGGGATCGACGGTGCGGTTGCGCGGCCAGCTGCTGATACGGCACCGTTGGCGCCAGCGATCGAGCGCGCGCTGTTCTGGCTGATGCTCGCGGCCACCATCCTGCCGGTTTGGACGACGACCTATTTTCCGTCCCAGGACGGGCCCGTCCACCTCTTCATCGTCCATCTGCTCGACGGTTATTTGAAGGGGACGATGGGCCTCGCGGCCGACTACTTCGAGCTCAATCCGGCCTTCGAGCCGAACCTCGCCTTTTACGCCCTGGGCGTGGCGCTGGCCCAGGTTACCGATCTTCTGACCGTCGAGAAGCTCTATGTGAGCGGCCTCGCCCTCGCCTTGTGCCTCGCGGTGCGCGGTGCGGTGCGCGCGATCAACCCGAATGCCATGGTCTTGAGCCTGCTCGTGGCGCCGACGACCTTCCACTATTTCGTCCACATGGGCTTTTACAACTACAGCCTCGGGATCGCCGCGGCGGTGGTGGCGCTCGTCATCTGTCTGCAGCGGCTCGACGATCTGCGGCCGCGAAACCTCGTGCTCATCGGGTTCCTGGCGCTCTTGACCATCGGCATTCACCTGATGGCCTTCCTGGTGGTGGCACTCGGCGTCGGCCTCGCGGTCGCCTGGCGCGGCGTGCGCGACCTGCAGCGCGGCAGTTCCCTCGGCCAGGCGGTCCGTGCCACCGTCGACCGCAGCTGGCGGCTCGGCCTTGCGGCAAGCCCGGCGCTGCTGCTCGCCCTCGCCTTCTTCTTCCGCCACGGCCTGTCGCGAGCCCGGGCGGACGACATCGGCGGCGAGGGCCTCGCCAGCATGATCACGCTGGTCTCCTACGACCGGCTCGAGCTCTGGCTGATGCTGCCCTGGCTCGCCGTCTTCTATGGCCTCGTCGTCTACACCGTCGCCCGCCACCTGAAGGGCGGCACCCTCGCGCAATCCGCACTCTGGGGCCTGCTGCCGCTGGTCCTCGTCGTCATCTTCTTCGTCAACCCGATCTCGACCCGGCGCATCGCACTCGCCGACCGCTTCCTGCCGTTCATCGTCTGCTTCACCATCATCTGGTGCGCGACCGTGACCCCGAGCCGGCTGGTCGCCCGCCTCGTCGCCACCGTCGCCGTCGTCTCGACCCTGGCGATGACCGGCTACCGGCTGTGGATCTACGCCCATTTCGACGGCGAGATCCGCCGCTACCTCGCCGTCGCCGAGGCGATGCAGGACGGGCGGACCGTGCTGTCGCTGCATCTGCGTGCCGATCCGACGACGCGCGCGCATGCCGTCTTGCCGCTGATCCATGCCGCGGCCCATCTCGTCCGCGAGCGCGACATCCTCTACATGCGCGGCAGTCTGCTCTCGACCGGCGTCTACGGCTATTTCCCGATCGTCTACAAGGCCGCGGTGGACCCGTTCCGGCATATCGGCCGGCAACTCGACAACCGCCCGCCGGACATCGATGTTTTGGGCTATGGCGAGGCCACGGGCGGGCGGCTCGACTACATCATGCTCTGGCCGGCGCCGACCGCCGCGCTCGACGACCCGGTCACCGAGATGCTGCGCACCCAGCTCGACGTCGGCTGGGAACGTCTGCCGGCGTCGCCCGAGGCCAGCACCGAGGTCTACCGTCGGCTGCCCGAGCCCGATCTGGCGGCGGCGAACTAGCCGGCCGCGGAGCGCTCCCCGATGGCCAGAAGGCACAACGACGGTGACCGGCTGCGGATGGCGAGGCCCGAAGGGGGTGCCCGCCGCTGCAACGCTGGCCCGCGGGGCTTTTTTCAACAGCTGTTGACCTCATGATACGGTGCTGCAGGCCGCTTCCGGCGTTCCCACCGGGCCGTCCTCGGACAGCACTCGACCGCAGCACATGCGGGGTCGCAGCAGGAGAGCTGGAACGCTCAAGCCCGAGCACGACCTTGCGCACGGTTCCGCCGGTGTCCGGCGATCGCCGCCCGAGCCCGGCCGGCGGGGCAGAGCATGCCTCGGGCCGCCGGCAGGCGATGGCGCCGCGACGACGGGCACCGCGACGACGGGCGATGCGCGCCCGCAACGACGCCCGGCACCGGTTGCGGCGATGTCGTGCGGCGGTTGACGACGCCAGGGCATGCCTGCAGCATCCGCGCGGCGTGGCCTCTGGCCTCGGGTACGCAGAACCACAACAATTCGCTTTCGACCGCTCGACCCGTTACAAGACGCCGCAACGGGGTACCGGAGTGCATTCATGATCGATCAGTTCAGCAGGCAGGCACTCGCCGATGCCGGTGCACGCTCACGCGCGAGCCTAGGCGACTATGTCGCCATCGCCCGGCCGGACCACTGGCTCAAGCACATCTTCATCGTCCCGGGCATCGTCCTCGCCCACCTCCTGGTCGCCCGGGGCGAGCCGATCCCCTGGCTCGTGATCATCGCGGGCTTCGTCGTGGCCTGCCTGATCAGCTCGGCCAACTACGTCATCAACGAGTGGCTGGACGCAAGGTTCGACCAGCACCATCCGATGAAGTCGAAGCGGCCGGCCGTCGCCAAGTCCCTGTCCGCCCCGCTCGTCTATGCCGAGTACGTGCTCCTGACCGTAGCCGGCTTCCTCCTCGCCGCCGCGGTCTCCCCTGCGCTCTTCGTCATCGCGGTGATCTTCTGGCTGAGCGGTGTCATCTACAACATCGAGCCGCTGCGCTCGAAGGACAAGGCCTATGTCGACGTCGCGAGCGAGGCGCTCAACAACCCGATCCGGCTGGTGATCGGCTGGGTCCTGATCGATCCCGCGAGCCTGCCGCCCTCGTCCCTGATCATCGCCTACTGGGCCGGCGGCGCCTTCCTCATGTCGATCAAGCGCCTCGCCGAGTACCGGACCATCGTCGCCGGCCACGGTGCCGCCGTCCTCCACCTCTATCGCCGCTCCTTCCAGCACTACGACGAGGCGCGGCTGCTCATCCAGTCCTTCCTCTATGCCCAGCTGGCGTCCTTCTTCATCGCGGTCTTCCTGATCAAGTACCGGATCGAGTACATCCTCTCCTTCCCGCTCTTTGCACTCCTCTTCACCATCTACCTCGCCCTCGGCCTCAGGCTCGGCTCGACGGCGCAGACCCCGGAGAAGCTCTTCAAGGAAGGCAAGCTGCTCGCCACCGTGGCAGCCCTGGTCATCGCCCTGGTCCTCTTGACCCTCTTCGACATCCCGTCGCTGAACGTCCTCTCCACCCCCTTCTTCATGGGCCTTGCCGGCTAGTCACCGCGGCCGGCGGCACAGACAAGAAAGCGGGGAGGATGATCCTCCCCGCGGCCCCACCGATAGTTTGGGTTGGAGCGCGACGGGCTCCAACCGAGCGCAAGCGGGCCGGGCCCGCGGGGCCGGGAGTGGCGCCACGCCGCCGCAGGTCAATGTCGAGCCCGAACCATGGCCACGCTTTACCGCGGGCCTCTCCCTACTACCTCAAGGGTATGGTCAGCAGAGGAGAGACCACGATGACCAGAGCCCTTCAGACCCGCCGCGGCCTGCTTCTGGCCGGTGCCACCACGGCCGGCGCCGCCCTCTTCACCGGAGCCTCCAGCCTCGTGATGCCGGCACGGGCAGCGGGCCTCGCACCCACGCCGACGATGCGGGGCGGTGCCAACAACTACCGGCCGGGTGCGCCCATCGTCGAGCGCATCGGCGGCGGTGGTTTCATGATGACGGGCACGGTGCGGCGCGCGGGCGACGGGGCGCCGTTGCCCGGTGTGCGCATCCAGATCTGGGCGCACACGACGGAGGGTCACGAGCGCGACCCGCACAGCCACGGCGCCACGCTGACCGACGCGGACGGCGTGTTCCGGATGGACATGCCGCAGATCGTGCCGGCCTTCGGCCAGCCGCACGGCCACCTCGCCTACGACGCCGAGCATGACGGCAACGGCTTCGAGACCGTCTTTCTCCGCCCCATCATGGCGAGCGCCAGAGACACCAGCCTGAGCGCCGATTTCGTGCTGCAGCCGGCCTGACCATTGACCCTGGCGCGCCCGCTGCTGATCTGGGCGGCCCTCGCCGCCGCCCTCACCGTCCCGCTCGCCGTGGCGGCCACGAGCCCGCTCCTCGCCTGGCGCGAGCCGATCTACATCGCAGCCGGCTTCGCCGGCGTGGTGGCCCTGGCCCTGCTCCTCCTCCAGCCCCTCCTGGCCGGCGGCTACCTCCCGGGCCTCACCGCACGCCGCGGCCGACACCTGCACGCCTGGGTCGGCGCCGGGTTGCTCGCGGCAGTCGTCATCCACGTCGCCGGCCTCTGGCTGACCAGCCCGCCCGACGTGATCGACGCGCTCCTCTTCCGCTCGCCCACACCCTTCTCCGCCTGGGGCGTGATCGCCATGTGGGCCGTCTTCGCCACCGCCCTCCTCGCCACCCTCCGCCGCCGCCTGCGCCTCAGGCCGACGGTCTGGCGCGCCTGTCACCTGACCCTGGCAACCGTGATCATCACCGGCACCGTGGTCCACGCGCTGCTGATCGAGGGGACGATGGGCACGCTCTCGAAGGCGGCGCTATGTGCGCTGGTCCTGGCAGCGGCGGCGAAGCTCATGGTCGATCGGCGGCCATGGAATCTGCTGACGAGGCAAAGGGCTTAGGCTGAAAGCCAGCTTTCGCACGATGGCCCTCTTTGTCGTCATCGCTGTCCTGACGGAAACCGGCCTTTCGATAAGGCCAAAACCCTCTGACGCACCCTTTGCGGTTTTTCCCCTGTTCGACGCCCTCGGCGGGTCGACCCGGAGCCGCGCCGTCGGCAGTTGGATGGCGGGCGGCCATCGCCCTCCGCCACGACGGCGGCTTCGCCGACGACGTGGCGGAAGCTGCCCATCTCGGCATCACCCTCGCCCGCCGGCTCGCCGGGAGCTGATCCATCCCCCACGCGATCCCACCACCCGAAAAAACGGAGGGGTGCCGGGAGGCTAGCCTCCCCGGTCTTGATCCTGTATCGCGACGGTCTTTGAACAGGGGGCTGTTGCAGGTCGGATGGTTGGCGTAAGGTCGCTCTCACAGACGTTATCAGGGAGCTGAGACAATGACGAAATTCGCGACGCTCGAGCGGCGGGCCGCTCTGTTGCTGGTGCCTGCCGCACTGTTGGTATCGACCGCCTTGCCGGCCGCGGCCGAGTGGCGGCCGTCGCAGCCGGTCGAATATATCGCCCCGGCGAACCCGGGCGGCGGCTGGGACACGCTGGTTCGCACGACCGCCCGGGTGCTGCAGGAAGAGGGCCTGGCCGAGGTCAACTTCGCGCCGATCAACGTGCCCGGCGGCGGCGGGTCGGTCGCCTGGGCGCAGATCGCGGCCGATGCCGGCAACCCGCACAAGCTCTTCGCCGTGAGCCCGCCCATCATCCTGGTGCCGTTGGCCGGGCAATCGGAATACGACCACACCGCGTTTACCCCGGTCGCCCGGCTGATCACCGACTATGCGGTGGTGGTCGTTCAGGCCGACAGCCCGCACCAGACCATCAGCGAGCTGATGGCGGCGATCGAGGGCGACCCGAGCCTCGCCGTCGGCGGCGGCTCGGCCCCGGGCTCGATGGACCACATCGCCAGCGCCGGCGCGGCGGCGGCCGCCGGCCTCGACGCCCGGACCGTCAACTACATCCCCTTCTCAGGCGGCGGCGAGGCTTTGGTGGCGCTGATGGGCGGCCATGTCGTGGCCGTCTCGACCGGTGCCGGAGAGGTCCAGGCGCAGCTCGCCAGCGGTGACGTCCGCGCACTTGCCGTCTCGTCCGCCGAGCGCGTCGAGACGCTGCCGGACGTGCCGACCTTCGTCGAGAGCGGTATCGACTTCACCTTCGACGTCTGGCGCGGCGTCATGGGGCCGCCCGACATGCCCGAGGAGGCCGTCGCCTACTACGCCGACATGTTCGAGAAGATGATGGCTACCGACGGCTGGAAGGAGGCCGCCATCCAGCTCGGCTGGATCGACGCCTTCCAGGGCCCCGACGAGTTCAGCACCTTCCTCGACGCCCAGAAGGAGCAGTTCAGCACCATTCTCGGCGATATCGGCCTGATCCAGTAGTAACCCCGAAAAGCCAGGGCCCGCCGCAGCATCGCGGCGGGCTCATGGCGGGCGGATCGAGCATGCGAACCCATCGCGCCAATCAGATCCTGGCGGTCGTCCTCGCCGTCTTCTCGGTGTGGTATCTCTACGAGGCCTTCCAGATCCGCGTCTTCCCCCTGCCGCGGCCGATCGACAGCGACCTCTTCCCCAAGGTTCTGGGCTTCCTCATGCTCGGCCTGGCCGGCCTCCTCTTCTTCGTCCGCGAAGCCATCGACGAGGCCGCCATGGAGGCCGCCCCGGCGGCGGCCGACGAGCCCGAGAGCCCGTTCTGGCAACGCCCCTGGACCCGCATCGTCGTCACCGCCATCGCCGTCGGCGTCTATGCTGCGGCCCTCCAGCCGCTGGGCTTCGTCCTCGCCTCCTTCCTCCTGGTGGCCGGCCTCACCGTCTATTACGGCTATCGCAACCACCTCTTGACCGTGGCCACGGCCGCGGCCATCCCGCTGCTGTTCTACCTCGTCCTCACCCGACTGATGACCATCAACCTGCCGGCCGGCCTCCTGCCGATCTGAGCCGAGAAGCGAGGAAGAAGCCACGATGGACGCCTTCGCCAACCTGATCTTCGGCTTTCAGATCGCCCTCTCGCCCGCCAACATCTTCTACTGCTTTGTGGGCGTTCTGGCCGGCACGATCATCGGCATGCTACCCGGCCTCGGCCCCATCTCGGCCCTGGCCCTGATGATCCCCATCACCTTCGCCATGGACCCGACCTCGGGTCTCATTCTCATGGCCGGCGTCTATTATGGTGCCATTTTCGGCGGCTCGACCTCCTCCATCCTGCTCAACGCCCCGGGCGTCGCCGGCACCGTCGCCACCTCCTTCGACGGCTACCCGATGGCCAAGCAGGGCAAGGCCGGCAAGGCCTTGGCGATCGCCGCCTACGCCAGCTTCATCGGCGGCACGATCAGCGTCATCGGCCTGATGCTCGTGGCCCCACTCCTTTCCAGGGTCGCGATCGCCTTCGGCCCCGCCGAGTATTTCGCGCTCATGGTGCTGGGCCTCACCGCCGTCGTCAGCCTCTCCGACAAGTCGCTGATCAAGGGCCTGATCGCCGCCGTCTTCGGCGTCATGGTCTCGATCGTCGGCATCGATCTCCAGACCGGCACCCAGCGCTACACCATGGGCCAGCTGCATTTGCTCCAGGGCGTCGACTTCCTGGTCGTGGCCTTGGGCGTCTTCGCGCTCGCCGAGGTCTTCGTCCTCCTGCTTCGGACACCCAAGGGCGACAGCGGCAAGAAGGAGCCGATCGGCTCGCTCTTGCTCAGCCGAACGGAGGTCCGGACCATTGCGGGCCCCGTGGGCCGCGGCTCCGTCCTGGGCTTCTTCATCGGCGTGCTGCCGGGTGCCGGGGCCACCGTGGCCTCGTTCCTCGCCTATTCCATGGAAAAGCGCATCGCCAAGGACGGCGAAACCTTCGGCAAGGGCAACATCAAGGGGGTGGCCGCCCCCGAATCCGCCAACAACGCCGCCTGCGGCGGCTCGTTCGTCCCGCTCCTGACGCTGGGCGTGCCCGGCTCCGGCACCACCGCCGTGCTGCTCGGAGCGCTGCTCGTCATGGGCGTGACCCCTGGCCCGATGATGCTGCAGGACCGTCCGGAGATCTTCTGGGGGGTGATCGCCAGCATGTATCTGGGGAACATCTTCCTCCTCGTCCTCAACCTGCCGCTCATCCCGCTGCTCGCCAAGATCCTCGACCTCCCCCGCCCGCTGCTCCTATCCTGCATCATCCTCTTCTGCCTGATCGGCGTTTACGCGGTGAAATTCTCCGCCTTCGATCTCTACGTGCTGCTCATCTTCGGCGGCATCGGCCTCGCCATGCGCCTCAACGGCTTTCCCTTGGCCCCGATGATCCTGGCCCTGATCCTGGGTGCCCTGCTCGAGGAGAACATGCGCCGCGCCCTGCAGATCTCCGGCGGCGATTGGATGACCTTCATCAACAAGCCTATCAGCGCCTCGCTGCTCGCAATCGCCATCTTCTCGCTGGCAGCACCACCGCTGGTCAGGCTCTGGCGCTGGCAGCGGTCGCGGTAGAGAGAGGGTGAAAGAGTGCGAGGAGGTTGACCTCCTCGCGCACCTCCGGTCTTTTGGGGATGGTACGGATTGACGCGAGACGGCGCTACCGACCCTTCTCGATCGCCTCCAGCCGCCGCGTCAGCTCGTCGATCTGGCCACGCATGGCATCGAGCTGCTGCTCGATCCGTGTGCGGGTGCCGATCGACTCGCTTCGCGTCTCCACGGTTATCGCCTCGAGGAGATCGATCCTGGCGAGCTCGAGCTGGGCCAGGAACTGCTGCCGCGTCGCCTCGATGGCGCGCGCGGTCAACTCGCCACGATCCCGCACGGCCACGAGCGCCTCGCGCATCTCGCGCAGCTCGTCGAGCATCCGCCGCATCTGCTCGCCCAGGAACTCCAGCGTCACCTCGGCCAAGGCCCTCTCCGTCGCTCACTCGAGCCGGTGCTATTCTACCGCATCTTCGAGGCGGACAAAACGCCCATTTCGACAGACGGACCGGCACCGGCCTCAGGCCAACCGCACCGCTCGCCGCCACCCGCCTCGCCTGCACCATCGCCGCCCTGGCGGCAGCTCCGCTCGTCAGGCTCGGGCATTGGCGGGGAGCGGATCGGACAAGGAAAGAGAAGCTTGGAAGTAGGCCTGGTGGCACTCCTCTTCCGGCATTTTGCGCTGGTGCAGCTTGGTGTGGTCAACGAGTCTCTGAGGGTACCTGATACCATCGGGCCACACCGGCGGCCGCGGCGGCGCCGGTCGAAGGAACGCCTGCGGTCGTACGGGCTTCGACGACTCGACCAGCCTGTCTTCAGGCCGCATCGCGGGCCGAACCACTATCCGCTGAAGGAGAACGACGAGCATGACGCCATCAGACGATTTCGGCTTCGGGACGCAGATCCGCAAATCCCCGTATTTCGACGCGACCGTCCGCTGGGGGGCCAAGGCGTTCTCGGTCTACAATCACATGTATATCCCGCGCGATTTCGGCGATCCCGTGCAGAATTTCTGGAACCTCGTCAACGACGCGATCCTTTGCGATGTCGCGGTCGAACGGCAGGTCGAGATCACCGGCCCGGATGCGGCCCGCTTCACCCAGATGCTCACCCCGCGCAACCTGGCCACGATGGCCACAGGCCAATGCAAATACGTCCTGATCACCAATGCCGAGGGCGGCATCCTCAACGATCCGATCCTCTTGCGCCTGGCCGAGAACCACTTCTGGCTGTCGCTCGCCGACAGCGACGTCCTGCTCTGGGCGCAGGGTGTCGCCGTGCACGCGGGCATCGATGTCACCATCAGGGAACCGGACGTCTCGCCGCTGCAGCTGCAGGGCCCGAAATCGGGCGAGGTCATGCAGGCACTCTTCGGCGAGAGCATCATGGATCTCCGCTACTACTGGCTGCGCGAGCTGGATCTCGACGGCATACCGCTGGTCGTGTCGCGCACCGGCTGGTCCAGCGAGCTGGGCTACGAGCTCTACCTCCGGGACGGCTCCCGCGGCGACGATCTCTGGGAAAGGATCATGGCGGCAGGCGCACCCCTCGGCCTGAAACCCGGCCATACCTCCACCATTCGCCGCATCGAGGGTGCGATGCTCTCCTATCGCGCCGATGCCGATAGCGACACCAACCCCTACGAGCTGGGCCTCGACCGGCTGGTCGACCTCGACATGGCGGCCGACTTCATCGGCAAGGCGGCCCTGCGCCGCCTTCGCGACAAGGGGGTGAGGCGCAAACAGGTCGGGCTGCGCCTCGATGCGGCACCACTGAAGGGGCCGAGCACCACCTTCTGGACCATCAGCAAGGACGGCAAAACCCTCGGCAAGGTCACGTCCGCCGTCCATTCACCCAGGCTCGCGCAAAACATCGCGCTCGCCATGGTCAGGGCCGACTGCGCCGACATCGGTACGGTGCTCATCGTCACCACACCCCAAGGGCCGGTCCACGCCACCATCGTCGAACGCCCGTTCTTCGATCCGAACAAGACGCTCGCCACCGGCTGAAAAAACGGTGGGGCACGGGAAGGATCATCCGCCCCGCTCTTCTTCCGCAAACGACCGCACGGCGCTCGCCATGGCAGGGTCAATGAACCGGGAGGGGAATGGTGGGCGCGACAGGGATTGAACCTGTGACCCCTACGATGTCAACGTAGTGCTCTCCCGCTGAGCTACGCGCCCGGGTCGGCAGCTGATTTACGAAGATCGGGCCGGGTTGGCAAGGGGTCAGCTGACCCGATGATCGAGGCTGAGCCGCGTCGTCTCGTCGAGCACGACGCGGCCGCCCTTGAGGGCGATCACGCGGTCGCAGGCGCGGATCGTGTCGGGCCGGTGGGCGATGATAATCCGGGTCATCGACGTTGCGGCAATGGCCGCGTTGACCTTGGCCTCGCGGTCGATGTCGAGATGGCTCGTCGCCTCGTCGAGCAGCAGCAGGCTCGGCTGCCGGTAAAGCGCGCGGGCGATCAGCACCCGCTGCTTCTGCCCGCCCGAGAGCACCGTGCCCATGTCGCCGATCAGCGTGCCGTAGCCCATCGGCATGGCCGTGATGTCGTCGTGGATCGCAGCCGCCCGGGCACAGGCCTCGATCCGCTCGGGATCGGGGTCGGGGGTGAAGAAGGTGATGTTGTCGGCGATCGAGCCCGCGAAAAGCTGGTCGTCCTGCATGACCACGCCGAGCATGGCGCGGTAGCGGTCGAGCCCGAGCCGGCTCATCGGCGCCCTGTCGATCAAGACCTTGCCACCGGTGGGCTCGACCAGGCCCGCCAGGATCTTCAGCAACGTGGTCTTGCCGCAACCGGACGGGCCGACGATGGCAACCGACTCGCCGGGCTCGATGACGAAGTCGACGCCATCGAGGACCAGGGGATCGTTGGCGCTATAGGCAAAGGCCAGGCCCCGCACCTCGATGCCGACCGGCTGGTGGCGGGTGCGCGCGACCGCATGCACCCCGCCGGGCTCGGGCTCGCTCAAGGCGATGTCGGCGAGCCGCTCGCCATGCAGGCGCAGCATGGTGAGGTCGACCATGGTGTCGATCAGGGCGCTGACCCGCCCGACGAACTGCGACTGATAGGCCAAAAACGCCACCAGCATGCCGACCGAGAGCGTGCCGGCGATCACCGCCGAGGCCCCGCCATAGACGAGACCTAGCGTGAGGCCGCCGAGCAGGAAGCGATTGCTGCAGCGGAACAGGAGGTCGAGCTTGTCCTTGGTGATCTCGCGATTGACCGTCTCGACCAGGAGGTTGAGCCAATGCGCCCGTCGGTCCTCCTGCGCGTTGAAGAGCTTGATCGTCTTGATCCCGCGCAGCGTCTCGAGGAAATGGCTGTCCTGCCGCGCCCCCCAGACGATGGCCTCGAGCGAGGCCTGGCGGAGCGGCATGTAGAGGGCCCAGCGCAGCCCCGCATAGGCGACGGTGACGGCCAGGACGATCATGGTGAGCCCGGGGGCGATGAGCAGCATGATGCTCAAGGTCACCACCGCCATCAGCCCGTCGAGCACCGCGATCACCAGATCGGTGGTGATCGCATCGAGGATCCGGTCTTGCGATTCGAACCTCGACATCACGTCGCCCATGTGCCGCGCCTCGAAGAAGGCGGCGGGCAGGCGCAGGAGATGCGAGAAGAGGTTGGTCCGCGCCTGGACGGTCAAGGAGGCCCCGAGGGCGATGATCATCCAGCCACGCATCGCCGTCAGCGTCACCTGCAGAACCAGGAGCAGCGCGAAGGCGATGACCAGGGTCAACAAGAGCTGCCGGTCGGCCGCGACCAGCGAGTGGTCGATCACCAGCCCCAAAAAGAGCGGGCTCGCCATGGCGAAGAGCTCGAGGGCCAGCGCCAGGAGCAAGAGCTGGCCCAAGGCCCGCTTGACGCCCACGAGCCGGCCGAGCAGGCTGCGAAAGCGGACCCGGGGCGGTGGGGCCGTCGTCTCGAAGCCGCCGGTCGGCATCAGCTCGACCGCGACGCCGGTAAAGTGGCGCGACACCTGGTCCAGGCTCAGCCGCCGCACGCCCACCGCCGGATCGTGGATCACCACGCCACCCCGGCCGACACTCTGCAGCACGACGAAATGGTTGAGATCCCAGTGCAGAATGCAGGGCGTCTTCAAAAGTGGCAATTCGTCGAGCTCGAGCCTGAGCGGCCGGCAGGCGAAGCCGAGCCGGTCGGCGACCCGGATCAGATCCTTGAGCGAAGCCCCCTTGAGCGAGAAGCCGTGCTCCCGCCTGAGGGTCGCGGCATCGGTGGGGTGACCGTGAAAGCCCGCGAGCATTGCCAGACACGCGAGGCCGCACTCGGCCCCCTCGGTCTGCAGGACCATGGGTAGCCGCCGGCCGAAGCCGAGATCGGGGAGCGCGATGCCGCTCACGAACGGCCGGTCAGCGTGTAGAGCGGATCGAGCACCCACTCGATCAGGCGGCGGGTCTCGAGCAGGACATCCGCCTCGACCGCGAGCCCGGCCTGGAGCGGCAAGGCCTCGCCATAGGCCGTCACCGTCTGCCGCTCGAGGGTGACCCTGATCCGATAGACCGGCTCGCCCGCGTCATAGAGGCTGGTGAGGCCGGCCAAGGCCGAGGAGAACTCGGCCGGATTGACCGCGGCGCGCGAGATCGAGGTCACCGTGCCCCGATAAAAGCCGAACTTTTGATAGGGAAAGGCGGCGTAGCGGAGCAGCACCGGCTGGCCCTCACGCACGAAACCGACGGCCCGGCCGGGGGCAAAGAGATCGGCCTCGAGCGCCGCTGCCTCGGGCACCAGGCTCAAGACCGGGACCGCCGCCCCGATGCCGCTGCCGGGCTCGACCTGCAGGCCGGTGACGATGCCGGGCACGGGTGCGGTGAGGATGATCTCCCGCCTCGCCTCCGCCTCGGCGATGTCCTGCTCGAGGCTCGAGATCTCGCGGTCGATGGTGGCGAGCTCGGTCTCGTGCTCGAGCGGTAGCCGAGCCAACTCACGCTCGAGCTCGGCCAGCTCCTGCTCGAGGCTCGTCCGGCCGCGCTCCAGGCCCGCCAATTGCAGCGCCTGGTCGAGCCTTTCCTCGTCGGCCTCGTCGAGCCGGGCGGCGGGCAAGAGCTGCCGGCCGTGCAGCCCCTGGTAGCGGGCGTAGCTGCGCTCGGCCACCTCCAGCCGTCGGCGCTGCAGGGTGATCTCCGCCTCGAGCTGGGCCAGGGCCGCCCGGGTGCCGGCGAGCCGCGCCTCGAGCCCCCTCGCCTGATCGCCAAAGAGCCGCTCGCGGCGGGCGCGCTCGACCACCATGCTGTCCCGCCGGCTGATCAGGCGCAGCACCACCTCCTGCCGGGTGGCCATCGCCGTCTCGCTGCGGATCTCCGTCGAGATACGCGCCAACAGCGCATCCCTGGCCACCACTTGGCCCTCGCTCACCGCAAGCTCGGTGACGGTTCCAGCCATCGGCGCGTAGACGCGCACCACGCCGTGCTCCGGCACCAGCCAGCCGTTGATCGTCGCCCGATCGGTGTACTCGCCAAAAAACAGGAACCCGAGCATGGCCGCGGCCGCCGTCACCGCAAAGCCGGTGAACAGGCGAAACGACAACCTCGGCGCCAGGAGCACCGTGCCGAGCCATTGGCTCTGCTGCTCGGCCAGCACCGCCTCGCGAAACAAGGGCTGCTTCTCGGGCAGGCTCATCGTCTATTCCAGGTGGTAGCTCTTGCGCACCGTGAAGCTGACCTCGACCACCTTGCGCCGCGGCCGCAACGGGAAGGTCTTGGCGATCCTGGGATCGAAGAAATCCTTGAACAAGGGCGGCCGCTTGGCGCGGAAATAGAAGGCCGGATCGTCGGTCACGCGTTGTGCCGCGCGCAGCTTGAGCTCGTCGAGCCGGGTGACGTCCTGGATGACGCAAGGGGCGTGAGTCAGGCCCAGGGCGCGCAAGGCGTAGGCGCGATGGTAGCCGTTGTTCAAGAGGATGCGATCGTCGGCCCGGATCACGTTCAGGAAGTTGCCGCGAAAGCCCACGACCAACCCGACGATGCCCGCGACCGGCCCATAGGATGTGTAGCCCGGCACCCGCCCGGGCGGCAGCAGCACAGCCTCGTGGAACGAGAGATGCGTGGCCGGCGAGCTGAAGACGAAGCGGTCGTCGTCGACCTCCTCGACCGTGAGCGGCGGCAATGCTGCTTGCACCTGCTGACAATAGCGGAAGACGGTGCGCGCGTCCGGCGTCGGCCCGAGCCGCCGCGCGACGTCCGCAGCCCAGCTGCGCGTGATGCTCGGCTGGTAGACGACGAGCTTGTCGAGCTCGACCATGCCGAAGCTCGCCGGCAAATGGGCGAAGGTGTTCTGGAAACACGGATCGGCGCGGACCGCCTCGACCAGGGGGTCGAGCGCCGGATCGAGGTCGTGGCAGTCGACCGTGTCGGCCAAGCCGGCCTCGGTCGCCTCCAGCTCGCCATAATAGTCGTTGGCAGCGCGCCACTCGTCGCAGAGCTGCCGCGGCGGCATCGCGGCGCCACCGATCACCTGCCGCTCGACGAAATCGAGGTAGTCGCCGAGCGGCGGCTGGCCGAGCAGGCGCACCTCCTCCAGAGCCGCTCGAGCGGCGGCGCTCGGGGGTCCGGCAGCAGCCGCGGCGAGGTCACGGTCGGGCTCGCCGGGGTCGGCGGCGTCGCGCCATGCGGATGCGGTTTGCCGGTCGGTGTCGGTCATGGCGCTCTCCTACCGCAAATCGCCGTCAGACGAAGGGGCGCCTGTCCACCAGGCGCCCCCCGATATCGCACCCGCCCAACCTCGAGCGGGTCACTGGCCAGAGCTCGGCAGGAGCCGCGGCTCAGCTGTACGAGCTGTCGTCCTTGTACCCGCCCTTGCCCTTGCTGCTGCTGCTGCTGGACGAGCTGCCGCCCTTGCCCCTGCCCTTGCCCCTGCCCTTGCACCTGCAACACGTGCCGTGGCCGCCGGCGCCGTAGACGTGCCCGAGCTCTTCCACTTTCAAGTCGCGCATCATGCTATCCCCTGTTGGGCCCTGTCGAGCCGCGTTGTCCCTCGTCCATCACGAGAGCCGCCAATGTGTCCACAATCATAAAAGTGTCGTCAATCGGCCTTATCTCGTCGGCGCATATTATAATACATATCTTGTTGCCGTCCTCCTTGTTCTCTATCAGACACAATATTGTAAAAGTTTCCGACATATTCATTATCATTGTGCATCGCAACAATAGTCGCAGGCTAGAACCCAGGCGCCGACGCGCGGCACTTCGCCGGGCGTCCTCGCGCCCATGCAAAGTGCCCGCGGTCGAGCCTTGGCGTTGCTGTAAAGTCGACCGACGGATTACAGTCGAGATCGGGCAAGCCGGCACCGCCGACGAGCAGCCAACCGGGAGAGCGGCCCCGGTGGCGCCCGGTGCACTCGGGTGGCGGCGCAGCGTCGGTTTCTGCAGCGTCGGCGTCGCGGCCGAGTTCGACGTTCGACATCATGGAGAGCCGCCGGACGATGACATCGGTATGGGCCGAAGCTGCGGCGATCGTGCTGTTGCTGTCGAGCGACAGTTGCCCCCGCGATCGAGGTCACGCTACCGCGATCAAAGCCGAGCTACTGATGGGGAGAGGCCGCATAGCGCAACAGCATTCGATTGTCGGCGGTTGCGGTGACCACCTGTGGCTGAATGACGCCTCGCCATACGGCAACGCCAGTCATCCCCTATTCCCCAGATGAAATCGTGCGTGCCGTCAATTGGCAGGAACGTGCCTATCAACGGCCGACTTCCCGCATGTCGCCATGGAGCGGATGCAATTAGGCGCTCCCGGCCGACCGCCTTGCTCCTTGAAGAACACCCCGGACCTCCGACTCCGGTCTGATGAAATCGCGCTGCAGGGTCGTCAGCAGCCCCTGCTCGAGGCTGACGGGGGCGGTAAAGCCGGGCACCGCATGGGCCGCCGAGGAGAAGCTCGTCGTCGAGGTGAATCTCTTGACCCGAGTATAACTCACCGGCAGCTTGATGCCGAGCAGCTGAGCGACGCCGTCGGCGATCCGCCCTATTGCAAGACCCGCGGCAAGCGGCAAGCGCGGCGCGACATCGTCCTTGCCCTTGAGGGTCCGTCGAACCGTTCGGACCAGTTCGTTCATCGTGTAGTCCGGCTTGTCGCAATAATTGTAGACGTGCACGCCTGCTGCGAACTCGAGCGCATGCACGAAAAACGCCGCGACATTGTCGACATAGGCCATCGACTTCCGGTTCTCGCCGCCCCCTATCATCATGAACGAGTTGGACTGGATTTGCCGGAGTAGTTGGTAGACATAACCGCGATCGCCGGGACCGAAAACGACGGTCGGTCGAACGATGGTCAGGCTGCGACGCTCGGGGGCTCTGGCTTGCCAGGCACGCAGCACCTCTTCCGCCGCGTATTTGGTGCGGCTGTAGTCGTTGAACGGGGCGATCGCACCGTCTTCACCGATCGGGACGATCGCACCGTCTTCACCGGTTTTCGACGGAGCGAAGCCGTAGGCCGTGATCGAACTCGCGAAGACGATCCGGTCGATCCCCTTTTCCTCGGCGACCCGGCAGAGATTGCGCGTTCCACCGACGGTGACCTCGTCATGGAGCGAACGCGGGGCATCGTTGCCCATCATGGTTGCCAGATGGATCAGGCAGTCCCCCTCGATGCCGCGGCGCAGCGCCTCGAGATCGCGGATATCGGCCTCGAGCACGCGCTGACGAAACTCGCCCGCAGCGACGCGATCGACGATCATGAATGGTGTGCCGCGCGCAGCCAGGAGCCGACAGACGCCGGATCCGACAAACCCGGCGCCACCGGTGACGATGACCTGTTCGGTGGGACTACTCATCGGACCCACCTGCCACCAGCCGAACCGCTGCTGTCGCAGCCGCCAGCGCCTTCGACGCTACCGATTTCTTCTTGGTCGCGATTGCACATGTCTTGTTGCTCGTCTTATCGGTATTTTTCCGTCCGATCGTTGCACTACGCCTCCGCCTGGACAGTTCGACTGCTCAGGCAGCTCGAACAGCGTGAGTGTATCATTCTGGTTAATCATGACCAAGGCAGATTGCTGCAATTTGTACGTATTATTTGGTGCTTCAGCGCAACTTTCTTGTACGTGCCAAGAATTGGATATGTAAAAAAACTTTACAGCTCACCGAAGACACCGCTCCGACCGGGCACAGCACATCGCGAATACACGAGGATCGGCTGCCTGGGCCGCAGCGCACACAGCGGGTCGCTCGTCGCACGGTCGGTGTCGAGGACGAGCTCGGCGTTCGAGTGCATGGAAAGCCGCCGGACGATGACACCGGCATCGGCCGAAGCCGCGGCGATCGTGCTGTCGCTGGCGAGCTGCGGCGGGTCGTCCAGGATGACATGGATCCCGGCTTGCAGAGTGACCCGCGCATTGCCGTCGACGACGACGCCGCCGCAACAGACCCCGGGCGGCAGAACGGTGGCGATGTCCTTCACCTGTCGATTGGTGTGGCTGCCGGCAGACACGTCGGGCAGGTCGCAATGCGCCAGCGCGTCGGCCGCGGCCGGCATGCTGGCGAGCGGCTGCGGATTGAAATGCCGGGTCGGGCCGTCGACCCCGGCGGCAACCCCAATCTCGGCCGCCCGCAGGCGTGGGGTGCTGCGCGCCTCGACCGCCCCAGTGTCGGTCGAGTTGCTGGCGACAGCGCGGTCGGGGGCGGTGCCCCGCGCGTTCGAAACGAGCTCGACGGTCCGGCGCACCGCCGGATCGAGAGCCGGAAGACGGTGCTGTTGGCCGCACCGACGCGGGCCGCCGCGCGCCGCGAGCGCGACCGACCGGATGCCGAAAAGCGCCGCGAAGACCATCGGCAGCCCGGTGCGCGCGCACCGCGACGGGATCGGCCGGGCCACCGCCTTCGGTGAACGTGCGCTCTCCCGGATCCCATTGACCGAGGCGACCTCGTCCAGCGCCGCATCGTCCTCGATATCGAGCTTCGGCTTGCCCATCCGCCGAGCCTGGCGCCCCGCCTCCTCGCGATCGGTCAAGGCGCCGGAGAAAGAGTGAACCGCGCGGTCGCCGGGCGTGGCCTCTCGCCCAACAGCTGCCCAGGCGCTGCTTCGGCATCCTTGCCGTTGCCACATGCCGCATCATGTGCTGCGATACGGGCAGACAACGTTCAGACGCGCGGCGGGCACATCCCCTCATGTTCTTCGAGCTCAGAGCAAGGGTCCGCTCGCGGCCCGTCCTCCTCTCCTCGCCGCATAGCGGCCGGCTCTATCCCGAGCGTCTGTTGCGCCGCATCCGGGTCGGCATCGATCAGCTCCGGCCGCTCGACGACGGCCCGGTGGACGTGCTGCTCGAGCCCGCCCTCGACTACGCCGCTGGCCTGCTGGTGCCGCTGCTGCCGCGCGCCTGGATCGACCTCAACCGGGCCCCCGACGAGCTCGACCCGGCCGAGGTGGCAGGCGCCTTCCCGACCGCCGGGCAGCGCTCGGTCAAGGTCAAGGCGGGCCTCGGCCTCGTCCCGACCAGGGTCGGTGGTGTCGCGGTCTATCCGGGCAAGCTGCGGGCCGAGGACGTCGAGGAGCGCCTGGCCCGCGCCTACCGGCCGTTCCACGCCGCGCTCGACGCCGAGCTTCAGGCCCTGCGCCGGCTCCACGGCGTGGCCGTGCTGCTCGACTGCCACTCGATGCCGAAGGCCTCGGTGGCGCATCTCGGCCGGCCGATCGACATCGTCGTCGGTGATCGCCACGGGCTCGCCGCCTCGCCTGCGATCACCGGCTGTGCCGTGCGCGAGCTGCGCGCCCGCGGTTTCGAGGTGGCGGTCAATCGCCCGTTCGCCGGCGGCTACATCACCGAGGCCTATGGCCGCCCGGCCGAGGGCATGCACGCGCTGCAGCTCGAGATCCGCCGCGACCTCTTCCTCGACGAGGCCGACTACCGGCTGCATCGGGGTGCCAGTCGGCTGGGCCATGCGCTTGCCGCCGTGGCTGCGACCGTGAGCGAGACGGCGCGGCGAACGCTCGGCCGCCCTGTCGCCGCCTGAGCCCGAGACCAATCGGGATGCACGAGGGAGCGACGCCGAGGGCGCGCGTGGCGGTCATCGGCGGCGGGCCCGCCGGCCTCATGGCCGCCGAGCGCCTGGCCGAGGCGGGCCTTGCCGTCACCGTCTACGAGCGCATGCCGTCCGTCGCCCGCAAGCTCCTGCTGGCCGGGCGCGGCGGCCTCAACCTCACCCATGTCGAGCCTTTGCCCGCCCTGCTCGGCCGCTACGGCGGTGCCGCGCCGTGGCTCGCCCCGATCATCCGCCAGTTCGACAACCAGGCCCTCAGGCGCTGGGCCGAGGACCTGGGCGAGCCCACCTTCGTCGGCTCCTCGGGCCGCATCTTCCCCAAGGCCCTCAAGGCCTCGCCACTGTTGCGCGCCTGGCTGCGGCGGCTCGACCGGCTGGGTGTCGGGGTCCTCACCCGCCACCGCTGGCAGGGCTTCACCGCCGAGGGTGGCCTCCGCCTCGAGCAGGCTGACGGCAGCGAGCTCATCGTCCACCCCGACGCCACCATCCTGGCCTTGGGTGGTGCCTCCTGGCCGAGGCTGGGTGCCGATGGCAGCTGGGTCGGCCCCTTGCGCGCCGCCGGCGTCTCAGTCGCCGACCTCGTGCCCGCCAATGTCGGCATCGAGATCCCCTGGTCCGCCGGCTTCGTCGAGCGCCATGCCGGAACGCCCCTGAAGTCCATCACCCTCACCTTTCGCGGCCGGGCACTCAAGGGCGACGTCGTCATCACCGCCTGCGGGCTCGAGGGCGGCCCGGTCTACGGCTTCGGCCCCGCAATCCGCGCCGCCCTCGCCCGCGATGGGGCGACCGACCTCACCGTCGATCTCAAGCCCGACACGCCCGAGGCGGGCCTCGGCCAGCGTCTCGCGACCGCGATCGGCAAGGGTCGCTCGCGCAGCACCGCACTCCGCCGGGTCGGCCTCGGGCCTGCCGCTACAGCCCTGCTGCGCGAGACCACCGAGGGGCTGCCGGCCGATCCCGCGGCCCTTGCTGCCCGGATCAAGGCCCTGCCGCTTCGCGTCACTGGCCAGGCCGGGCTCGCCCGGGCGATCTCGACCGCCGGCGGCATCGCCGAGAGCGGCCTCGACGAGCGGCTGATGCTGCTGGCCCGCCCCGGCACCTTCGCCTGCGGCGAGATGCTCGACTGGGAGGCGCCGACCGGCGGCTACCTGCTGCAGGCCTGCTTCGCCACCGGCCGCCACGCCGCCGAAGGCGTCATCGCCTGGCTCGCCCGGCGGCACGGCTGAAACTGCAACGCCCGATGCCAACCCCGGACCGGCTGGCACAACACCGGCCCGCCTGCTAGGAGCCCGCAAGGCCAAAACGGGAGGCACAGCATGGCGACAACCAGACAAGGCCTGATCGGCATCGACATCGGCACCTCGGCGACCAAGGTGCTGGTGATCGACGCGAGCGGTGCGATCCGCGCCCGCCACACCGCGGGCTATCCGCTCGCCACGCCTGCGCCCGGCTGGGCCGAGCAGGACCCGGCGCACTGGTGGCAGGCCGTGCGGAGCGGCCTCGAGGCCGTGCGCGGCGCGATCGACGGCAGCCTCGAGATCAAGGCGATCGGCCTTTCGGGCCAGATGCACGGCCTGGTGCCGCTCGATGCCGCGGACGCGGTGATCCGCCCGGCCATCCTCTGGAACGACCAGCGCACCGCCAGGCAGTGCGCCTGGATCACCGAGCGCGCCGGCGGCCTCGACGCCCTTCTGGCGATGACCAGCAACCCCATGCTGCTCGGCTATACCGGCGGCAAGATCGTCTGGCTGCGCGACGAGGAGCCCGCGCACTACGAGCGGATGACCCGCTTTCTCAATCCCAAGGACTATATCCGGCTTTTGCTGACGGGCGAGCACGCCACCGACGTCTCCGAGGGCTCCGGCACCGGTCTCTTCGACGTCGAGAACCGCCGCTGGTCCGAGGACCTGCTCGATCGCCTCGACATTCCCCGCAGCATGGTCCCAAGGGCCGTCGAATCGCACGAGATCACCGGCACGCTCCGCGACAGCATCGCCGACCAGTTCGGCCTGCCCCGGGGCCTTGCCGTCGTCGGCGGTGGCGGCGACGGTGTCATCCAGACGACGGGCAGCGGGCTCATCGATCCCGGCACCGCACAGACCATCATCGGCACCGCCGGCATCGCGGCCTCCGCCCTCGACCACTGTGCGCCCAACCCCGAAGGCCGCCTGCAGATCTTCTGCAACAACGCCCCCGGCCGCTGGCACTGCATGGGGGTCTCGATGAACGCCGGCGGCTCCTTCGCCTGGCTGCGCCAGACGCTCAGCGCCTTCGCCCCGGGCGACGTCCCCTTCGATGCCATGACCGCAATGGCCGAGCCCGTGCCGGCGGGCTCCGAGGGCCTCCTCTTCCTCCCCTACCTGATCGGCGAGCGCTGCCCGCATCCCGACCCCGACGCCCGCGGCGCCTTCGTCGGCCTGACGCTGCGCCACGGCACCGGGCATCTGATCCGGGCGGCCATGGAAGGGGTCGTCTTCTCGATCCGCGAGATGCTCGAGCTCATGGCGCCCATGGGCCTCGACGCCAAGACCATCCGGGCGTCCGGCGGCGGCGCCTCTAGCCCCCTCTGGCGGCAGATCCAGGCCGACGCGCTCGGTGCCGAGATCGAGATCGTCAAGGGGGCCGCCGAAGGCGGCGCCTTCGGCGCGGCGCTGGTCGCCGGGGTCGGCACCGGCATCTGGCCGGACCTCCAGGCGGCAGTCCGCACCGTCGAGATCGAAAGCCGAACCTCACCCGATCCCCGAACCAAACCCGCCTACGATGCCGCCTTCGCCATCTACCGCGACCTCTACCCCACCCTGAAGCCACGCTTCGACGACCTCGCCAACCGCACGGCCCATTGAAGAGCCGGACAGACAAGAATCAGGGGAGGCAGCGCCTCCCCTGGCCCCTCCGGTACTTTGGGTGGTGGCTCTACGACCGCCGTACGCGCCGATGCCCGCGAAGCTGCAGCCCCTTCGCCGTCAAAGCCGCCTCCCACCCGTCCCGCGTCCCGATCCTGGCCGGATCGGCATAAAGCCCCTTCGCCTCCTCCAGCCGCGTCAATCGCGCGAACTTGGCCCTGAGCGGATGCTCCGCCGCCAAAAACGCCTCCTTGCGATGCAGGATCGCCGGGTTGCGATACTGCGTATACCGCCGCACCCGCAGCCCGAACGTCCTGAGATTCACCGTCAGCGCCTCCGCCAGCGCCGGATGCGGGTCCGTCTCGAAATCGGGATAGCTGAGATAGGAGACCTTGGGCTCGGCGCGCGACAGCTTGACGATGTTCGCTCCCTCGACCCGCCCGAGATACCCCCTGGCACACCCATCAAACAGCCGCAGCGGCACCGGCAAAGCCTCCACGGCCGACTCGTGCACATAAAGCGCCGAGGGCGTCAGCTTGCCGACCGGGGAATCCCGGCAGGCCGCATCAATCAGCTCTGCCCTGCCGATCTACAAGAGCAGCCCGTCCGCCGACCGGCGAGCTCGTCGCGTCGGCGACACGGCCCACGTGCTACACACACGGGTCGCCGGCAGCATTCTGGGCATCGAGATCCCGGAGATGCGGCAGGGCTGCGCAGCAGGCACGACCCAATGCGCAGCCGCGCGTGGCGGCCTTATCGCGGGAAGCATCCAGGATTTTCCGCACCTAGGACGGGGCCGCAGGCCCCCAAACAGGAAAGACGGGTCAGCCCGACAGGGCTGGCATCAGATTACGCGCAAGGGATGGAAGCCGCATGGCCGAGACCGCATGCGGGCTTGGTTCACGACAGCCCGATCTGCCGCGTTGTCAGGCGGTGGCAGATGAGCTCGGCCGGTTCCGTTGGATCTTTTCCGCCAGATATGAATTCAGTTCGTCGTTAAGCTCGCCGTCAAGAAAGGCGTATGCATCAGCGAGACATATGGCGCCGCAATCGATGATGAAAAAAAGCCCCAAGCGGTATCGGTAATCCCCGCCGGGACTAGTCAAGCCGGCAAGCTTCAGTTCATCTCCTGGAATTTGATTAGTCGTCTTTTTTACTTCAATCGCAATGAGGTTTTTCGATTTTGCTCGTAACTGCTCACCTAGCTGGGAGCACGAGCGGCAATTCCGGCCGTAGCAAG
>DAIRDJ010000029.1:0-35491 GCA_036796215.1 Geminicoccaceae bacterium
CCACCCCATGGCAGCAGGCGGCAACGATACGGTGGCCATGGCCGCGCGGCACCAACGAGAACGCCAAAGGACTGCTGCGCCGGTTCTCTCCAAAGCCCACAAGTCTCGCAGTGCCTGGCGCCGACGACTTGGCAGCCGTGGTGTTCGCCCGCAACCCCCGGCCGCGACGGGCGCGCGGCTGGAGAATGCCCGCCGAGCTCCCGGACGAGGCTCTTCGATCGGCTCAAGCAGATACTGTCGCGTCGACCGCTTGCACCGCCAGAACCAGCCGCGTGCGGACGTGATCGGCACTTTGCCCATCGACGTCGCTCGTGCGTGCCCGGTCGGCGCCTCGCTGCTCGGGCAGAGCGACCGATGGGCCGTTCAGAGGTCGCGCACCTTGTCGATCGAGACCGTCGCCCGCCAGTCGATGATCCTGCCGCCAGCCTCACCGACCCGACCGGCTCACCGGCAACCGGCCGCAGCCGGAGAACAAGCTGGGCACGGTTCAGCTACACCATCCCGTGGGAGTACGTCATGCCAAGCTGACGATCGCTTGTCGGTGGAAGTCCGATCCAGCCAAAGCCGTAGCGGGCGGGCTGGGACCGAGTCTTGCGGGCGTCGTGGTAACGCGGGGTCCGAAGTGTAGACAGGAGCCGTGCAGGGTGCGGGATAGAGCCTCGAAAGGTGGAAGATCGCGGAGGCCGAGCTGGTTCCCTAACAGCGAAGGCAGCATGTACGCCGTCGATAGGCGAGACGGCGTCGCTCCGCCGGGGTCGAAGGCCGGGTCATGCACAAAAGGTGATCGTCGGAACATGAGAGGCCCGACCGGGTCCGCCGGATTGGTCCCCGGCGGGGGATGCGCGCGAGGCACTGCCGGAGTTCGCATCCGAGCCGAGGTCGGGAGTCGGACCGGTTCATAGTACCGATGAAGCCGTCGAAGGAAACGAGACGCGCGGAGGGAAGGGGCCGGCCTGAAGGGAGCCCGCGCGAGGGGGCCAGGGCCCGGACACAGAGCCGGACCACCCTGCCGCCTCACCTCGCTCGGGTGAACGCGGCGGCTCGACGAGCCGTCCATACCCGGTTCACCGCCCTGCTTCATCACGTCGACGAGGCCGCGCTCGAACGCGCGTTCCGACGACAGAAGCGGCGGGCGAGCGCGGGCGTCGACGGGGTGACGGTGGAGGCGTACGAGCAGGACCTCGCGGCCAAGCTCGCGGACCTGTGCGCGCGCATCCACACGGGGCGCTACCGGCCGCAACCGGTTCGGCGCGTCATGATCCCCAAGCCCGATGGCGGCGAGAGGCCGCTCGGCGTGCCGACCCTGGAGGACAAAATCGTCCAGGGTGCGGTCGCCGAGGTGCTGAGCGCCGTCTACGAGGTGGACTTTGTCGGGTTCTCCTGCGGCTTCCGGCCCGGGCGAAACCCGCACATGGCCCTCGATGCGCTGCATACGGCTATCATGAGCCAGCGCGTGAACTGGGTGCTCGATGCCGACATCCGCAGTTTCTTCGACTCGGTCGACCACGAGTGGCTACTGCGGATGCTGGCGCACAGGATCGCCGACCCTCGTATCCTAAAGCTCGTCGAGCTGTGGCTGCGGGCCGGCGTCCTCGAGAGCGGCGAGTGGAAGGAAACCGACAGGGGGACGCCGCAGGGGGCGGGCATCAGCCCGCTCCTCGCCAACATCGTCCTGCACTACGTTCTCGATCTATGGGTCCAGCAATGGCGACGGCGGCGGGCGCGCGGTCGTGTCGTGATCGTGCGCTACGCCGACGACTTCGTCATCGGATTCCAGAGGGAGGCGGAGGCGCGGGCGATGCTGTCCGACCTCGGGGAGGGCTCGGCCGTATTCGGTCTCGCGCTGCACGAGCACAAGACCCGGTTGATCGAGTTCGGCCGCTTCGCGGCGACCTCTCGACGCCAGCGGGGCGAGCGGCGGCCCGAGACCTTCGCCTTCCTCGGGTTCACCCACTACTGCGGGTGGACGCGGGACGGCAGGTTCATCGTAAAGCACAAGACGCAGAGCAAGCGCCTGACGCGCAAGCTGAAGGCGCTGCGCAAGGAGGCGTGGCGGCTGATGCACGCGCCGTTGGCCACCCAGCATCGCTGGTACGCAGCCGTGCTGGTCGGCCATTACGGCTACTACGGACGCCCCCACAATTACCGCGCGCTCGCCAGCTTCCGCCGCGAAGTCCGGCGCATCTGGTTCACCTGCCTCAGGCGGCGAAGCCAGAAGAGCCGGAAGATGTGGTGGAACGAGTTCGATGCGCTGACGTCTGGCTTCACCCTGCCGGCCCCCCGAATCACACGACCATGGACGCCACGCCGGGGATGACGCGGGTGACCTTCAGGAGGAGCCGGGTGCGGGAAAGCCGCACGCCCGGATCTGTGAGGGCGAAGCCGAATGGCCGAGCTACTCGACCATGATCCGATCCCACTGCGAGCTCGATCGCGGCATGGTTGTGGCGGTCGGGACTTGCTGTGTTGCGGGTCGCAGCCGATAGTGTGTTCGGCGAAGGCTTCGCGCCCGCTTCGGGCGCGGATCGGAGACGGGTGATGCAGGCATTGCCGGAGGTGGGGGCCGAGGCTCTGGATGTCGTGATCCGATCCGCCACGGCGGCGGATGCACCGGTCGTGGCAGAGCTGCTCGAAGCTCTCAACGTCAGCGAGGGAGATCCGACGGGCTACGTCACGGCGGCGACGACGGCGCGCGACCTCGCTCGGGGGCAGATCAGCGTGGTGCTCGCCGAGCGGGCGGGGGCGGCCCTGGCCTACTGCCTCTACCATTTCGGCTACGAGGCGACCTATGCCGCGAGCGGCTTTTACATCTGCGACCTCTATGTCCGCCCCGAGGCGCGCGGCCGCGGTATCGCCCGGGCGTTGATGGCCGAGGTGGCGCGGCGTTCCAAGGCAGCCGGCGGCACCTTTCTCTGGTGGACGTCGCGGCCGCAGAATGCGCAGGCCAACGCCTTCTATGAGAGGCTCGAGGCCTACCGTGAACCAGTTCTGGCGCATGCGGTGTTCGACGCCCCCTTCGAGGCCCTGGTGGCCGAGGGCGAGGCCCGGCACCGGGACTGAATGCCTTGGCGAATGCGCGGGCTTGCTCGGGGCCGGCGAGCGGCCAGGGTGCCGGTGTTCCTCCGGCAGGGAGACGGCATGGCGCACCAGGCGATCGGTGGCAAACGCGTGGTGCCTTGGCCGCTTCTGGTCGTTCTGCTCTTGGCGTTTGCCGCCGCGTGGCCCTGGTGCAGGGCGCGTGCCGAGGTGCAGGCCGCGCCCGAGCCGCCGCCCGCACCTTATCGGCTGCATCTCGATCCCGGCGGCGAGACGGTCCGGCTCGCGGGGTTGATCGATTTCGGCATCACCCGGGACCTCACCGGCCTGCTCGAGGCCACGACGGCGGTGCGCTTGATCACGCTCGAGAGCCCGGGCGGGCGGGTCGCCGAGCCGCGTGGGCTGATCAAGGTGATCGAGCGCTTCGAGCTCGCCACCTCGGCCGTGGGCGCCTGCGCCTAGGCCAGTGCGCTGGTCTATATGGGCGGCCACAGCCGCTACCTCGAGCCCGGGGCCCGGCTCGGCTTTCACCGCTACGGCCTGTTCTCGCCGCTGGTGGCCCTGTGCCTGGATGCCGAGGCCGAGCTCGAGCAGGACATGGCGCCGTTTCGTCGGCGCGACGTGGCCGAGGCCTTCATCGAGCGGATCGTCGCGACACCGCACGAACGGATGTGGTTTCCGAGCCCCGCCGAGCTTTGCCGCCCGGGTGGTCGACGTGCTCGGCCGGCCCCAATACGCGCCGGCCCTAGCAAGCGGCGGCCGGCCGCAGCACTCAACTCGCGACGGTGTCGGGCACCGCACCGGTATCGCCGGCCCGCTCCAGCGGCTGGGTGGCGAGGCGGCAATGCGGGTCGATCCGGTCCCGGAAGAAGCTGTTCTTGGACGGTGCCGCGAGGAACGCCGCGTAGGTCTCGGGCGGCACGTCCTCGCAGGTGTAGAGCACCGGTGCCGCATGAAAGCGCACCTCAAGCACGCGGCTGCCGGCGTCGTCGTCGAGCCAGCTGATCATCCCAGAGTCGACATAAGGCATGGCTGAGTTCCTCCACCCGGACCTGACGGTTGCATCGCATGGCCTTGGCTGTAGCGCCGAGGCCGAGCCGCCGCAATTCCGTCCGCTGCCGGCGCGCAGGCTTGGGATCACCGTGCGCCGGACGTCGCAACAGGCTAGTCGCGAGGATCGACGGGGAAGCCCGCGGCCTCCTCGATCGCCGCCTCGAGGTGCTTTGTGGTGGCGAGGACCGGGCGGCGGTCGAGCAGGGTCACACCTTTGGTGTAGCGGCTGGCGACCCCGCCGGCGGCCTCGACCAGGGCCAAGCCCGCGAGCACGTCCCAGCTCTGGCAGTCGCGGGTGATGCAGGCATCGAGCCTGCCGTCGGCGACATGCGCCAGATGGAGTGCTGTCGAGCCGGAGCGGCGGTTGTCGAAGCCCATGCGGTTCAGCCGGCCCAGCATGGCGGCATAGGCGTCGCCGTCCTGCTTGAAGTTGAAGCTGAGGCCGACGCAGGCCTCGTGCGGCTCGCGGCCGCTCACCCTTATCGGCTGGCCATTCCGGGTCGCCGCCTCGCCACGCCGGCAGGCGAAGAGCTCGTCGTGGACCGGGTCGTAGGTGAGGCCGATCTCGGTGACGCCGTCGACCGAGTAGGCCATGACACAGCACCAGTAGGGCATGCCGCGCAGGAAATTGCTGGTGCCGTCGATCGGGTCGAGCACCCAGACGCCGGCAGCACTGGTGTAGTCCTCGCTCGCCCCGTCCTCCTCGCCGATGATCGCATCCTTGGGGAAGGTGCGGCCGAGCTCGCCGCGGATGGCGCGCTCGACCGCCTGATCGGCGATGCTGACCAGGTCCTGCAGCCCCTTCTTCTCGATCGCGAGCTCCTGGCGGCGGTGGAAATAGTCGAGCGCCAGCTTGCCCGCGGCATGCAGGATCTTCCAGCCGGCGTCGAAGCGGTGGGCGAGGGCGGCATCGGTCATCGGCTAGTCCCTTGCGGTGCTTTGGGCCATTCGGTGGCGAGGCGATGGCCCAGAAGCGACAAGCGTCTGGGCTCGGGCGTGGCGACGGCGCGCTCGAGCGCACCCGTGGCGGCGAGCACCACCAGGAGGCGGCGGGCCCGGGTCATCGCCGTATAGAGCAGTTGCCGGCGCAACATGCGGCCATGCTCGCGCATGAGCAAGAGGACCACGGCCGGATACTCCGAGCCCTGGCTCTTGTGCACGGTGACCGCATAGGCCAGGGCCAGCTGCTCCGCCTGCTCGAAGCTGTAGACGACACCGCGGTCCTCGAAGCGGACTTCGAGCAGCCTCGCACTCGTGTCGATCGACTGGATGATGCCGAGATCGCCGTTATAGACCTCACGCGCATGGTCGTTCTCGGTCTGCATCACCTTGTCGCCCACCCCGAAGCGCACGCCGGCGCGCTCGAAGCTGACCTCGGGGCTCGGGTTGAGCACCGCCTGCAGCGCCTGGTTGAGCGATTGCGTGCCGACCGGGCCGCGGTTGATCGGCGTCAGGACCTGGATCCCGGCTACCGGATCGAGCGCGAAGCGTTCGGGGATGCGGGTCTTGACGAGCTCGACCAGCTTGGCCTCGGCGTCGCCCGTGTCCTTGACGCGGATGCCGAAGCAGTCGGCGGCGGCGTTGTCGCGAAAGGCCGGCATCTCGCCGTTGATCACCTGATGGGCACCCCTGACGATGCCGCTCTCGGCTGCCTGGCGGAAGATCTCGGTCAAGGCGAGGACGGGAAGACGCCGGCTCTTGATGAGATCGCCAAGGACCTCGCCCGGGCCCACCGGCGGCAGCTGGTCCTGGTCGCCGACGAGCAGCAGGGCGGCGGTGTCGGGCAGCGCTTCGAGCACGGCCTCCATCAAGAGGAGGTCGATCATCGAGGCCTCGTCCAGGATCAAAAGGTCGAGCTCCAAGGGGCGGTCGGCGTTCCTCGAGAAGCCGCGATTGGCATCGGCCTCGAGCAGGCGGTGGATGGTCGAGGCCTCGTGGCCGGTGCTCTCGAGCAGGCGTCGGGCGGCACGACCCGTGGGGGCGGCAAGCGCGATCTTCAGCTCGAGCGGCTCGAGGCTGGCGAGCAGCGCCTGGACCAGCGAGGTCTTGCCGGTGCCGGGGCCGCCCGTGAGGATCGCGAGCTTGCTCTCCAGCATGGTCGAAAGGGCGGTCGCCTGGCTCGGCGAGGGCTCGATCGCGAGGCGGGTTCTCACCCGGACGGGCCAGTCGCCGACGAGGACCGGATCCCAGGGCAGGGGCTGGGCCTGGAGCGTGGCCAGTCTGCGGGTGATCGTGGCCTCGGCCCGGTCGAGCTCGGGCAGGAGCAGGTAACGCTCCTCGCGGCCGTCCCGGGCGATCGTTCGGGCGACGAGGCGGCGGTCGGCCACGACCTCGTCGATGAGATCGGCGAGCGATGCCTCCGGCAGCTGCAGGAGGCGGGCGGCGTCGCGCACGGCCTGGGCAACGGGCAGGGCGGAGTGGCCCCATTCGGTGGCCTGGCGGAGCACCTCGAAGAGGCCCGCGCGCCTGCGGATGTCGGCATCGCCGCTGATCCCGAGCCGTTCGGCCAGCAGGTCGGCCGTGGCAAAGCCGATGCCGCGGATGTCGCGGGCCAGAAGATAGGGATCGGCCAGGAGGCGCTGGATGGCGCGGTCGCCATAGGCCTCGAGGATGCGCCGGGCGCGGGCCGGGCGGATGCCCTGGCTTTCGAGGAAAAGGAGGATGTCACGGCTCTGGCTCTCGCTGTTCCAGACCTCGGCGATCCGCCTCGCGGTCTTGGCCCCGATGCCCTGCACCTCGGTCAGGCGCTCCGGGACGGCCTCGATCACTTGCCTGAGGTTCTTGCCGAAATGCTCGACCAGCTTCTCGGCCAGGGCCTCGCCCACACCCTTGATCACACCGGAGGCCAGATAGGCCTTGAGGCCGTCGTCGCTCGCCGGCGGCAGCAGCGTGATGCTGGTCGCCTGGAACTGGCGGCCCCAGCTCGGATCGTCGTGCCAGTCGCCCTCGGCGCGCAGCACGAGGCCCGGCCGGCTGTCGGGGGCCCGGCCGATCACGGTCGAGGGCTCGGCACGGCCAGGCACCTTGACGCGGAGCACGGCGAAGCCCGTGGCCGGTTGGTGGAAGACCACATGGTCGATGGTGCCCGAAAGGACCCGGCTCGCGGTCACGTCTCCATCCTGTCCGGCAGCGGCACCGGCGGGTGCCGATGCGCTAAGACTAGCGGGCCCGGGCCCGGCCGGCTAGGTGATGGCGGTAGCGTTGCTGGAGGATCGATTGGACCGGATGGAGACTATCGCGTCACGCCTTGCGCCCATCATCGCGCATCGGGGAGCGTCGGCCGCCGCACCGGAGAACACGCTCGCGGCCATTCGCCTCGCCGCGGCCGAGGGTGCCACATGGGTCGAGGTCGACGTCAAGCTGAGCCGGGATGGGGTCTGCATCCTGATGCACGACGATCTCCTGCGGCGGACGACCAACGGCCGGGGCGAGGTGGCGCAGTACGATCTGGACGAGCTCAAGGCGCTCGATGCCGGCAGCTGGTTCGGGCGGCGGTTCGCCGGCGAGCGGATCCCGACGCTCGTCGAGACGATCGAGCTCGCCCTCGAGCTCGATCTCGCCCTCAATCTCGAGATCAAGCCCTGTCCCGGCCGGCAGCACGAGACGGCGATCAAGGTGGTCGAGACGTTGCAACAGCACTGGCCCGAGGCTCGGCCGTGGCCGCTGCTCTCCAGCTTTGCCGTGGCGTCGCTCGAGGAGGTCCGCCTGCACGCACCCGAGATGCCGCGCGGACTCCTGATCGGCCGGCCGACCCGGCGCGGCCGGGGCATGCTCGACCGGCTGGACTGTGTCACCCTGCATTGCGACGCGCGGCGGGTGTCGAAGGAGCTGGTGCGCAGCCTGGCGGCGACCGGCAGGCCGGTGCTCTGCTATACCGTCAACGATCCGCACCGCGCCCGCCGGCTGCTCGAGATGGGGGTCACCTCGATCATCACCGACCGGCCGGGCGACCTGCGCTCGGCGCTGGAGTCGTCGCAGCCGGCTCAGTAGCGGCGCAGGAGGCCGACGAGGCGGCCCTGCACCTGGACCTGATGCGGGCCGAAGATGCGGGTCTCGAAGGCGGGGTTGGCGGGCTCGAGGGCGATCGAGGCGCCACGCCGCCTGAGCCGCTTCAGGGTCACCTCGCGATCCTCGATCAGGGCCACGACAATGGCCCCGTTCTCGGCGGTATCGCAGCGCTGGATCACCGTGTAGTCGCCATCGACGATGCCGGCCTCGATCATCGAATCACCGGTGACCTGGAGGACGTAGTGCTCGCCCTCGCCGAGCAGCAGGTTCGGCACCTCGATCGTGCTGCTGTGGTCGGCCAGGGCCTCGATAGGTGCCCCCGCGGCGATCCGGCCGACGAGCGGCACCGCCCGGTTGTCGTAGCCGCCCTCGGCCGGACGGGGCGACGCGCGAAAATGGCCACGGACGATATTGCTCGCCGCATCGGGCTCGAGTGTCGGGGCAGCATGGCCGCCCTCGGCGAGGCCCATCGCATGACCACTGCCGCCCGGTGCCGCGAAGGCGGGCGAGGGGTCGTCATAGGGCGAGCGGACGATCTCGAGTGCCCTTGCCCGATAGGCGAGCCTGCGGATATAGCCGCGCTCCTCGAGGCCGGAGATCAGCCGGTGGACGCCGGACTTGGACTTGAGCTGCAGCGCATGGCGCATCTCGTCGAAGGACGGCGGGACGCGATGCTCGCGGACGTAGTTGTGGATGTAGGTGAGCAGCTGCAGTTGCCGTTGTGTCAGCAAGACGCGTTCCCCTTTATCCCGGCCGAATTCATCGCCCGGCAGCCTGGCCCGATCGGGCCGCCGCTCTTCCCTGACCCTCCTGCCATGTTTCGTTCTAGTTAAGTTCTGGTTAACGTCAAGCCGGAAGATTTTCCAATTTCTGTCACACAATCGCAACCTTCAGCCGCGGAGCACGGTCTCGAGGTCGATCACCGGCACCTCCGCCCCGGCCGGCAGGGCCGGCGCCAAGGGCGGGCGGACCAGGAGGACGTCGGCCCTGGCCAGGGTCGCCAGCATCGAGCTGTCCTGCCGCTCGGCGGGCTCGACGAGGCCCGGACCGACCCGGCGGGCTCGCTGGTAGTCCTGCCGCTCGATGCCGGCGGGGATGGCCCGGGCGAGCCTCGCCGTCGTCGTCGGCAGGCTGGGATCGAGGCCCAGCAGGCAACGGACGGCACCGCGCAGGAAGACGATCCCGCAGACCGCCGCCGAGACCGGGTTGCCGGGCAGGCCGAGCAAGGGCGTGCCCTGCAGCCGGCCGAAGATCAGCGGCTTGCCCGGCCGCATCCGGATCTTCCAGAAGTCGAGGGCGAGGCCCGCCTCGCCGCCGACCCGGCGCACCAGATCGTGATCGCCGACCGAGGCACCGCCCGAGGTGACGACGAGATCGAGGCCGCATGCCGCGTCGAGCTTCGCTCCGAGGTCGGCCGGGTTGTCCCGGGCGATGCCGAGATCGACCGGCACGGCACCCCAGGCCTCGAGCATCGCCGCCAAAAGGAAGCTGTTGGAGGCGGTGATCTCGTGGGGGTGGAGGGTGGCACCGGGCAGGCGGAGCTCGTCGCCGGTGGCGATCAGGCCCACCCGCGGTCGGCGGCGGACGGCGAGCCAGCCTGCCCCGAGCGAGGCGGCAAGCCCGATAGCGAGCGGGGTCAGAACGGTGCCGGGCTCGAGCCCGACCCAGCCGGCCCGGTAGTCCAGACCTTGCTGGCGGACGAAGAGGCCCGCGCGGATGGTCTCCCTGGCCTGAACGCGATCGCTCTCGACGAGCGCATCCTCCTGGATGAGGATCGCATCCGCACCCTCGGGTACCAGGCCGCCGGTGAAGATGCGGGCGGCCTCGCCCGGGCCGATCCTAACCTCGGGCGGGCTGCCGGCGGCGATCGAGCCCACGACCCCGAGCCAGGTGCCGGGGCCGGCGTCCGCGGCCCGCACGGCATAGCCGTCCATGGCCGAGACCGCGGCCGGGGGCTGGTCGCGGCTGGCCACCACGGCTTCGGCCAGCACCCGGCCCCGGGCCCGCTGCAGCGGGGCGAACTCGGCCGGCAGGGGCTCGAGGGCGGCGTAGATCCGCGCCTGCGCCGTCTCGACGTCGAGCATCATGGGTGCTCAGGGCGCATGG
The DNA here is from genome assembly GCA_036796215.1 of Geminicoccaceae bacterium. Classification (GTDB taxonomy): domain Bacteria; phylum Pseudomonadota; class Alphaproteobacteria; order Geminicoccales; family Geminicoccaceae; genus SLRI01. The sequence continues at coordinate 10,204 of DAIRDJ010000029.1, forward strand.
TAGTCGCCGGAGCGGCCGCCTGCCTTGTGCACCAGGCGGATGCCCTCGATGACCATGCCGCGGTCGATCGCCTTGACCATGTCGTAGACGGTGAGTGCGGCGACGCTGACCGCGGTGAGCGCTTCCATCTCCACCCCCGTCCGGCCCTCGAGCTTGCAGGTGGCGGTGATGCGGATCGCCGGAACCTCGGGCTCAGGCTCCAGATAGACCTTGACCGAGGTGAGCGACAAAGGGTGGCAGAGCGGGATCAGGTCGGGCGTGCGCTTGGCCCCCATGATCCCGGCGAGCTGGGCGATGGTCAACACATCGCCCTTCTTGATGCTGCCCTCGGTGATCCGCCGCAGGGTCTCCGCCTGCAGCCGGATGCGGCCCTCGGCGGTGGCGGTGCGTGCCGTCTCGGCCTTGTCGCCGACATCGACCATGACGGCGTTGCCCTCGGCGTCGATATGGGTGAGGCCGCTCAAGCTGCCACCTCGAGGCCGAGGAGCCGCCGGGTGGCGGCGGTCACGTCCGCCTCGCGCATCAGGCTCTCGCCGACGAGAAAGGCCCTGGCCCCGACCTTGGCCATGCGCTCGAGGTCGGCGTGGCCGTAGAGGCCACTTTCGGCGACCAGGAGGCGGTCCCGTGGCACGCGCGGCGCCAGGGCCTCGGTCGTGGCGAGATCGACCGCGAGGGTCTTGAGGTTGCGGTTGTTGATGCCGACGAGGTCGGCCTCGACGGCGAGCGCCCGGTCGAGCTCTTCCGCATCGTGGACCTCGACCAGCACGTCCATCGCGAGCGCGTGCGCGAGCCGTGCGAGGTCACGGGCCTCAGCGTCGGCAAGGGCCGCCATGATCAAGAGGATGCAGTCGGCCCCCAGCACCCGGCTCTCGACGATCTGGTAGGGCTCGAGCATGAAGTCCTTGCGCAGGGCCGGGAGATCGACGGCGGCACGCGCCTCGCCGAGATAGCTGTCCTTGCCCTGGAAATAGGGCTCGTCGGTGAGGACGGAGAGGCAGCTCGCCCCGCCTTTGGCATAGGCACGGGCGAGCGTCGCCGGGTCGAAATCGGCGCGGATCAGGCCCTTGCTGGGCGAGGCCTTCTTGATCTCGGCGATCAATGCCAGGCCACCCTCGGCGATCCGCCGCTCCAGCGCCGTCTTGAAGCCGCGGGGCGGCGAGGCCGCGGCGGCGTGGCGCTCGAGCCCGGCCAGCGGCAGCCGCTCGCGGCTGGCTTCGACATGGCGGCGCTTGTCGGCGCAGATGCGGGCGAGGACGTCGCTCATGCAGCGGTCTCATGGGTGATGGCGACGAGGGTCTCGAGGGCGGCACGCGCCTTGCCGCTGTCGATGGACTCGGCGGCCATGGCGACGCCGCTCTTCAGGTCGGAGGCCCGGTCGGCGACGACCAGTGCCGCGGCCGCGGCGAGCAGCACGGCGTCGCGAAGCGGGCTCTTGATCCCGGCGAGCATGGCATGGATGGCAGCGGCGTTCTCCTCGGCAGCACCGCCCTTGAGATCGTCGAGGCTGGCCCGCTGCAGCCCCGCCTCCTCGGGTTCGATCGTGAAGCTGCGGACGGTATCACCGGTCCACTCGGCCACATGCGTGGTGCCGATGGTGCTGAGCTCGTCGAGGCCGGGCTCGCCGTGGACGACCCAGGCGCGCTCCGCACCCAGCCGCCCGAGGACGAGGGCCAGAGGCTCGAGCCAGTCGGCGGCAAAGACGCCCATCACCTGCCGCTTGACGCCGGCCGGATTGGCCAGCGGGCCCAAGAGGTTGAAGATGGTGCGGGTGCCGAGCTCGACCCGCGGGCCGGCGACATGGCGCATCGCGCCGTGGTGGCGGGGTGCCATCATGAAGCCGATGCCGGCGTCCCGGATCGAGCGTTCGATGGTGGGGAAGGGGGCATCGATGTTCACGCCCAAGGCCGTCAGGACGTCGGAGGAGCCGGAGCGCGAGGAGAGGCCGCGATTGCCGTGCTTGGCGACGGGCACGCCGGCGCCGGCGACGACGAGGGCCGCGGCCGTCGAGATGTTGAAGGTGCCGCTGCCGTCACCACCGGTGCCGCAGGTGTCGATCGCCCCCTCAGGGGCGGTGATCCGGGTCATCCGGTCGCGCAGGGTCCGGGCACCCGCGGTGATCTCGTCGACATGCTCGCCCCGGACCCGAAGCGCCATGAGCAGGCCCGCCATCTGTGCCGGGGTGGCGTCGCCGGCCATCATGATGGCGAAGGCCTCGGCTGCCTCCTCGAGGGTCAAGGGCCGGCCGGTGGCGGCGACCCCCAGCAGCTCCTTGAAGCGGGCGAGATCGGTGCTCAAGCGGCCTGCTCCGCGACCGTCAGATCGAAAAAGGTCTTCAGCATGGCATGGCCGTGCTCGCTCGCGATGCTCTCGGGGTGGAACTGGACACCGTGGATCGGCAAATGGCGGTGGCGGAGCCCCATGATCACCCCATCCTCGGTCCGGGCGTTGACGACGAGTGCTTCGGGCACCGTCTCGGGCTCGGCCACGAGCGAGTGGTAGCGGGTGGCCCGGAAGGGCGAGGGCAGACCGCAAAAGACACCGCTGGCGTCGTGGTGGATGAGGCTGGTCTTGCCGTGCATCACCTGCCTCGCCCGGCCGATCACCGCACCAAAGGCCTGGGCGATCGCCTGATGGCCGAGGCAGACCCCGAGGATCGGACACCTGCCCCTGGCCGCCTGGATCAAGGCGAGGCTGATGCCGGCGAGATCGGGATCGCAAGGGCCGGGCGAGATGACGATGCCTTGTGGCCGCAGCGCCATGGCCGCCTCGACGCTGATCGCATCGTTGCGGAAGACGCGGACCTGCGCACCCAGCTCGCCCAGGTAGTGGTAGAGGTTGTAGGTGAAGCTGTCGTAGTTATCGATAAGCAGCAGCATGGCTGGCCCGATCGGTGCGGCAGTGGTGGGCGGGCCGGGCGGCGCGCCTCGGGGCAGAGAAAGCCCCCATGCCGGAGAACCGTCAAGCCCCGTGCGGCCCGGCCCGGCGACGGAACGGGGCGCCGGCTGCCGCCGGCCGTGCCAGCGGCAGCCGGCGGCAAATCGACTGCCTTCGATGAAAGGCAGGGTTCAACTGCGGCCCTGATGTGGCTATAGTCCGTGATTGTGCCGGGCAGGGCATGACGAGCGCTGGAGCACGTATGGAACGGGACCGTTGAGACGGCGCCGCCACCATCGCAGGTGGCAACGGGTCGGCACGAGCGGGCTCGGCCTCTTGATCGTCGTATTGGCGCTGGAGCTCGTCTACCGGCTGGTGGCGCTGCCGCCTGACTATCGTGAGCAGCGGCACGCGGCAGTGGTCGAACCCTTGGTGATGGCCCTGCCGGAAGTGGCCGAGCCTGCGGTCGTCGCCATCGAGCCTGCTCCTGGCGGTCCCATGCTTGAGCCCGGCTTGCGGCTCAACCGCCGTCTGGCACTGCCGGCCGACCGCGCGCTGGTGCGGCTCGCAGGCGATCCGTTAATGGCCGGCCCGAGCCCATCTGGTGCCGTACCCGCGGACACCTCGGCGAACAGGGCGCTGGACACCGCGTCGGTGCCGCCGGTCGCGAGCGTAGCGCAGGCTGCCGTCGAGGCGGCCGCAGCGCTCGTCAGCCTGCCGCTGCCGCCCCTTCTGCCGCCGGCCGCGGGCCGGCGCCAGGGCAATCCGCTCGTTGCCATCGTCATCGACGACATGGGCTACAGCCCGGCGGCACTCACCCGTCTGGCCCGGCTGCCAGGGCCCTTGACCCTGGCCTTCCTGCCTTATGCCGATGCCACGGGACCGATGCTGGAGAGCGCCAGGCGCGGCGATTTCGAGCTCATGCTGCATATGCCGATGCAGCCTCTGGGCGACGACAATCCAGGGCCGCAGGCGCTCATTGTGGGGCTCGAGCCCGACGAGTTGCGGCGGCGGGTGCGCTGGGCGATCGAGCGGGTACCCGGGGTGGTCGGCGTCAACAACCACATGGGCAGCCGCTTTACCGCCGATGCCGAGGGTCTGGCGGTGGTGATGGAGGAATTCCGCCGCCACGGCCTCTTCTACCTCGACAGCCGGACCAGCGGGCAGAGCGTCGCCGAGCGCACGGCGCGGGCGGCGGGCCTGCCGACCAGCCGGCGCAACGTCTTCATCGACCACGACCCGGAGCCCCGGGCCATCGCCCGCCAGCTGGCGCTGATCGAACGCGTGGCCCAGCTGCAGGGCACCGTGGTGGCGATCGGCCACCCCTATCCGAGCACGCTCGCGGCCCTCGAGGCCTGGCTGCCGAGCCTCGAGAGCCGCGGCTTTCGCCTCGCCCGGGTGAGCGAGGTGATCGCCGAGCGTCTCTGTGCCGAGGGGCGGCAGTCGGAGCAGTGCGGCCCTGCCCTTTATCTCGTCGGCAGCGATGCGGCGATCCTGCCACAAGGGTCGGGCGAAGTGGCCCCCTGAGCCATCCGCCGGTGCGTCTTTCGGGCGACGTCATCATCCGGTCTTCCTTCTATCGCCGGGTTGTCGCCATTAGCGTATAGCGGCCCAGTCGAGTTCCATGAGAGGGGCAACGTGCCGATGGCCGAGATGGCACACGCGACCGCGCGATTGGCCCGCGAGCGGCCCGATGGGGCCAGCCTGCGACCGACCCTGCCGCTGCCTTCGGCACCGATCCCCCTCGCCCTGCCCGAGAGCCCGGCTGCCAGCACGGACACGCTGATCGTCTCGGACCTGCATCTGGGTTTGCCGGACAGCCGGCCGCTCGACCTGCTCGACCTCCTGCACAGCCGCCCGTTCGGCCGGCTGATCCTCCTGGGCGACATCTTTCACGATCCGAGCTTTCGCCATCTCGACGGCAATGCCTGGCGGCTCTTGCAGCATATCCGGACACTTGGTGCCGCGGCCGACCGCGAACTCGTCTGGCTGCACGGCAATCACGACCGCAAGCTGGGGCACGCCATCGGCCAGCTCCTCGGCGTCGCGGGCCACGAGAGTTTCGTCTGGCAGGAGCAGGGCCGGCGCTGCGTGGCGCTGCACGGCGACTGTTTCGACGCGTTCATCAGCCGGCATGTCCGCTTCGGTGAGCTCTGCTCGGCCGTCTACGCCTGCTGCCAGCGGCGCCTTGCCCCCTATCACGGCTGGCTTTCCAGGCTCGAGGCCTGGCAGGTCCGGGTGGCCGGAGTGGGCGAGCAGGTCGCCCGCCGGGCCCTCGAGCACGGCCGCGAGGCCGCCTTCGACCTCGTCGTCTGCGGCCATACCCACCAGCCGCTGATCAAGCAGGTCACCCATGGCGGCCGGCCGGTCACCTACGCCAATAGCGGTGCCTGGGTCGGCAGGCCCGCGAGCTTTCTGACGGTCGGGCCGCATGGTCTCGGCCTCGATTTCTGTCATTGAGGAGGTGTGTTCGTGAGCCGTGAGCTGATCGAGACAGCTGCCCGAAGCCATCCCCGCACCAGCAAGCGCGGACTCCTGGAGAGCCTCTTCGCGCAGGTCTTCACGAGCTTCGTCTACCCGCAGATCTGGGAGGACCCGGCGGTCGATCTCGAGGCCCTGGCCCTGCCGCCCGGGGCCCGGATCGCAACCATCGCCTCGGGCGGCTGCAACGTCATGAGCTATCTTCTGGCCGAGCCAGGGCAAATCATCGCGGTCGACCTCAACCCGGCGCATCTGGCGCTGCTGCGGCTCAAGGTCGAAGCTGCCCGAAGGCTCGACGACCATGCCGATTTCTACCGTCTCTTCGGCGAGGCCCGGGGCAAGGCCAACGTCGCCCTTTTCGACGATAAGATCCGGCCGCATCTCGATTCCGAAACGCGTCGCTACTGGCAGGGCCGCAACCTCAAGGGGCAGCGGCGCATCCGCCTCTTCGCCGACGGGCTCTACCGGCACGGCGTGCTCGGCAAGACCATCGGCCTCGCCCATCTGGCCTGCCGGCTGCACGGTGCCGATCCGCGGCAGCTCCTGGCGGCGCGGACGGAAGCCGAGCAGATCCGCCTCTTCGAGACGGTCCTAGCACCGGTCTTCGACAAGCCCCTGGTCAAGGCCCTGGCGAAGATGCCGACCTCGTTCTACGGGCTCGGCATTCCGCCCGAGCAGTACACCGCCCTCACCGCGGAGAACCCCGACGATCCGGCGGCCGTGGTGCGCGAGCGGGTGCGCCGGCTGGTCTGCGATTTTCCGCTTTCCGACAACTATTTCGCCTGGCAGGCCCTGGGTCGGGCCTACGGGCCGGCGGGCACCGCCGTACCCCCCTATCTCGAGGCCGCGAGCTATCCCGCCTTGCGGCGGCTGGTCGATCGGGTGGACGTGCGCCACCGCACGATGACCGAGGCCGTGGCCTCCGAGCCTGCCGGCACACTCGATGGCTATGTGCTGCTCGATGCCCAGGACTGGATGACGCCGGTCCAGCTCGAGGCCCTTTGGTCCGAGATCGACCGGACCGGCAGTGCCGGGGCGCGGGTGATCTGTCGGACCGCGGGCGCCACCTCGCCGGTCGAGCGCCATCTACCCGAGGCCATCCGCCAGCGCTGGCGCCGGCTCGACGAGCTGAGTGCTACGCTTTTTGCCCGTGATCGCTCGGCGGTCTATGGCGGCTTTCACGTCTATGCGAGGGCCGTCCATTGAGCGGTAGCACGACCGCCGACATCCAGGACCGCATGGAGCGGATGTACCGGCCGCAGCGGCTGATCTACGACCTCACCCGCAAGTACTACCTGGTCGGTCGTGACCGGTTGCTCGACGAGCTGGAGCTGCGGCACCGGGATGTCCTGATCGACATCGGCTGCGGCACCGGGCGCAATCTCGAGGCGATCGCCCGCCGCTATCCGGGGGCCCGGCTCTACGGGCTCGATGCCGCGACCGTCATGCTGGAGACCACCGCCAAGCGCTTTGCCAAGGCCGGGCTCGACGCTCCCGGCCTCGCCCGGGGCAGTGCCGAAACGCTCGATCCACAGGCCCTCTTCGGCGTTCCGGGCGCCGACCACATCCTCTTCAGCTACAGCCTCTCGATGATGGACGACCCGGCGCTGGCACTGCAGCGGGCGGTCGCCGCCCTGGCCCCGGAGGGTCAGCTGCACATCGTCGATTTCGGCCCGATGGACGGCCTGCCGCGGCCGCTCGCCGCCGGCATGAACGGCTGGCTCGCCCGGTTCGGGGTCCACCACCGCCCGGAGCTCGCCCCCACGCTTAGACAGCTGGCGCAGACCACGGGCGGCAGCACCAGCCGGCGGCGGCTCGCCCTCGGCTATGCGGAGATGCTGCACTTCCGCCGCAGCTGAGCCTTGGCACCTCGGCCGTGCCCGGGCTTTGGCTCCAGCCTCGAACGCGCTAGACGCTAGGGATCAAGATCTCGTGTCGGTGCGTGGCGATGGCTGGAAACTCGGTGGGCAAGGGGCTTTCGGCAGCTGGCCAGGGACTGCGCGCCGCTGTCCTTGCCGTGCTCGTGCTCAGCACCATGACGCCGGCCAGCGTGTCACGGGCCGAGACGGCGCCGCTGACGGCCCTGCTCGAGCGCCTTGCCGTGCAGCGGATCGAGGTCGGCAGGCTCGATGTCGAGATCGTGGCGAGCCCGGCTGCCAGCAGCGGGCCCTTTCGGGCGAGCCGGCTGATCGTGCCGCTCGCCCGCCTCGTCGATCCGGAGCTGACGCCCGAGATCGCCCTCGGCGACGTCAGGGTCCGTCGGGTGGGTGATCCCGGCGGCTGGGACGGCGAGGCGACCTTGCGCGAGGTGCGCATCAGCGACGGCCCCGACGCCGGCGACCGGTCGATCGTCATCGAGGGCGCCCTGGACGCCGCACCGTTGCGCGTGGCGGCCCGCTTTGCCGCAGTCGAGCCCGCGGCCGGCGGCCGGCAGCAGCGGGCGTTCTCGATCAATGCCTCGCTGCCCGGCGTCGAGCAGACGATCGAAGGCGTTCTCGATGCGGACGGCGAGGCACTCGAGGCGCGGATCAGCATCGGCGTGACAGCCCTCGGTGACCTGCTCGAGACGCTGAGGCTCAGGCGGCAGCTCGAGGGGCGGGGCCAGTTGCGGCTCAGGGTGGCGGGGCCGGTGGATGCGCTTGCCGCCGACGCTATCAGCCTCGAGGTCGAGCTCGAGACCGGCGAGCAGCTGCGCGTCGACGGGCGGATCGCCGATTTCTCGTCGCTTTCCGGGATCGAGCTCGGCTTCACCGCCAACCTCGCCGAATCGGCCGAGGCGGCAGCACAAGCCTCGGGGCTCGATCTCGAGGCGCTGCGCGGCGAGGTGCAGGGCTCGGCCGCGGCCTTGACGGTCGAAGGTCTGGTCCTTTCGACCAATCTCACCTCGGCCGATATCCGGGAGATCGGGCCCATTCGGGTCGAGCGGCTGACCCGCGATGGCGAGGGACGGCTCGTCCTCTCGGGCGTGCGGATCCTGGCCGGCGATCCGGCGGAACCGAGCCTCGATCTTCGGGGGCGGATCGACGATCTTCTCGGGCGCTCCGGCATCGCCTTTTCGGGGCGCTTCGATCTCGACCTGATCGATCTCGCCACGGGCCTGCCGGCACCGCCCGAGCTCGGTCGCCTGGCCGGTACGCTCGCCCTCTCCGACGCCTCGGGGCAGCTGCAGCTCGAGCGTCTCGAGGCCCGGCAAAGCGGCGACGGACCGCTCGAGCTGAGGCTCGAGAAGCCCCCGGCCGCACCGGGCGAGCCGTCATCGCCGATCAGCCTCGACCTCAGCATCAGGGATCTCGACGCCCTGGCCGCCGCCCGCGACGCACCACCGATCGGCGGTGGCAGTGCCGCCTTCGCCGGGACGATCGCTTTCGGCGACGAGGTCGAGATCTTCGGTCGTGGCCACGTCGGCAGCTCGCCCATCTGGCTGGATCTCGGCCAGGACGTCGTCGAGGACCAGCTCCAGTTGCGGGGTGGCATCAAGTCGCCGCGGCTGCAGCTCGCCGATCTGCCGCGGATGGTCGATCTCGTCCGGCTCTGGCCGCGCGCCGAGGTGGACGAGGTAGGCGGGACCGGCGAGCAGTTGCGCTCCAGGCTCGATGCCGAGCTCGCCATCGAGGCGTCGATCGTCGATGGCGACGACTATGCGCAGGGGGCGTTCAGGGGCACGCTCGCGGTGCGCGATCAGACGGTGCTGCTCCGCCCGCTGCGGCTCGACTACCTCGGCGGCCGGGCCGCGGCGGAGTTCAGCTTCGACATGGGCGAGGCACCGCCGCCGGTGCGGCTCGAGGCGCGCATCGACGCCTTGGATACGGGGCGGCTGCTGACCGAGCTCGGGGTCCGGCCGCTCGTCGTCGGCGATCTCGATGCCGTGCTCGATCTCGAGGCCACAGGCCCCGGCCTTGCCGCACTCAAGAACTCGCTCGCCGGCGAGGTCGAGGTCTTGATGGGCGAGGGGCGGATCGGCTCGCGACTGCTCGAGCTCACCGCCCAGGACATCGTCAGCTGGCTCTTCTCCGCCGGCAGTGCCACCCGGCTGGTCTGTGCCGCCGGCCGGCTGCGCTTCACCGCCGGCCGCGGGGTGGTCGAGGGGCTGATCCTGAAGACCGAGAACATCCAGCTCGTCGGTGCCGGCGAAATCGATCTCGGCCAGGAGCGCCTCGATCTCGCCTTCGAGCCGCAGCCGATGCGCGGTCGGCTCCTGCCGGCGGTGACCTCGTTCCGCGTCCGGGGGCCGCTCACCGCACCCGAGGTCAGCCTGAACACGGCAGGCGGCGTCGCCGGTCGTGCCGTCGTCGAGACCCTGACCCTGCCCTTCAACGTCCTGGGTGCCCTGCTGGGCGGCAGCACCGCGGGCTCCGAGGGCAGCTGCACGCTCGATCCGTGATCGACGGCTAGCCCGGCCAGCACTGGCCGCCGCCGTCGACGCGCAGCACCTGGCCCGAGACGAAGGCACCCAAGGGCCCGGCGAAGAACTCGACCACGCGCGCCACCTCGTCGACCGTGGCGATCCGTTCGAGCGTGCCGCTCTCCGCCAGCCGCGCCGGGTCGACGTCGCGGGTGCCGAGGAAGCGGCCGGTTCGGGTATCGCCTGGGGCGAGGCAGTTGACGGTGATGTCGTGGGCGCGGAGTTCGGTGGCGAGGCAGCGGGTAAAGTGCACGACCCCGGCCTTGGCCGTCGCATAGATCGAGGACTGGGCGCGGCCGATGAAGGCGGCGGTCGAGCCGATCGTCAGGATCCGGCCGGAGCTTCGGGGGATCATCAGCCTGGCGGCCGCCTGGCCGACGAGGATGGTGCTGAGCAGGTTGCGGTCGAGGACGGCGCGGACGTCGACCTCCTGGATGTGCACGGCGTCGTTGGGGTCGGGCTTGCCGCCCCGGGCCGCGATGTCGCCGCCGGCGTTGTGCACGAGGATGGCGAGTGGCCCGAGCCGGTCGGTCGCGGTATCGAACACCCGCTCGACCACGGCACCATCGGTGAGGTCACCCAGGATCGGCAGGGTCGCAACACCGTGCGCCTCGGCGATCTCGGCTGCGGTCGCGGTGAGCGTCGTTCCCTCGCCATATTCGGCGGGCCCGTGCTCGCGCATGCCGTGCACCGCGACCGCACAGCCCAGCGCCGCCAGCCGTTCGGCGAAGGCCCGCCCGAGCCCGCGGCCCGCACCGGTCACCAGCGCCACCTGCCCCTCGAGCAACCGTGTGGCCATGTCTGCCTCCCCTGCTCGGTCTGACAAAATCAGCCGACTGCGCGCTGCCTTTACCAAACGAGAGCGACTTGCCGCGAGCGCGTCGGCTGGCCCGGAAAGAGCGGGATGGGAAATCCAGCGCCATTCGGCAATGCCTATGGAGGTCCGGACAACCCCTTGCTGGCAAAGCCGAGGACCAACAGCAACGCTTGTTCGATGTCGCCCATCGTTTGCTGGTCGATCCTACCGATGACGTCCCGCACCCGAGTGATCCGGACGCTCGTGATCTTCTCGACCATCGCCTGGGATGGTCTGGTCAAGCCGTTGCCGTCATCCGGAGCGATGGCGACACGAATGCTGTCGCTCGCTGCCCCGTGGCTGGTGAGCGGGCAAACGATCACACTTTGGACAGTGTCGCCCGCGTTCAGTCTATCCTCCTGAACGACAATCGCCGGCCGGGGTTTGCCATAGTCGCCGGTGAGGGCAACGAGGACGACGTCACCGCGTTTCAACCGCGCCAATCATCCATGTCTGCCAAAGCGGCGTCGGTAAACTGGTTCCCCTCTTCGTTACTCGGGTGTCCCCGCAGGGCTTCGAGATCAGCCTCGAGCTTCGCAATGACTTTCGGGTCCCGGAGGTCCGGTACCCGAAACCGTACCTCGCGCAACCCATTGTCGCCTCGTTCTCGGCGGACCTTCTCGGCAATCTCGGTCATTGTCGCCATAGTAGCAGCCTTTTCCTGCGATCTGACCAGACGTGGGGGGCATATCGTCTCGATGCAACCTGCCTCGTCGATCGGATCCTCCCCTACACCCCCTAATGCGCCAGGACCTGGCTCAAGAACAGTCTGGTGCGGTCGGATTTCGGGTTGCTGAAGAACTCGGATGGGGGGGCCATCTCGACGATCTCGCCCTGGTCCATGAAGACCACGGCGTCGGCCACGGACTTGGCGAAGCCCATCTCGTGGGTGACGCAGATCATGGTCATCCCCTCCTTCGCGAGCTCGACCATGACGTCGAGCACCTCCTTGATCATCTCGGGATCGAGGGCCGAGGTCGGCTCGTCGAACAGCATCACCTGGGGCATCATGCAGAGCGAGCGGGCGATGGCGACGCGCTGCTGCTGGCCGCCCGAGAGCTGGCCCGGATACTTGTCGGCCTGCTCGGGGATGCGCACCCGCTCGAGGAATTTCATGGCGATGGCGTCCGCCTCCTTCTGCGGCATCTTCCTGACCCACATCGGGGCCAGCGTGCAGTTCTCGCGCACGGTCAGATGCGGAAAGAGGTTGAACGACTGGAACACCATGCCGACCTCGCGGCGGATCAGCTCGACGTTCTTGACGTCGTTGGTGAGCTCGATGTTCTCGACCAGGATGCGGCCCGACTGGTGCTCCTCGAGCCGGTTGATGCAGCGGATCAGGGTCGACTTGCCGGAGCCCGAGGGGCCGCAGACGACATAGCGCTCGCCCTTGCGGACGGTGAGGCTCACGTCCTTCAGCACATGGAAGTCGCCGAACCATTTGTTGACCCGCTGCAGGTCGACCATGATCTCGTCGCTGCGGCGGGTCGCGACGGTCTCGGGCATGAGACCGGAGCTCGGGCTTGCCTGGGCCATGAGTCGACGTCCTCCTAGCTGCGCCGGTCGGTCGCCAGAATGCGCTCGAGCGCCTGGCTGTACTTCGACATGAAGAAACAGAAGATCCAGAAGATCACCATGATGAAGAGGTAGGCCTCGATGAAGAACTGCCGCCACTCGGGATCGCCGAGCGCCTGGCGGGTGGCGAGCACGAGGTCGGTGAGGCCGACGATGGCGACGAGCGAGGTGTCCTTGAAGAGGCCGATGAAGGTGTTGACGATCGGCGGGATGGCGATCTTCAAGGCCTGCGGCAGGATGATCAGCCGCTGGGTCTGCCAGTAGCCGAGCCCGAGCGCGTCCGCCGCCTCGTACTGGCCCTTGGGCAGCGCCTGGAGGCCACCCCGGATCACCTCGGCGAGGTAGGCCGCGGCAAAGAGGATGATCGCCACCTGGGCGCGAACGATCGATTCGATGTTCACGCCCGTCGGCATGAACAGCGGCAGCATGAACGACGCCATGAAGAGCAGCGTGATCAGCGGCACGCCGCGGATCAGCTCGATATAGACGACGCAGATATTGGAGATGATCGGCAGCTTCGAGCGGCGACCGAGGGCGAGCAGGATGGCGAGCGGGAAGGCCGCGGCGATGCCGATGAAGGCGAGCATCAGGGTCAAGGGCAGGCCGCCCCAGAGGCTGGTCCTGACCGGGCTGAGGCCGAACCAGCCGCCGCCCATGAGGATGAAGAACGTGCCCAGCCCGACCGCCCAGATCAGGATCAGTGGCTTACCCCAGGTTCGCCGGTCGCAGCTGATCAGCGCCATGGCGATGAGTGCTATGGCTCCCAGGAGTGGGCGCCACTGCTCGGCGAAGGGGTAGCGGCCGAAGAGGATCAGGCGGTATTTCTCGGTGACCACCGCCCAACAGGCGCCGGTCGCGGCCCGGCAGTCCTCGGGCGTGGCGACACCCCAGACCGCGTTGAAGATGGCCCAGTTGAGCAGGGGCGGCACTATCCAGACGAGCAACAGGAGGATGGCCACGCTCAGGATGCTGTTGAACCAGCCGTTGAAAAGGTTAGCCTTGGCCCAGCCGATCGGGTCGGCCTTGGTCAGCGGGCGGGCGCGGGCTGCGGCGGGGGTGTGGTGGCTGTCGGTGGCCATGGCTCAGCGCTCCACCAAGGCGATGCGGCGGTTGTACCAGTTCATGTAGGCGGAGATCAAAAGGCTGATGGTCAGGTAGACCGCCATCATGATGGCGATGGCCTCGAGCGCCTGGCCGGTCTGGTTCAAGGTGGTGTTGCCGATCGAGACCAGGTCCGGATAGCCGATGGCGACCGCGAGCGAGCTGTTCTTGGTCAGATTGAGGTAGTTGCTGGTCGTCGGCGGGATGATGATCCTGAGCGCCTGCGGCAGGATGATGAGCCTGAGCTGCAGGCCGCGCCTGAAGCCCAGGGCCGCCGAGGCCTCGCTCTGCCCCCAGGGGACACCCAGGATGCCGCTTCTGACGATCTCGGCGATGAAGCCGCCGGTGTAGAAGCTGAGGCCGATCAAGAGGGCGAGGAACTCGGGCGTGACGCTCGAGCCGCCGCGGTAGTTGAAGGTGGCGAACTGGGGCACGTCGAGCTCGCCCGGCATGCCCAGTGCCAGATAGAGGGCGAGCGTCGGCAGGACGACGATGCCGAGCATCGGCAGGAGCAGATTCGGCTCCTGGCCGGTCTCGCGCTGCCGCTTGTACATCCAGCTGCGGTAGACGAAGGCGGCGACCACCGAGATGGCAAAGACGATGATCACCGGCAGGAGCGCCGGCTCGTAGATCACCGCCGGGAACTGCAGGCCGCTCTTGCTGAGGACCACCCCGGGAACGGGCTCGAGGGCGTCCCGAACGGCGGGCAGGAGCTGGGTGATCACCGTGTACCAGAAGAAGAGCTGGAGCAGCAGCGGGATGTTGCGCGTCACCTCGACATAGGCCGAGGCGATCTTGGCGACGAGCCAGTTGGTCGAGAGCCGCGAGATGCCCATGATGACGCCAAGCAGGGTCGCCAGCACGATGCCGATGATCGAGACCCGAAGCGTGTTGAGCAGCCCGGCGATGAAGGCCCGGCCATAAGAATCGGTGGGGGCGAACGAGATCATCGATTCGCCGATTGCGAAGCCCGCCTGCTGCTCGAGGAAGCCGAAGCCGGTGCGGATCCGCCGCTCCTCGAGGTTCACCAGAAGGTTGCTGACCAAATAATAGCCGAGCAAGACGATGGCACCGAGCACCAGGAGCTGGGCGATGATCCCGCGGATCGCCGGATTGCGCCACCAGATGACGGCAGCGCCGGCACTGGACTGGCCCGCATGCCTTCCGACCACGTCATGCGCCATCACCAGAGCCTCCGTTCGTCGAGCGTCGCAGCCGAGCTGCGATTACGGCCATCATCGTCGCTGCAAGATCCGGGCCGCTCCATCGCAGAGATGCGGCCGCCGCTCCGAACCATCGGAACGGCGACCACCCGGTTCGCCTGATGCCGGGTCAGCGGACCGGCATGGCGTACATCAAGCCGCCACGGGTCCAGAGGTCGTTGACGCCACGCTCCAGGCGCAGGGGCGTGTCGGGGCCGACATTGCGGTCGAAGATCTCGCCGTAATTGCCGACCTGGGTGATCATCTGGACCGCCCAGTCGGCCGGCAGGCCGAGCAGGTCGCCCATCGCATCGCCCTGGCCGAGCAGCCGCTGGACGGTCGGATTGTCGCTGCCCTTCATCTCCTCGACATTGGCCGAGCTGACGCCGGCCTCCTCGGCCTCGATCAGGCCGTAGACGACCCACTTGGCGATCGCGAAGAACTCGTCGTCGCCGCGCCGGACGACGGGGCCGAGCGGCTCCTTGGAGATCGTCTCGGGCAAAATGACGTAGGCGTCGGGATCCGGCGCGTCGTTCGCGATGATCGCGGCCAGGCCCGACTTGTCGGTCGTGTAGACCTGGCAGCGGCCGGAGAAGAAGGTCTCGAGCGACTGCTCGAAGCTCTCAATGACGACACCAGTGAATTCCATGTTGTTGGCACGGAAGTAGTCGGCGAGGTTGAGCTCGGTCGTGGTGCCCGGCTGCACGCAGACCTCGGCCCCGTCGAGCTCCAAGGCACTCTGCACGCCGAGATCGGCCGGCACCATGAAGCCCTGGCCGTCATAGAAGGTGACGCCGGCGAAGACGAGGCCCAGGGACGCGTCGCGGGTCAGCGTCCAGGTGGTGTTGCGCGACAGGATGTCGACCTCGCCGGACTGCAGGGCGGTGAAGCGCTGCTGGGCGCTGAGCGGGACGAACTCGACGGCGCTCGCATCACCGAACAGCGCCGCGGCCACGGCCCGGCAGTAGTCGACGTCGAGGCCAGTCCAGTTGCCCTGGGCGTCGGCGAGCGAGAAGCCGGCGAGGCCGGTGCTGACGCCGCAGCGCAGTTCGCCGCGCTCCGTGATGGCGTCGAGCGTGTCGCCGGCCTGAGCCTGCGTGGCGATCGAGGCGATCGCCAGCACGGCGCCGCCGGCGAGCAGATGGGAGAAGCGCATGTATGTCATCCTCTCAAGTGACATGCAGTTACCCGGCAGGAGCCATCAAACGGTTCGCTTCCGGGCCGATAACCGGACTTTAGACACGCGCGGTCGGTCATGCCAAGCCACTCCTGCATAGCGGCTGAGCATTGCCGCGAATTTGTGCAGTGCAGTGCGAGCGTTGCCCGTTTTCCTCGCACAATTGCCGCGTGGCGTTACATGTGAACGCATGGTATCGCGCGCGGCATTGCGGCTGCATCATTGTACCGCTGCCGCCCACGTCTCAACCTCGGATAGCAACAGCCATCATGCACGACGAAACGCTCTTAACGACCCTGGGCCGCGACCCGCACCGCCATCACGGGATCGTCAACCCGCCGGTGTACCACGCCTCGACCATCCTGTTTCCCAACCTCGCCGCCTACGATGCACCGCGCACCCGCGACGGCTACTACTACGGCCGCTACGGCACACCGACGACCCGGGCCCTGGCCGAGGCCGTGACCGGCCTCGAGGGCGGTGACTTCTCCCTGATCGTCGGCTCCGGCAAGACGGCGATCACGACCGTGCTGCTGGGCCTGACCCGGACCGGCGACCATATCCTCGTCACCGACAGCGCCTACCAGCCGACCCGCACTTTCGCCAACGGCGTGCTGCGCCGCTTCGGCGTCGAGACGACCTACTACGACCCGCGGATCGGTGCCGGCATCGCCGAGCTCATCCGCCCGAACACGCGGCTCGTCTTCACCGAGAGCCCGGGCTCCCTGACCTTCGAGGTCCAGGACATCCCGGCGATCGCCGAAGCCGCGCATGCCAGGGATGTGGTCGTCGTCATGGACAACACCTGGTCCGGCGGCCTCTACTTCAAGCCCTTCGCGCAAGGCGTGGATGTCAGCATCCAGGCTGCGACCAAGTACATCGTCGGCCATTCGGACGTGATGATGGGGACGATCACCGCGACCGAGGCGCTGCGGGCGCCCATCCAGGAGGGCTTCAACGAGCTCGCCGGCGCCCCCGGCCCCGACGACTGCTACCTCGCCCTGCGCGGCCTGCGCACCATGGCGACCCGGATGGCCCAGCATCAGCGAAGTGGCATCGAAATCGCGTGTTGGCTGGAGGCGCGGCCCGAGGTCGAAGCGGTGCTGCATCCGGCCCTCGAGAGCCATCCCGACCATGCGCTCTGGCGCCGTGACTTCACCGGCAGCTCGGGGCTCTTCGCCTGCCGCCTGCCGCCGGTGCCCCGGTCGGCACTCGCCGCCATGCTCGACCATCTCGAGCTCTTCGGCATGGGCGCGAGCTGGGGCGGCTACGAGAGCCTTCTGATCCCGACCGACCCCGCGAAGATCCGGACGGCGGTCCCCTGGCAGCAGCCGGGGCAGATGCTGCGCATCCATGTCGGGCTAGAGCATCCGGACGACCTGATCAAGGATCTGGAAGCCGGGCTCGGTCGGCTCAAGGCGGCTGCCTAGCGCCGATCAGGAACTCCCGGTTGCCCTTGGGGCCGAGAATCGGGCTGGGCGTGATGCCGAGCACGGTCCAGCCCATGGTCGTCTCGAGCCAGGCCCGGACCGCAGCGCAGACGGCCTCGTGCACGGCCGGGTCCCTGACCACGCCACCCTTGCCAACGGCCGCAGGCCCGGCCTCGAATTGCGGCTTGATCAGGGCCACGAGTTCGGCCCCCGGGGCGGCGAGGCCGAGGGCTGCCGCCAGGACCGTGGCAAGGCCGATGAAGCTCGCATCGCAGACGACGAGCTCGGGCGGGCCGGGCAGCTGCTCGGCCGTTAGATGCCGGGCATTGGTGCGCTCGAGGACGACGACGCGGGGATCGTTCCGCAGCTGCCAGTCGAGCTGGCCGTGGCCGACATCGACGGCGACGACCTGTGTCGCCCCGCGCTCGAGCAGAACCTCGGTGAAGCCGCCGGTCGAGGCGCCGATATCGAGGCAGCTTTTGCCTGCAGGCGAGACCCCGAAGGCATCGAGCCCGGCGATCAGTTTCAGCGCGCCACGGCTGACATAGTGCCGCCCCTGGGTCTTGAGGCGCAGCTCGGTCGTCTCGGCCAAAAGGGTCCCGGGCTTGTCCAGGCGCTTGTCGCCGGCGAAGACCTCGCCCGCCAGGATCAGCGCCTGCGCCTTGGTCCGGCTTTCGGCGAGGCCTCGGGCGACCACGAGCTGGTCGAGGCGCTCCCTAGCCAAGGCGACTCAGGCGTTGGCGGCGGGCTCCAGATAAACGCCGTTGATCTGCCACGTGCCGTCCGGTTGCTGCTGCATCTGGTAGTAGGCGATCACCGCATCGCCATCGGGGCCGGTCAGGTAGACGAGCTGGGTCGGCTGGCCCCGATACTCGATCACCGCCCCGAAGTCCACGCTCCGCGGCCGGTAGACCTGGGGGTAGCCGGTCATCACCATGCGCATGAAGTTGTCCGCTGTGCGGAACATGTCCTTGATCATCGGCGAGGCGTGGGCGAAGGCGGCGGTGCCATCGTCGCGCTGGAAGGCCTCGAGCTGCGACTGGATCACCGACTGGAACGCCTGACCGTCGGGCTCGGCCTCGGCCAAGGCCGGAGCCGCCAGGATCGTGATGATGAAGAGCCAGCGTGCAAGGGTCCGCATCGACGAGCCTCCTGCTCTGCGTCTGTCCCCCACAAAAAAGAGCTAAGGCTCCGGCGATGCCCGTCAATAGGGCGCCGCACGGGCTCGGCCAAGGCGACAGGCTCGTCGTGACCAGGGACGCAGAGTGGGCAGAGCGGGCTCGGGTGATCGATCCCGGCCGGGCCCCCGACGGATGCCTCCGGGTGGAGACGATGGCCGATGCGGCCCGGGCGGGCCTCGGCGTGCGTCGGGCGGCAGGGCCGGGCCGCCGCTCGAACCGCGGCGGCCCGACGGTTCAAACCGCTTCGCGGTGGCTTTCCTGGAGCAGGGCCTGGATGTCGTCGGTGGCGCGCTCGAACAGGCGGAGCACCCGGGCGTCGCCGAAGTCGTAGAACAGGTCCTCGGGGTCGGACGAGGTCTGGCTGCGGAACCGGCTCAGCGCCAGGTCGAGCACCGCGTGGATCGAATCGAGGGCACGGCACGGGGTGGTCAAGAGCTCGTTCTCGAGCTCCTCGATCCGCTGGTCGAGCTGCTCGAGCTCGCGGTCGATCTCGTCGAGCCCGGCATCGCTCTCCGCCCGGCTCATCTCCTGCATCATCGAGCGGATCTCGGCAGACGACATGCCGGCGAGCTGCAGCGGGGCAAAGGCCCATTCCGGCAGGCTGCGGCGCAGCCGATCCTGGCGTTCCAGGAGGATGTCACGCCGCCTTTGCAGGTCGGTGATCCGACGGACCAGCAGTGTCGAACTATTGATGACAGTCATGCTCGAGATCCTCACCTCGTCAGTCGATCGTCCGCCGCGACTGGCGCTATCGAAACCTCTGGCCGAAGACGTGACGGCGATCTGTTCCTTGCCTTTTAGTCGTGCTCGGTGATGCCTGTCAACGAGGTGCAAGTAATTATCGTACAGCTATTTGAGTAAAAGGAAGATAAAATTTTACAGAAATTTAACTACTTTTGTGCTTGTTCGGGCCGGCCGCCCGGGCGAGAACTCGGTCGGCGCGCAGCTATGGTCAGCGGCGGCGCGAGCGCCTAGGTTGCCGGCGGATGCTGGTGGACAGTGAGGGGTTGCGGCGTTGAGCGAGACTATTGGCCGGCGGCGACTACGGGGCGGCGAGGGCACTGGCGAGGGCGGGCCGGCCAGGCCACCCTCGCTCCTCGCCCGGCTGCGCACCTATCTCTTTGCCGGCATCATCGTCACCGCCCCGGTCTCCATCACCTTCTTCATCGTCTGGCAGATTCTCGATTTTCTCGACAGCACGACCAGCCGGCTGATCCCTGCCCGCTATGATCCGGCGAATTATCTGCCGTTCGGCGTGCCGGGCATCGGCATCGCCGTGGCGCTGGTGCTCTTGACCTTCATCGGCTGGTTCGCTGCCGGCTTCGTCGGCCGGTCGCTGATGCGCATGGGCGAGCGGGTGCTGGATGCGATGCCCGTGGTGCGCTCGATCTACGGAGCCTTAAAGCAGATCTTCGAGACGGTGTTGGCCGAAAGCTCGAGCTCGTTCCGCGAGGTGGTGCTGGTCGAGTGGCCAAGGCGCGGGGTTTGGGTGATCGGCTTCGTCACCGGCCCCACCAGGGGTGAGATCGCCAGCCGCTTCGACGGCGAGTTCCTCAATCTGTTCGTGCCGACCACGCCCAATCCCACCTCCGGATTTCTCGTTTTTGTGCCGGCGCGCGACATCATCCGGCTCGACATGCCGGTCGAGGACGGCCTCAAGCTGGTAATCTCGGGCGGCATCGTGGTGCCGACGGAACCGGACGGCTCGCCCGGCGGCACCTTTGCCGTTCAGCCGGCGCCGAGCGAGCCCAGGGCCTCGTAGCGCTCGAACAGGTGGAGGAGGAGGCGCAGCCGCTCGAGCCTGTCGCTCTCCAGCGCCGAGGTCTCGGCCGTCACCCGCTGCACGGCGGTCTGGGCGAGGGCCACGAGATCGCCGTCGGTCGAGAGGTCGGCGAAGCGCAGCTCCGGCAGGCCACTCTGCCGTGAGCCCAGGACCTCGCCCGGGCCGCGCAATCGCAAATCCTCCTCGGCGATCCTGAAGCCGTCGTCGCAATCGCGCAGGATCTCGAGCCTCGCCCGGGCCGGCCCCGCGAGCGGCGGGTCGTAGAGCAAAAGGCAGTAAGAGGGCCGGCTGCCGCGGCCGACCCGACCTCTCAGCTGGTGCAACTGGGCAAGCCCGAAGCGCGCCGCACCATCGATGACGATGATCGTGGCCTCGGGCACGTCGACGCCGACCTCGATCACCGTGGTGGCGACCAGGAGCCGCGTCTCGCCCGCAGCGAAAGCGGCCATCGCCGCCGCCTTCTCCGCCGGCTTGAGCCGGCCGTGGACCAAACCCACGGCCTCGCCGAAGAGGTCGCGAAGCTCGGCGAAGCGTTGCTCGGCGGCATTGTCGCCGCTCTCGGCACCCTGGCCCTCGGTATCCGCCACGGCCTCGATGCTCGGGCAGATCCAGTAGACCTGCTCGCCGCGCGCGAGTGCCGCCGCCAGGCGCTCGATCACCTCGTCGAGGCGACGGCGGTGGATGATGGCCGTGGTGATCGGTTGGCGGCCGGGCGGCTTCTCGTCGAGCCTCGAGGTCGCGACGTCGCCATAGGCGGCGAGCACGAGGCTTCTCGGGATTGGGGTCGCGGTCATGAGGAGGAGATGCGTGGCTTCACCCTTGGCGACGAGCCCGAGCCGTTGCGCCACGCCGAAGCGGTGCTGCTCGTCGATCACCGCAAGCGCCAGGTTCCTGAAGGTGACACCGGTCTGGAAAAGGGCGTGGGTGCCGACGGTGATCGCGGCCTCGCCGCTCTCGATCCTGGCCAGGAGTTGCCGGCGCTGGGCCGGTGTGTCGCTGCCGGTCAGCAGCGCGATCTCGACGCCGAGCGGTTCGGCCAGGGCCTTGAGGCCCTTGGCGTGCTGGCGGGCGAGGACCTCGGTCGGCGCCATCAAGGCCGCCTGAAAGCCGGCATCGACCGCGTGCAGCATGGCGCAAAGGGCGACCAGCGTCTTGCCGCTGCCGACATCGCCCATCAGGAGGCGGGCCATCGCCCGGGGGCGGGCAAGGTCCGCTGCGATCTCCGCCATGGCCCGGGCTTGCGCACCCGTGGGCGCGAAGGGCAGGGCCGCGAGCAGGGCTTCGGCGGTGGGGCTCGGGCCCTTGATCGCCGGTGCCGGCAGGCTGGCGCGGCGCTGGCGAACGAGGGCCAGGGCGAGCTGAGTGGCGGCGAGCTCGTCCAAGGCGAGGCGCTTGCGGGCGCGCTCGACCGCGGCCTCGCCCAGCCCCTCGGGTGCGTCGATCAGGCCGTGCAAGGTGGCGAGTGCGGTTCGCCAGGCCGGTAGATCCCGCAGCTCGGGCAACGCCGGATCGTGCCATTCGGGCAGCTCCGGGATCTCGGCCATGGCGATGGCGATGAGCTTTTTGAGGCGCAAGGCACCGAGGCCCTCGATCAGCCGGTAGACTGTTGCGTCCCGGCCGCCCTCGCTCGCGGGCTCGGGGTGGACCAGCTGGAAGCGGTTGTTGAAGAGGTCGGGCCGGCCGATCAGCCGGACCACGGCCCCTTTGGGAAAGCGCTTTTCGAGCCAGGGCGTCTTGGCGTTGAAGAAGACGAGATCGACCGCGGCACCGCCGCTGCGGCCGTTGATCCGGTAGGGGGCCCGGCCGAGGCTCGGGCGGTGCTCGCCGATCTCGACGTCGAGGGCGACGAGCCGGCCGACATCGCCGGGCTCGAGCCGTCGCACGTCGACGATGTCGCGGCGGCGGATCGGCGCCATGGCAACGAGATCGAGCACGCGCGGCTCGTCGCGGCCGAGCAGACGGGCACAGAGTCTGGCCACCTTGGGGCCGACCCCCGGCAGGCTGCCGAGCGGGCGGAACAGCGGATAGAGCACGGGCGGCCGCTCGGTTGCCTCTGGCGTTGCGGCACTGCCCTTGGCCGCCTCCGGCATATCGACTACATCCCTTTTGAACCTCGACACCCGGCCGACAGCGGCGCGGGTGCAGTCGGTATTGAAGGGCGCTGCCCTTCGGCGCAAGCAGCAGAGACGGGGCCGGATCATGAACGACACTGCAACGGCGCGGCTCAAGCGCCTCGCCCATCGCAGCCGCTATCGGGGCTTCAAGGAGGTCGACCTGCATTTCGGCCAGTTCGCCGAGCGGCACTTGGCGGGCCTCTCGGGCGACGAGCTCGACCAGTACGAGGCCTTGCTCGACGAGGCCGACCAGGACGTCTGGGCCTGGCTCTCCGGCGCCCGGCACGTGCCGGCCCGCCACGACAACCGCGTCTTCAAGCTGCTCCAGGCCTACGAGCCCGTCCGTTGACCACCGACCTCATCGAGCAGGCGGCGGCCCCGGCGGCAGCACCGGCGACCGCCGGGCAGCGGATCCTCGTCGCCAACGCCCTGCCCGGCCTCGAGGCTCGCTTCATCGCCGAACGCCTCGGCAGGCGCGAGGCCGAGACGCTCGTCTATGTGACGCGCGATGCGCAGCGCAGCGCGGCGCTGGCGGCCCTCGTCCGCTTCATGGCAGCCGGGATCGAGGTGCTGACGCTGCCGGCCTGGGACTGCCTGCCCTATGACCGGGTATCGCCCAATGCCAGCGTCGTCGCCGAGCGGCTCCAGACTCTGCACACACTCGCGCAGGCACCTTCGGGGCGACCGCGGCTTGTCCTCGTCTCCGCGAATGCCTTCGTCCAGAAGCTGCCGCCGCCGGATGCGGTCCGGGCCAGTCATCTCTTCCTCAAGGCCTCGGCCCGGGTCGACCGGGACGGGCTGCTCCAGCACCTCGAGCGCAACGGCTACCAGCGTGTCGGCACCGTCGTGGAGCCCGGCGACTATGCGGTCAGGGGCGGGCTGATCGATCTTTTCCCGACCGGCGCCGCGGAGCCCGTCCGGCTCGACTTCTTCGGCGCAACCCTCGAATCGATCCGCCGCTTCGATCCGGCGACCCAGCGGACCACCGATCGGCTCGAGACCATCGAGCTCGGCCCGGTCTCCGAGGTGCTGCTCGACGAAGCCACGGTCGAGCGCTTCCGCGCGGGCTACCTGCGGCAGTTCGGGGCGGTGACCGACGACCCGCTCCTCGAATCGGTCACCTCAGGCCGGCACTATCCCGGCATGGAGCACTGGCTGCCGCTCTTCCACGACAAGCTCGCAACCATTTTCGACTATCTGGGCGGCGACGTCGCCGTTGCCTTCGATCATCTGGCCGAGGACACGGTGAGGGCCCGGCAGGCGGCGATCGGCGAGCAGTACGAGGTCCGCACCGGCAATGCGGCGCTGACCGGGGCCTTCGGCTCCTTGCCCTATCGGGCATTGCCGCCCGACACACTCTATCTCGACGAGGAGAGTGTTCGCTCCCTCCTGCGCCCACGTACCAGCTGGCTCTTCTCGATCTTCGCCCCACCGCCGGTGAAGCCATCGGGCATTGCCGAGATCATCGACCTCGAAGGACGCCCCGGCCGCGATTTCGCCCGCGAGCGTGCCGATCGCAACATCAACCTCTTCGAGGCGATTTCCGAGCATTTGACCGCGCTGAAGCCCGAGAGCCCGATCGTCACCGTCCACGGTGGCGGTGCGGCCGACCGGCTGGCGCAGGTCCTGGTCGATCACGGCCTCGAGCCGCCCTTGCGCATCGAAACACTGGCCGAGCGCATCTTGGGTGCCGTGCACCTCGCGGTCCTGCCGCTCGACACCGGTGTGCTGGCGCCTGGCCTCTGTCTCGTCGGCGAGCAGGATCTGCTCGGCGAGCGGCTGACCCGTCGACAGGCGAGGCGAGCCAAGGCCGCGGACAAGTTCATCCAGGACGTCGGCACGCTTGCCGAGGGCGACTTCGTCGTCCACGCCGAGCACGGCATCGGCCGCTTCGACGGCCTCGTCACCCTCGAGCTCGGCGGTGCCCCGCACGACTGTCTGAAGCTGCTCTATGCCGGCGGCGACAAGCTCTTCGTCCCGGTCGAGAACCTCGACATCCTGACCCGCTACGGTCATGCCGACCAGGAGGTCCAGCTCGACAAGTTGGGTGGGGTCGGCTGGCAGAACCGCAAGGCGCGGATCAAGCAGCGGATCAAGGAGCTCGCCGACGAACTGATCAAGATCGCCGCCGCGCGTGAGCTGCGCAAGGGCCAGACGCTGGAGCTCGCCCCCGGCCTCTACGACGAGTTCGCAGCACGCTTTCCCTTCGAGGAGACGGAGGATCAGCTGCGCGCCATCCACGCTGTCCTCGACGACATGGCCTCGGGCAAGCCCATGGACCGGCTGATCTGCGGCGATGTCGGCTTCGGCAAGACCGAGGTGGCGCTGAGAGCCGCGTTCGTGGCCGCCATGTCCGGCAAGCAGGTGGCGATCCTGGCACCGACCACGCTCCTGGCCCGGCAGCACTTCAAGAACTTCGGCGAGCGCTTCGCCGGCCTGCCGCTCCGGGTCGAGCAGATCTCCCGCTTCGTCACCGCCAAGCAGGCAACCGAAGTGAAGAAGGGTCTCGCCAACGGTTCGGTCGACATCGTCATCGGCACGCATGCGCTCCTCGGCAAGACCGTGAGCTTCAAGGACCTCGGCCTCGTCGTCGTCGACGAGGAGCAGCATTTCGGCGTCACCCACAAGGAGCGCCTGAAGCAGCTGCGCGCCGAGGTCCACGTCCTGACGATGACCGCGACGCCCATCCCGCGCACCCTGCACATGGCCCTGGGTGGGATGAAGGAGCTCTCGATCATCGCGACCCCGCCCGTCGATCGGCTCGCCGTGCGCAGCTTCGTCATGCCGGTCGACCCCGTGGTGCTCCGGGAAGCGATCCTCAGGGAGTACCACCGTGGCGGGCAGACCTTCTATGTCTGCCCGAGGATCAAGGACCAGCCCAAGCTGAAGGAAGAGCTCGAGAAGCTGGTCCCCGAGGTCAAGGTCGCGATCGCCAACGGCCAGATGGCGGCCAAGGACCTCGAGGACGTCATGTCCGACTTCTACGATCGCAAGCTCGACGTCCTGCTCGCCACCAACATCGTCGAAAGCGGCCTCGACATCCCCACGGCCAACACGCTGATCGTCCACCGCGCCGACCTCTTCGGCCTCTCCCAGCTCTACCAGCTCAAGG
>DAIRDJ010000030.1:0-6937 GCA_036796215.1 Geminicoccaceae bacterium
GCGGAAAGTGGTGCCGCAAGAGGGACTCGAACCCCCGACCCCATCATTACGAATGATGTGCTCTACCAGCTGAGCTATTGCGGCCACGAAGCGGGCGCCATGCCCGCCGCTTGATCGTCACGCCGGCAATTAGCCCGCTCGGCCCCGTTCTCGCAAGCGGAAAACGGGCCTGAAAGGGCTTCCCGGGGGCTGGTCGGTCGGCTGGTGGCTCAATTGACCCTGGTCGGCGCCTTGACCGTCGATTCGATCGGCGGCGGTGCCTTGAGCCCCTGACCTGCGGCACCGGCGCGCGCCATGGCCCCCTTGGCCTCGTCGCCCTTGGCCGGCTCCTTGCTGCCGTGGAGCGCGCCCGCGGCGTCGGGACCGTTGCCCTTGCCCTCGGGCTTGCCGTCGATCACCGGGCCCGATGCCACCTTGCTGCTTGACCCGTTGCCGGACTTGGCGCCGGCTGACTGGTCATGGACCAGCACCAGCGGCGGGCGCTGGTCGCGGATCATCGCGGCGATGGTCGGCGGGCTCTCCCACTGGACCGAATCGAAGCGGCCTGAGGGACCGAACA
This sequence comes from Geminicoccaceae bacterium, assembly GCA_036796215.1. GTDB lineage: Bacteria > Pseudomonadota > Alphaproteobacteria > Geminicoccales > Geminicoccaceae > SLRI01. The sequence goes on from DAIRDJ010000030.1 coordinate 560, forward strand.
GCTGCCATTCGGCCAAGACCTCGCCGGTATCGTCGCAGACCCAGCACTTGTCGGCCGGCGCGTCGGCGGCCTTGGCCAGCCAGTCCCGGGCCTTGGCGTCACCGCCGCCCGACGCCCGCTCGTACTCGGCGTAGAGCCGATAGGTGCCGGCGGTGGGATCGGCGGTGAGTGCCTGGTCGAGATGCTTCTTGGCGCTGTCCCAGTGCCGGGCGTTCATCGCGAGCTCGGCCATGACCATCTGGCTCACCCGATGGCCGGGCCGCAGCTTCTGCAGACGGCTGCAGCGCATCAGCCGCTCGACCGCGGTCTCGCCGGGCACCAGCTCGGCATAGGCGCGGGCGAGCTCGGGATGCGGCTCGATCGTCCAGCAATCCTCGATCAGCCGCTTGGCGAGGCGGATCTTGCCGAGCCGCTTGGCCGCCTCGGCGGCGGCGACTGCCGCCGGTGCGAAAGTCGGGGCAAGACCGCTCGCGCGACGGCCGACATCGAGGGCTTCGCGATCCTTGCCCTCCTCCAGCGCATCGATCGCCAGCATGTGCTTCATCAACGCCCGCCGCCGCGTCGCCTCGGGTCCGGTCAAGAGCTTCTCGCGCGCCATGTCGCCGATCAGCTCGTAGGCCTCGGACCATTTGCCGTTGCGGGTAAGGAGATCGAAATAGGTGGTCAGCACCCAGGAGGTGTTCGGGCTGCTCTGATAGGCCCGCTTGGCGAGCTTGAGCGCCTCCTCCTGGTCACCGCGCTTGACCGCGTCGGCGAGCAGCCCGCGCACGCCCAGGAACTCGGTCTGCGGCCGCTTCAGCATCTGCTCGAACTTGAGCTGGGCCACGTCCTCCTTGCCCTCGAGCTGGGCCGTCTGGGCGGAGAGCAGGAGGGTCGCGGCACTCGAATCGAGCAGTTTCTCGGCCTGCTTGGTGTGCACCCGTGCTCCGGTGACGTCACCGGCGGCAGCGGCGATCAGCCCGTGGGTGAGCTCCTGGTAGCCGCGCAGCCGGCGATTCTGCTCGCGGTTCTGGCGCATCTGCCGCGGCAGGCCGACGACCCAGCGCCAGATCTCGTAGACGACGACGCCGGCGGCGGTGATGGCGGCGAGAATCGCGACCGCGATGCCGAGCGGCAGCACCGTCTCGGTCGCCTCCAGGCTGATGATCACCTGGCCTGGATTGTTGGCGAGCCACACCGCGGCCCAGGCGAGGGCCGCTGCGACGATGAGGAAAATGATGAGCCTGAGCATGGTTGTTTTGGCCTCGGCGCCGCTAGTTGACCGTCGCGGTGAGCAGGTCACGAATATGCGCATCGAGCTGCGCCTGCGCATCGACCGCCGCCAGGCGGGCGCTTGCGTCGGCGAGCCAGTCTTCGGCGGCCGCCGCGTCGATGCCCTCGGGCGCCGCGGCGGCCGCTTCGACCTGCTCGATCGCGGTGGCGATGTCGCCGGCCCGCAAGGCCGCGTCGGCATCGGCGAGCAGGCCCATGGCGATGTCGGTCTCGTCGTCCTTCGAGCGCACCTGGACCAGGCCGTAGAGGTTCTGCACCGTCTGGCCGATGAACTCCGAGCCCGCGACCTCGGGCGTCGCCTCCGTCTCGGCGAGGGCCAAAAGCCCCTCGCGCAACGCCTGCAGCGTCGGCACCCCGCTCTCGGCATAGGGCCGAAGGTCGCTCAGCGTCGTCGTCAACGTCGCGTCGTCGCCGGCCATCGGGATCAAGCGCTCGAGCGGCTCGGCGAACGCCGCACCACTCTCGATCGACCGGTCGACGTCGCGCACCAGGAGTGCGGCGGCGGCGGCCCGGGCGCGCGCCTGCTTCAAGGCCGTGACCTCGCTCTGCACCGAGGCGAGCTGCGCCTCGGTCGCCGCGAGTGTCTCCTGCAGCGTCGAAAGCTCGCTCGACAAGCTCGCCCGGGCGTCACCGACCTCGGCACTCGCCGCCTCGCGCGTCGCCTGGATCATCTGTCCGACCGCCGCGCTGGCCGCGGCGAGCTGGGTCTCGAGCTCGCCATCGAGGGCATCGAGCCGTTCGGATGCGGCCGCAAGCTGCTGCTCGAGCCCGCTCACCGCGCCCTCGCGCGCCGCGGTGAGCTGCTCGGTGGTCTCGGTCAGCCGCGTCCCGAGCGACGCCGTGGTCTCGGTGAGCTGCGTCTCGAGTGACGCCGTGGTCTCGGTCAGCCGCGTCTCGAGCGACGCCATGGTCTCGGTCAGCCGCGTCTCCGACGACGCCATGGTCTCGGTCAGCCGTGTCTCGAGCGACGCCGTGGTCGAGGCGAGCGCCTGCAGCTCCTCGGCAACGGCGGCGATCGCAGCACCATCGCGTGAGGGGACCTCGGCGACCGCGGCCTCGACGGCGGCCCGAACGGTCGGCTCGAGCTCAGCGGCGAGCGGCTCGATCGCCGCAACACGCTCGCTCACGGCCGCAGCCTCGCTCTCGACCGCGGCCACGCGCGACTCGGATTCGGGCGACAAAGGTGGCGGCCCCTGCACGAAGGGGGCACCGACCACGGCGAGCACGGCACCGATGACACCACCGACGATGCCCGCCACATAGCCACGACCGCGCGACGCGGGTGCCGCCGCCGGGGGCGGTGCCGGCGGTGGCGTCCGGCCGCCGCCGGGGCCCGAGCCGCCGGGACGAGACCCGCCCGACCCCGAGCCAGGGCCACCCGACCCAGTGCCCGTCGATCCAGAACTGCCGGCGCTCGACGCAGTCGGCCGTCCGCCGGCGGGCGTACCGCTGGGCGGGCCAGCCGGCTTGCCGCCCGCGGGCTTGCCGTCGCCCGGCTTGGCCGCCTGCGGCTGGCCGCCCGATGGCGCTGCCGGCTGCGGTTGCGGCGGTGCCGAGGGCCTGGCCGATGCTGCCGGCGCCCCGCTGTCACCGGTCGGTGCGCTACTCGAGGCGGCAGCTGGCGCGCTTCTCCCTGCTTCCGGCTTCGCCGCCTCGGGCTCGGCTGCCTCTTCCGGCCGCTGCGTCCCCTGGGACGGATTGCTCGGTCGGCCTTGCGACATCGACGCTGCTCTCCCCAACAGTGGTCGGCGCAGCTGCGCTATCCGACCCGAACCCGCATGGCGGTGAAGCGGCGTGCGTCGCCGGGTTGTCCCTGCCCGCCAGCATCCGAAGCTCTCCACCCGGTGGCAGAAGGGCTACCACCTTCACTGCCGGGCTTCAAGGCGGTCGATCAGCCGCGCGACCTCGGGCGCGGCGGCGACCTCGACAGCACGCCAGGGCATCGGCCGAAGCGGCTCGGCAACGGCCTCGCTCAGGGCCAGGGCGCGCAGCAGAAAGAGCCGGTCGAAGGCCGCCGCCCGCTCGATCTGGCGGCGCCACATCGTCGCATGGGCCGGCGAGAAGAAGAGCACGGCGTCGAGCGCCTCGCGCCTCAGGAGATTCCAGACCAGCGGATCGAGCCAGGATTGGCCGCGTGCCGCATAGACCACGACCCGCAGGTACGAGAACCCGGCGGCCGCGAGGGCACCGGCGAGGTCGCCGCGGATCTCGGCCCCCGAAAGATGCAGCAACCGGGCGCCCATCGGCGGGCCTTCCGGGCCGCTGAGCAGCCGGGCGAGGCGCCGCCAGTCACCGGCGGCGGTCGTCACCGATCGGGCACCTTCGGCACGGGCCGCCCGGGCGGTCGCAGCACCGACCGCATGGACCGGCAAATCCCGATAAGGGGCGAGGGCGAAGGCCGCACTGGCGCTGGTCAGGATCACCGCATCGACGGCAGCGGCCGGGGGCAGAGCAGGCTCGCGCCGCTCGATCCAGGCAACCGGGGCGATGTGGACCTCGTGCCCGCGGGCCCGCAGCCGTGCCGCCGTCGCACTGGCTTGTGGCTCCGGTCGGGTGACGAGGACCCGCAACGGCAGCTCAGTGGACGAAAAAGCCCGGCCCGCCCAGGGCCTTGAGCCTGCCGCCGAGCGCCGCGCCGAGGTCGGGGCCGGCATCGACATGCGCCTCGCCCGTCTCGCGATGCACCTCGCTGCCGTCGGGCCGGGCGATCAGCACCGCGAGCAGCAGCTTCTCGCCATCGAGCCCGGCGAGGCCGGCGATCGGGGTGCGGCAGGAGCCGTCGAGGGCGGCAAGGGCGGCACGCTCGGCATCCACACAGGCCTTGGTCGCCCGGCAGCCGATCGCGGCCAAAAGCTCGAGCATGCGGTCATCGTCCGCCCGGCACTCGATGCCGACGGCCCCCTGGGCGATCGCCGGCAGCATCTCCTGGATGCCGAGCACCACCGTCGCCCGCTCCACCATGCCGAGCCGCTTGAGCCCGGCGAGTGCCAGAAGCGTGCCGTCGAACCGGCCCTCCTCGATCCGTTGGAGCCGGGTCCCGACCTGGCCGCGCAAGGTCTCGATCACCAGATCCGGCCGCTGTGCCTTCAGTTGCGCCATCCGCCGGAGCGACGCCGTGCCGATCCTGGCCCCCTCGGGCAAATCCGCCACCGCCTTGCAGGTCGCGGCCAGGCTCGCGCCGAGGATCAGAACGTCGCGCGGGTCCTCGCGCGGCAGGAGAGCCGGGATGACGAGGCCCGCCGGCAGCTGGGTCGGCATGTCCTTCATCGAGTGGACGGCAAGATCGATCCGCCCGTCGAGCAGCGCCTCCTCGATCTCCTTGGTGAAGAGACCCTTGCCGCCGATCTCCGAGAGCGGCCGGTCGAGCACGTGATCGCCGGTCGTCTTGATGACCACGATCTCGGTCTCGTCGAGCGGCACGGCGAGATGGTCGGGCCGCGCCTCGGCCAGGGCCTGGCGGGTCAGCTCGGCCTGGGCCAGCGCCAGCGGCGAGCCGCGGGTGCCGATCTTGAGCTTGCCTCGCTGGGTCATCTTATCCATCACGGTACCACCTGTCGATCGACCTCCCCCTAGCAGAGTGGACGCACAACTCAAATGCCGGTCGTCCTCGGGATCGAGACGAGCTGTGACGAGACCGCCGTCGCCATCGTCGACGACACGCGGCGGGTGCACGCACACGTCCTCTTCAGCCAGGTCGACGAGCACCAGCTCTATGGCGGTGTCGTCCCCGAGATCGCGGCCCGGGCCCATCTCGAGCGGCTCGACCGGCTGATCCGCGAGGCCATGGACGAAGCGGGCCTCGGCTTCGCCGATCTCGACGCCGTCGCTGCTACCGCCGGCCCCGGCCTGATCGGCGGGCTCCTGGTCGGCCTGGTGACCGCCAAGATGATCAGCCTCGCCGCCCGCCTGAAGCTCGTGGCCGTCAACCACCTCGAGGCGCACGCGCTCACCGCCCGCTTCACCGACCGGCTCGCCTTTCCCTACACCCTCCTCCTGGTCTCCGGCGGCCACTGCCAGCTCCTGGTCGTGAACGGCGTCGGCGACTACCGCAGGCTGGGCTCGACCATCGACGACGCCGTCGGCGAGGCCTTCGACAAGGTGGCGAAGATGCTCGGCCTCGGCCACCCGGGCGGCCCGCTCGTCGAGGCAGCGGCCGAAGGCGGCGATCCCGGCCGCTTCGCGCTCCCCCGCCCGCTGAAGGGCCAGAAATCCGCGAACTTCTCCTTCTCCGGCCTCAAGACCGCCGTCCGCCAGACCATCCTCGCTGCCGGCCGTACCGACCAGACCTTCGTCCGCGACCTCGCCGCCAGCTTCCAGGCCGCCGTCGCCGATTGTCTCGCCGATCGCACCACCAATGCGCTGCGCATGCTCGGTGACGATCCAGCCGCCCGCACCCTGGTCGTCGCCGGCGGGGTCGCCGCCAACCGGACCATCCGCAGCCGCCTCGAGGCCATCGCGCGAGGCGAGGGGGCACGTCTGGTTCTCCCGCCCATAGCCCTTTGCGGCGACAACGGCGTCATGGTCGCCTGGGCCGGCCTCGAACGCCTGGCCCTCGGCCTCACCGACGACCTCGACACCCCCGCCCGCGCCCGCTGGCCGCTCGATGCCACGGCCGAGAAGCTGCCGGGGGCCGGGGTGAAGGCGTGAACAGCCAAGCCAACAGTCTCCGAGTCGCGCGGCATTTTGCTGACGCCTGCGGCCAATGTCGCTGGCCTACTCAGCTCGATAGGCGCGACGGCGCGAGCCTGGACTGTCTCGAGGAACCCCGGGGCGGGGGAGAGCCCGTCAACTGCACTAATAAATCGTCCGTGAACGCCGTTCAACTCGCGCCTAGATGCACCAACTGCCGGGGCAGGCGGCCTTGATCGGATCTCACGGACGAACCCTCGCATGTGAGTTCAGTCGTTCAACGCCACGAACCAGAGGTGCAGCGGATCGTGCGGCAGGACGCGGCCTCGGCTACGAGGACACGAGCTTCTCGCCTGACCGGAGCGCCTGACCCATGCGCCAGATCACGCTGATCCAGGGCCACCCCGACCCCGAAGGCGGCCATCTCGACCACGCCCTGGCCGACGCCTACGCCGAAGGGGCTCTGGCCGCCGGGCA